>DASPFV010000193.1:0-97746 GCA_035620975.1 Vicinamibacterales bacterium
GAAGTCGGGCATAGGGGGCTAGTCTCGGGCTCTAGGCTCTGGGCTCTGGGCTTTAGAGAGGCTCTGGGCTCTGGGCTCTGGGCTCTGGGAAGACTGGAGCCCCCGTGAGCCTGGAGCCCAGAGCCCAGAGCCGTTCGTCCTAGATATCCAAGTTCTTGACGTCGAGCGCGTTGTCTTCGATGAACTTGCGACGGGGCTCGACCTGATCGCCCATCAGGGTCGTGAACATCAGGTCCGCCTCGGTATGGTCCTCGGCGCGCACCTGCAGCAGCGTGCGCGTCTCGGGATTCATCGTGGTCTCCCAGAGCGTGTCCGGGTTCATCTCGCCGAGGCCCTTGTAGCGGTTCACGTCGAACCCCTTCTTGCCCGCGCCGATGAAGAGCTCGACCAGCTCGTCGAGCGTCTCGACGCGGACGTCCGCGTCGCGGGGCCGGGCGACGGCCCTCGGCATCGAGCTGACGTCCGGCGTCTTCGACTCGGCCGCGAGCCGCGTCGCCTCGTCCAGCGGGGCACCGCCGATCGCCGTCTCGTGGGCGGCGGCGCCGGCGGCCGCCTCGTCCGACTCGGCCTGCGCCGCCTGCGTCCGGACCACGAGCGGCGGGCGGATCCCGCGAACGTCCTGGTAGCTCGCGGCGAGGGTGCGGAACTCGCTCGTCGAGACGAAATCCAGATCGACGCGGTGGTGCCGCGGGTACCCGCCGCTGCGGTCCTCGATGACGAGCCCCAGCGCCTGATGCTCTTCGTCGGGCTGCACGCTCGCCGTGCGGACCGGACCCGCGAGCGCGTCGGCGAGCGCCTGCATGCGGGCAGCGTCGCTGAAGAACGCCTTGTCGCGCGCGCCGCGCTCGAGCAGCGCGAGCACGACGTCGCGGGGAGGCCCGCGGCGCTCGACGATCTGCAGGTACTTCAGGAACGCCATCAGCTTCTCGAGGCTTGCCTCCAGCTCGGCGCCCGCGAGCTGCGTCCCGTCGGGGAGCACGAGCATGCGCGACTCGGCGGCGCGGCCGATCAGCCATTTCTCCATCTCGCGCTCGTTCCGGATGAAGAACTCGTTCCGACCGCGCTTGGCGCGGAAGAGCGGGGGCTGCGCGATGTACACGTAGCCCGCGTCCACGAGGTCCCGCATCTGGCGGTAGAAGAACGTCAGCAGCAGCGTGCGGATGTGCGATCCGTCCACGTCCGCGTCGGTCATGATGATGATGCGGTGGTACCGGAGCTTCGCCGGATCGTAGTCCTCGGCGCCGATTCCGCAGCCGAGCGCGGCAATCATCGTCTTGATCTCGTCGCTGCTGAGCATCTTGTCGAAGCGGGCCTTCTCGACGTTCAGGATCTTGCCCTTGATCGGCAGAATGGCCTGGAACCGCCGGTCGCGCCCCTGCTTCGCCGACCCGCCGGCCGACTCGCCTTCGACGATGTAGAGCTCGCTGAGCGCGGGGTCGCGCTCCTGGCAGTCGGCCAGCTTGCCCGGCAGGCTGCTGCTGTCGAGCGCTCCCTTCCGCCGCACGAGATCCCGCGCCTTCCGGGCGGCCTCGCGGGCGCGGGCCGCGTCGACGGCCTTGCCGATGATCCGCCGCGCCACCGACGGGTGCTCCTCGAGGTAGGCCCCCAGGCGGTCGTTGACGATGGCCTCGACGATCCCCTTGACCTCGGTGTTCCCGAGCTTCGTCTTCGTCTGCCCCTCGAACTGCGGCCGGGGGATCTTCACGCTGATGACGGCCGTGAGCCCTTCGCGGATGTCGTCGCCGCTGATGCTCGCGTCCTTCAGGTCCTTGGCGAGGTTGTTGCGGCCCGAGTAGAAGTTGATCGTCCGCGTCAGCGCCGACCGGAACCCGGAGAGGTGGGTGCCCCCCTCGTGCGTGTTGATGTTGTTCGCGAACGAGTAGACCGTCTCGGTGTAGCCGTCGTTCCACTGCAGCGCGATCTCGACGTCGACTCCCTCGCGCTCGCCGTGCATGTAGATCGGCTTGTCGTTGATCGCCGCCTTGTTCTGGTTCAGATACTGCACGAAGGAGTTGATGCCGCCTTCGTAGAGGAACGTGTGGCTCTTGCCGTCACGCTCGTCGTCGATGGTGATGGTGACGCCGCCGTTGAGGAAGGCCAGCTCGCGGAGGCGCTGCGCCAGCACGTCGAAGCTGAACTCGATCGTCTCGAAGATCTGCGCATCCGGCTTGAACGTGATCTTCGTCCCGCGCTTCTTCGTGGTGCCGGTGGTCTCGAGATCGCCGGCCGGCTTGCCGCGCTCGTAGAGCTGCTTGTGCACCTGCCCGTTGCGCCAGATCTCGAGCTCCAGCGTCTCCGAAAGGGCGTTGACCACTGAGACGCCGACGCCGTGGAGGCCGCCGGACACCTTGTAGCTCTCGTTGTCGAACTTGCCTCCGGCGTGAAGGACGGTCAGCACGACCTCGGCCGCCGAGCGGCCGCTCACGTGATGGTCCACCGGGATGCCGCGGCCGTTGTCGACGACCGTGACCGAGTTGTCGATGTGGATCGTGACGTTCACCTGGTCGCAGAATCCCGCCAGCGCCTCGTCGATCGAGTTGTCCACGACCTCGTAGACGAGGTGATGCAGCCCGGGCGTGCCCGTCGACCCGATGTACATCGCGGGACGCTTGCGCACCGCCTCCAGGCCTTCGAGGACCTTGATTTTGTCCGCGCTGTAGTCGTCGGGGGCGCCGCCGTGGCCGTTGTCCGAGCCGGACGCAGCCGCCGGGCTTCCGCCCGCCTCGAGGTCAGCGCCGGGCTGCGGGTCGTCGTGTGGAGATTCGAGTTGAGACATCAGGAGAATGCGTGCACCCCGGCCCGCGGGCCGCCCGCGCGCCGCCGCGGCGGCGACGCCGCGGCCGGAGGCGCCGTTCGGTCAGACCCTCATCGGCATGATGACGTAGGTGTACTCGTAGCCCTCCGCGCCGATCGGCTTCATCACGGCCTGGCTCATGTCGTCCTTGAACTCCAGACCGACCGAGTCGGTTTCGACGACCGCGAGAAAATCCAGCACGTACTGAGCGTTGAAGCAGATCGTCACCGGTGCCCCCGGATAGTCGACGATCAGCAGTTCCTTCGCCTCGCCGAACTCCGGGCTGCTCGACGCAATCTCCACCTTGCCCTTGTCGATCTGGAACTTCACGGCGCGGGACCGCTCGTTCGACAGCAGCGCCACGCGCTTCACGGCGCTCGTCAGCCGATCGCGATCGAACTCCACCCGCTTGTCGTTGCTCTTCGGAATCACCCGCTCGAACGCCGGAAACTGCCCGTCGATCATGCGCGAGATCAGCAGGCGGCCTCCGATGTCGAAGAACAGGTGGTTCTCGCCGCGCTCGAACCGGATGTCTGTGTCGGCTTCCGCCAGCAGGCGCGCCAGCTCGAGCAGCGTCTTGCGCGGCAGAATCACCCGGACCTCGTCCTCGCCCCCCGCCTTCGACCGGCCCCCCTCGCGCGGCACGGTCACGAGCGCCAGCCGATGGCCGTCCGTCGAGACGAGGCTCATCGAGTCGGACCGCAGAATGAACAGCGCCCCGTTGAGGAAGTAGCGCGTGTCCTCGCCGGTGATCGCGAACTGCGTCTTCGCCACCATCTGCTTCAGCACCTCGCGCGGCAGCGTGGCGCTGAACGTGCCGGTCGCCTCGGGCAGGGTCGGGAAATCCTCGCGCGGAAGCGTCTGCATGCGCGAATCGAACCGGTCGGCGGCGACCTTCACGCCGTTGCGATCCTCTTCGATGCGGACGTCGGTCTCGGGCAGCGCCTTGACGATTTCGTAGAGCTTCTTCGCCGGCAGCGTCAGCGAGCCCCCCTTGGACACTGCGGCGACGCAGCGGCTCCGCAGACCCACCTCAAGGTCCGTCGCGAGCAGCTTCACCTCGTCAGCGTTGGCCTCGAGGAGCACGTTCGCGAGAATCGGGATGGTGTTCTTGCGCTCGACGATGCCCTGGAACAGCTGCAGTTCGCGCAGTAGATCGGTCTTGCGGACGACCAGTTCCATGGTGGTGATGACCTCGCGGGGGAGCGACGAGCGCCCGGATCCCTTGTTCAACAGATGGAGATCTAAGAAACAAAGAATTATAACAAGAAAGAGGTCCTGTTCAAAACCCAAATACCTGGCGTTAATCGTTGCCTTGCTTGCAGTTAGCTTGTGCAAAAACCTTCGGGTTCGACAGCGGTCCGCCAGCGGACGACCCGTGCACGGAACGCCCGCTCCGTCCCGTGCACAGCGGTTCGGCGGCCGCCCCGCGGGGCGACTGTGGAAAACCGGCCGGAGCCCGCGGCCGGCCTAGCGGAACGATTCGGTCAGTGTGTTGATGAGATTGTTGAAATCCCCGTCGCGCTGCCGCAGATCCTCGATCTTTCGAATCGAGTGGATGACGGTCGAGTGGTGCTTGCCGCCGAAGCTGCGCCCGATCTCCGGCAATGACGCAGTCGTGAGCGACTTGCAGAGGTACATCGCGATCTGCCTCGGCATCGCGACCGACTTGGAGTTGTTGCGCGACTTCAGGTCGGCGACCTTCAGCTGGTAGTACTCGGAGACGAACTTCTGGATGATCTCGATCGTGACCGCCTTCTCGTCGTGCTGCAGGATGTTGCGCAGCACGTCCTGGGCGAGCTGCAGCGAGATCTCGCGCCCGGTCAGCGATGCGTAGGCGATCAGTCGAATCAGCGAGCCTTCGAGCTCCCGAATGTTCGACTTGATCTTTCCGGCGATGTAGAGCGCCACGTTGTCGGGCAGGGGGATGCCTTCGGCGTCCGCCTTCTTCCGCAGGATCGCCACTTTGGTCTCGAGATCCGGGGGCTGGATGTCGGCGATCAGGCCCCACTCGAAGCGGGAGCGCAGCCGCTCCTCCAGCGAGGGAATCTCGTGCGGCGGGCAGTCGCTGCTGATGACGATCTGCTTCTGCGCGTCGTACAGCGCATTGAACGTGTGGAAGAACTCGTTCTGCGTGCCTTCCTTGCCGGCGATGAACTGGATGTCGTCCACCAGCAGCACGTCCACGCTCCGGTAGCGCTCGCGGAAATCCAGAATCCGGTCGTAGCGCACCGCGTTGATCATCTCGTTCATGAAACGCTCGGACGAGATGTAGGTCAGCTTCAGCGTGGCCAGGTGGTTCAGCACGTAATGGCCGATCGCGTGCATCAGGTGGGTCTTGCCGAGACCCACGCCACCGTAGATGAACAGCGGGTTGTAGGAGCGGGACGGCGCCTCGGCCACGGCGCGGCAGGCCGCGTGCGCGAACTGGTTCGACGGCCCGACGATGAAGGTATCGAACGAGTAACGCGGGGCAAGGCCGCCCGGCTGCGCGTCCGAGATCTGTTCGGCCGAGGGCTCGTCCTCGAGCACCGGCGGCGCTGCCGGCGCCGCATCCGCCGTCACGAACGACACCGCCACGCCGGACCGATCGACGTCGGCGAGCGCCTCGTCGAGAACGCCTGAATAGTGCTTCGTCAGCCAGTCCCGGAACAGCGGGTTCGGGACCCTCACCTGAAGCGTGCGACCCTCGTCGGCCAGCAGGGAGGTGGGCTTGAACCAGGTGTAGAAGCTGTGCCGGTTGACCTTGGTCTCGATCCTCGCGAGCACCAGGTCCCAGATCGTGCTGCCGGCCAATCGAACGTCCGCATTCACAGCCAGGTCAACCCTCTTCCGGCTTTCGCCCCTGGAACGGGCCGGCGTCACAGCCCGTTTACGCGCCTCGACAGCACCCGCAGCCCGAAACTACGGGGCGTTTCGGCCTTCGCCTCGCCAAAAGGCCCATTGCACCGGCACCGGGGCGGGAGGGACGGGCGAAAACCGTGGCTTTTCCACATTTTTTTCCACAGTTGTGGAAAACTTCGGGGGGAGCCCCTACGCCTCTGGGGCTGAAGTTCCCGCGGAAGCAGGGACGGCGACTGTAGCACAGCCCCCCTCGTCAGACAATCGCACCCCGCGACCCGACCTTCCCGCGAAGCGGGCCGGGGGAGACGACGAGACCGCAACCCCGGACCTGCTCGGCGATTGACACTCGAGCCGGGCGTTGGCTACTATCGAGGTTTCTCCGACAGCATTCGATTCGTCCCAAGGGTCCGACATCATGAAGCGTACATTCCAGCCCAACCGGCGCCGCCGCCGTCGGACGCACGGCTTCCTCGTCCGGATGAGCACGAAGAACGGACGCCTCGTGCTGAAGCGCCGCCGCGCCAAGGGTCGCAAGCGCCTCACGGTGTCTTCCGCCTGACCTGTCAGGAGTTCGACCGTCAGACGTCGAACCCGGTCCCGGGGGTGTCCAGCCGCGCCATGGCCTCCCAGCGCTTCGCCCAGACGCGTCGGCTGCGACGCCGGGCCGAGTTCCAGCAGGTGTTCGAGACGGGCCGGCGCGCCCACGGCCGATACTTCACCCTGGTCGCCGCCCCCAATCAGGCCGGCACGTCGCGCGTGGGCATCGTGGCGTCGAAGAAGATTGGAAACGCCGTCCGGAGAAACAGGGCTAAACGACTGATTCGAGAGATATTCCGGCGGAGCGAGGCTCTGTCCGCCCGCAACGGCCTCGATGTCGTGGTCATTGCCCGTCGCGAGCTCTTCGATGCCGCCTTTGACAGCCTCGAGCAGGACTTTCATGCGGTGCTCCGGCGCTGTGCCGGAGGAGGCGCGAGATCCCTTGCCCGCTGACATGCCGACCGGGATTGCTGGCGAGGCCCCGCTGACGCTGCCCCAGCGCGTGGCCCTTGGGATCCTGATGCTGTACAAGGGGCTGATCTCTCCCCTCTTCGCGGGATCCTGCCGGTACATCCCCTCCTGCTCGACCTACACCCGCGAGGCCGTCGTCCGCCACGGCGTGGTCCGCGGAGGCCTGCTCGGTGTGCGTCGCCTGGCCCGTTGTCATCCACTGGGGTCGAGCGGGTTCGATCCGGTGCCCGACCGGGCGCCAAGATCGTAGCTGTATCTGCATGGAACGAAAGGTTCTTCTCGCGGTCATCCTGTCGTTCATCGTCCTGTACGGGTGGCAGGCGCTCTTCCCGCCGCCACCGCCGCCGGAGGCGCAGCCAGCGGCTCGCCCCGGAGGCGCAGAGCGCGCGGTGCCACCCGCACCGCGGACGCCAGAGCAGGCGATCCCCGCCGAACCCACGCCGGTGAACGTGGAGTCGCAGCCGGTGGTGGCGGCAGCCGGAGAGCAGGACGTGGTGTTCGAGAACTCCGCCGTGCGCGCGGTGTTCTCGAACCGGGGCGCGGTGCTCGAGAGCTGGCGGCTGAAGAACTACCGGGACGAATCCGGCCAGCCGCTGGAGCTGGTCCCGCACGCCCTCACGGACGCCACCCGTCCGTTCTCGCTTCAGATGGAAGACGCCGGCGTGGCGGGGATCCTCGCGCAGGCCCTCTTCAAACCGAGCGCCGATTCGGTGCAGGCGGAGACGAGTCCAGGCTCGCTCGCCTTCGAGTACGGCGACGCGAGCGGGCTGCGGGCACGGAAGGAATTCACGATCAGGCCGGACGCGCCCTACATCATCGAGTTCTCCGTCGATGTCAGCCGGGGAGAGACCAGCCTCAACCCGACGATCCGGTGGGGGCCGGCACTGGGCACGGGGATCGTGGGAAGCGGGATGACCTACAACCCCGCTCCGCAGCCGGTGTTCTATCGCGACGGGGACGTCACCCGCGTGAGCTTCGGCAGCATCGCCGAGCAGCGCGTACAGGAGGGGCAGTTCGGGTTCGTCGGCGTGGAGGACCACTACTTCCTCAGCGCGCTGCTGCCGCACCAGGCGGCGCGCGTCGAATACGAGCCGGTGCCGGTCCCGGTGCCGGGCTCCGACAAGGGACTCCAGTTCGTGGACTGGAGCGCACGATTCGCGGCACCGCCGCGCGACGCGCGGTTCTTCTTCGGGCCGAAGGATTACGACGTGCTGTACGCGATCAGCCCGGACCTGACCCGCGCGATCGACTTCGGCATGTTCGACTGGCTGGTGGTGCCGCTGCTGCGATCGCTCAAATGGGTGAACGGCTACATCGGCAATTACGGCTGGTCGATCATCGTGCTCACGGTGATCATCAACCTCGTGATGTTCCCGCTCCGCCACAAGAGCGTCGTATCGATGCGCCGCATGCAGGAGCTGCAGCCCGAGGTGAAGGCGATTCAGGAGCGCTACTCGAAGCTGAAAGTGAGCGATCCCGCGCGCTCGAAGATGAACGCCGAGCTGATGAACCTGTATCGCGAGCGCGGCGTGAACCCGGCCAGCGGCTGCGTTCCCATGCTCCTCACCTTCCCCGTGCTCCTCGCGTTCTACTCGATGCTGGTCGTGGCGATCGAGCTGCGGGGTGCGCCCTTCATCGGGTGGATCCGGGATCTGTCGGCGCACGATCCGTACTTCGTGACGCCGGTGCTGATGGGCATCTCGCAGTTCGTGCAGACGAAGATGACTCCGTCCACCGCCGATCCCGTTCAGCAGAAGATGATGCTGTTCATGCCGATCATGTTCACGGCCATGCTGATGTGGGCGCCGAGCGGGCTCGTGCTCTACTGGACGGCGAGCAACATCTGGGCGATCGGTCAGCAGGTCGTCACGAACCGGCTGATTGGTCCGTCGCCCCAGCACGCTGTCAGGCCGCCGGCCGAGCGGCGCCTGAAGAACGCCGGCGCCGGCCGTTCGGCGCAGGCAGCCAAGGAGCGCAAGTAATGGATCTCCACGGCCAGGTGCGCGAGTTCCTGGAGAAGACGCTGGCCGCGATGGGTCTCCCCCTCCAGGTCACGGTCCGCGACGAGCCCGACAGCGTGCGTGTCGAGATCTCGGGTGAAGGCGGGGAGCACCTGCTCCGACGACGGGCCGAAGCGCTGGACGCGCTGCAGCAGATCGTGAACACCGCCTTCAGGCGCCATCTCGACGACGATCGCTCGTTCGTGGTGGATTGCCTCGACTACCGCAAGGCGAAGGACGCCGAGCTGAAGCAGATGGCCCGCTTCATCATGGAGAAGGCCAAGTCGACCGGCGCCCCACAGGAGATGGGACCGCTCAATCCCTACGCCCGGAGACTCGTCCATCTCACGGTGGCAGAGGATCCCGCGCTGTCGTCGGAGAGCATCGGCGACGCCTTCCTGAAGACGGTGATCATCTCCCTCAAGTAATCGTCCGGGGTGTGCCGGCCGGGCCGGAGACGGCGCCCGCGAACTGCGCGATGTTTCGAGTCGATGACACGATCGTGGCGATCGCGACGCCTCAGGGCCGGGGCGGGATTGGTGTCGTCCGAGTCAGCGGACCCGGCGCACCGCAGGTGGCCGCCGCGCTCGCCGGACGCTGCGAGCCGCTGGAGCCCCGGCGCGCCACGTTCGCCAGGGTGCTCGGCGCGCACGAGGCGGCCGACCAGGCGATCCTCACCTGGTTCCCGGCCCCGCGCTCCTACACCGGCGATCACGTCGTCGAGATCAGCGCCCACGGCAGTCCCGTGCTGCTGCGCGCGATCGTCCAGGCGGCGCTCGGGCACGGGGCGCGGCTCGCCGAGCCCGGCGAGTTCACGTTCCGCGCGTATCTCAACGGTCGCATCGATCTCGTCCAGGCGGAGGCCGTCCGAGACCTCGTCGAGGCTGTCACGCCGCTGCAGGCGCGCGCGGCATTCGATCAGCTCGAAGGCACGCTGACCGGGAGAATCGTGGAGATCGATCGCGCGCTGCTCGACCTGGTCGCGAGGCTCGAGGCGTCGCTCGACTTTCCGGACGAGGGCTATCACTTCCTGGAGCCGGCCGGTGTGGCCGACGGGCTGAGCGCGATCGTGGCGCGGCTCGACGGGCTCCTCGCCCATGCGGCGGCCGGACGCCTCGTGCGCGAAGGCGTCAGCGTCGCGATCGCCGGACGCCCCAATACAGGCAAGTCGAGCCTCTTCAACGCCCTCGCCCGCGCCGATCGATCAATCGTCACCGCCCTGCCGGGCACGACGCGGGACCTGGTCACCGAAACGATCGACCTGGACGGCGTTCCCGTCACGCTGGTCGACACGGCCGGCGTGCACGCCGACCCGGCCGACGAGGTGGAGCAGGAAGGCATTTCGCGCGCCGTCGCCACTCGCGCGGTCGCCGCCGCGGTGCTGATCGTGCTGGACCTGTCGCGCGCGCTGACCGCCGACGATGCCGCGACGCTCGCGTCGACGCGCAGCATCCCGCGGGTCATCGCCGCGAACAAATCGGATCTGCCGCACGCCTGGGACCACCGATTGTGCGGGCTCGAAGATGCCGTGGTCGTCTCCGCCGCGACGGGCGCCGGCCTGGCAGATCTCCGAGCCATGCTCGTCGCGGCGCTGACGGGCCGCGAGAGCCTGCGGGACGTGCCGGCGGTGACCAACGTGCGACACGTGGAACTGCTGACGCGGGCGCGCGGCGCGCTGGAACGTGCGCGGGTGTCGGCGGCCGACGGCACACCGGAGGAGTTCGTGCTGCTGGACATCAGCGAGGCGCGCGCGTGCTTCGAGGAGATCACGGGCCCGCGCGGCGCCGACGACGTGCTCCACGCAATCTTCGATCGCTTCTGCATTGGCAAGTAGGCGAGACTCAGTCCTGCCTTACGTAATTACGCTGACGCGCAAGGGGGGCGAGGCGCCCGCCCCGCAAAGCGCGAGGAGGAGGACCGACGAGCAACGCCGCGGGCGGGATGCATCGCCGGCCGAATGCTGCGGTAACTTTTGGATGCCTCAAGACTTCGAGGTGATCGTGATCGGCGCCGGCCACGCCGGCGTGGAGGCCGCGTGGGCATGCGCCCGAATGGGCGTCGCCGTAGGCATTTGTACGCTTTCGGATCGCACCGTGGCGCACATGCCGTGCAACCCCGCCATCGGCGGCACGGCCAAGGGGCACCTCGTGCGCGAGATCGACGCGCTCGGCGGCCTGATGGGTCGCGCCATCGACGAAACCGGCCTGCAGTTCAAGCTGCTGAACCGGAGCCGCGGGCCTGCGGTGTGGTCGCCGCGCGCGCAGGCTGACAAACGGCGGTACGGGGCCTGGGTCCGGGACGCGCTGCGTCGGGAGGCGAACATCGGCTGGATCATCGGGCGGGCCGGGCGGCTGTGCACCGATGACTCAGGCGTGTCGGGCGTCGCGCTCGAGAGTGGAGAGGTGCATCGCTGCCGCGCGGTCGTCGTCACGACCGGCACGTTTCTGAACGGGCTCGTCCACGTGGGTCCGGAGCGCCAGCCCGCGGGCCGGGCCGGGGAACCGCCCTCGGAGGAGCTGGCGGACTCGATCAAGTCGTTCGGCTTCGAATGGGGCCGGTTGAAGACGGGCACGCCGCCGAGGCTGGATCGCAGGACGATCGATTTCTCCCGGTTCGAGGAAGCGCGGGGGGATGAGCCGCCCGTCCCGTTCTCGTTCATGTCGGAGGCGATCCAGCGGCCGCAGATCGTCTGTCACGTGCTGCACACGACGGCGCGGGTCCACGAGCTCGTGCGAGCGCGCATCGGCGAATCGCCGCTCTTCAACGGGCAGATTACGGGGATCGGCCCGCGGTACTGTCCTTCGCTCGAGGACAAGGTGATGCGTTTCCCGGACAGGGAGCGTCACCAGATCTTCCTGGAGCCGGAAGGACTCGATGTGGACGAAATCTACGTGAACGGCTACTCGATGAGCCTGCCGGTAGCGGTTCAGGGGGAGTTGATCCGGGCGCTGCCGGGGCTCCAGGAGGCGGTGATGCTCAGACCGGGGTACGCGGTGGAGTATGATTTCGTGCAACCGACCGAACTCAGATCTACGCTCGAGACCAAGCGGGTCAAGGGACTGTTCCTGGCCGGCCAGATCAACGGAACGTCTGGATACGAAGAGGCCGCCGCCCAGGGGCTGGTGGCGGGAATCAACGCGGCGCACCGGGTGAGAGGGCGCGAGGGTTCGGTGTTCGGACGCGAGTCCAGCTACATCGGGACGCTCGTCGATGATCTCACGACCCGGGGGTGCCTGGAGCCGTATCGGATGTTCACCTCGCGGGCGGAGCACCGGCTCATGCTGCGCATCGACAACGCCGACCTGCGCCTGACGCCGCAGGGGCGCGAACTTGGCCTCGTCGACGACGAGCGGTGGGACCGGTTCTGCAGGCGGCGCGCCCGGTTCGAGCGCAACCGGACCAGGATTGAGGGGAGCGTCGTGACCGTGAGGAACGGAGAGCGCGTGCCGGCGGCTCGCGCGCTGAAGCAGCCTGGCGCCACGCTCGAGGATTTATGCACCGGGGGCTCGCTGACGCTCGAGCGGGATGGTCGCGATGGGGCTCTCGATCTGGTGAGCCTCGAGACCGAGTTCAAGTACGAAGGCTACCTCAGGCGGCAGTCTGCGGCCATCGAGCGCGGCCGCCGGCAGGAGGGTCGCCTGATTCCGGAGGGTATTGAATACGGCAGGATTCCTGGGCTCTCGCGGGAGGTGATCGAGCGGCTGTCGTCGGTGCGGCCGCGGACCCTGGGGCAGGCTGCACGTGTGCCTGGCGTCACTCCTGCCGCCGTGGCCCTCGTCTCCGCCTGGATCGTCAGGCTCCACGCCAGGGCGGCAGTCTGATAGTCTTCGGGGGTGGCTTCCCGAGATCTCCGGAGCCGCCTCGCCAAGCGGGCTGCGAAAGCCGGCGTATTCCTGCCCGATGCACTCTCCGAGGGTCTTCTCGCCTATTTCGACCTCCTTGCGCGCTGGAACCGCAAGATCAACCTGACCGCGCTCGACGATTCCGACGAGGCCGTGGATCGCCTCCTGATCGAGCCGGTTATCGCCGTGCGCTTCGTCCCTGCCGGGGCGACTCGGCTGATCGACATCGGCTCAGGCGGCGGGTCTCCGTCGATTCCGATGCGGATGGCCCTGCCGGGGCTCCGGTTGACGATGGTGGAGTCGAAGGCGCGGAAATCAGCTTTCCTTCGAGAGGCCGTCCGCGTGCTCGCACTGGCTGACACAGTTGTCGAAACGGCCCGCTACGAGGAGCTGCTGGCCCGGCCGGAGCTGCACGAAGCGTTCAGCGCCCTTTCGGTGCGGGCCGTGCGCATGGAGTCCCGCGTTCTTCAGAACCTGCAAGCGTTCCTTCCGCCTGGAGGTGTGATGCTGCTGTTTCGCGGACCCGGCGGTCCGGAGGCGCCGGGTGCTGTGTTTCCGCCGCTCGTCTGGACAGCGACGCATCCCCTCGTGGATTCGCTCAGGAGTCGACTCACGGTTCTCACCAAGAGAGCCGTCGGGGTAGCCTTTCATGTTCCACGTGGAACGGTGACGTCGTGAGGGCCGCTCCGCCTCGATCGCCACTCACACGCAGCGTCAGTCCACCTGCGAGGACTCGTTGACGCTTGCTCTCTCCGGCCTTTACAATCCGTCCCGCAGGGCAACTCAGGACCAACAGAATTAGGACACAAGCCCTAAATGGTGCTCCCGCGTGTCTTCGCCGTCGCCAACCAGAAGGGGGGCGTCGGCAAAACCACCACCGCCATCAATCTCGCCACCGGCCTCGCCATGGCCGATCAGCGCGTCCTGGTTGTCGATCTCGACCCACAGGGCAATCTGACCAGCGGACTGGGCCTGAAGGGCCAGCCTGCTCCGGCCGGCACGGCCTACGAGGCGCTGACGTCCGGCGACCTTGCGCCGGCCCAATTCATTCTCCCGACCCGGGTCAGCGGGCTGTCGCTGGTCCCCGCCGACCGGAACCTGACCGGCGCCGAGCTCGAGCTCGTCAACCTCCCCGACCGCGAGCACCGGCTCCGGCACTTCCTCCAGCCGCTCCGGCAGACGTTCGATTACCTCTTCATCGATACCCCGCCGTCGCTCGGCCTGCTCACGCTCAACGCCCTCGTCGCGGCAGACGCCGTCCTGATCCCCCTCAACTGCGAGTACTTCGCCCTCGAAGGGCTGGCCGACCTCGTCGCCACCCTGCGCCGGGTCCGCAGCACCCTCAATCCCGATCTCGACATCGCCGGCGTGCTGATGACCATGTACGACGAACGCACCAACCTCGGTCAGCAGGTCGCGCGCGACATTCGCGCGTTCTTCCAGGAGCGCGTGTACACGACCGTCATTCCGCGCAACATCCGGCTGGGCGAGGCGCCCAGTCACGGCATGCCGGCGATTCTCTACGACGTCAAGTCGCGTGGTGCCGAGGCGTACCTCGCGCTGGCCCGCGAGTTTCTGAGCCGCGCATCCGCGCCTGCCACGGAGGCCTCACATGGCTGACAAGCGTCCCGCGCTCGGCCGGGGGCTCAGCGCCCTCATCCCGGAGGCGCCGCAGCCGGCGCCGTCCTCCGATCGCGCGCTCGACATCGACATCGATCTGCTCAGGCCCAATCCATTCCAGCCCCGCTCCCACCTGGACGACGCACGGATCGAGGAGCTGTCCCGCTCCATCCGCTCCAACGGCATCATCCAGCCGATCGTCGTCCGCCGCGTCGATGGCGCGCACGAGATCGTCGCCGGCGAGCGCCGCTGGCGCGCCGCGCAGCGGGCCGGGCTCCTGAAGGTCCCCGTCGTGGTTCGCGACGTTCCCGACGATCGGCTGCTCGCTGCCGCCCTCATCGAGAACATCCAGCGCGAGGATCTCAACGCGATCGAGGAGGCCCAGGCGTACCGGCGGCTGGCCGACGAGTTCCACCTGACGCAGGATCAAATCGCCGACGCCGTGGGGAAGGAACGCTCCACGGTGGCCAACACGCTGCGGCTGCTCAAGCTTCCGCACGAGGTCCGCGGCAACGTCGCCGCGGGCGAACTGTCGATGGGCCACGCGCGCGCGATTCTCGCGCTGCCCGACGAGCAGGCGCAGCTCCGGGCCGCGCGCGAAGTCGTCGCGAAGAAGCTCTCGGTCCGTGAGACCGAGGTGCTCGTCAAGAAGGTGGACGCCCCGCAGGATTCGCGCACCGAGCCGGTGAAGGACGTGCATACCCGCGCTGCCGAAGACCGTCTGCGGTTCGCTCTCGGCACCCGTGTGCGAATCGTGAGGCGTGGCAGCAAGGGCCGCATCGAGATCGACTTCCAGTCCGAGGACGAGCTCCAGCGGCTGTTCGAGCAGCTCACCGAACGCGCCTGACCGGAGCCGCCAGGCTGGTGTTCGACGCGATCGCGAGACGTGATGATGAAAAAGCTGACCGACTACTCGAGCTGCGCCGGTTGAGCGAGCAAGCTCGCCGCTGGTGAGCTCGCCCAGGTGCTGGGCGATCTGCCCGTGACCGCCGACGACCGGGTCCTGGTCGACTATCGGACCTCGGACGATGCGGGTGTGTTCAGGGTGGATGAGACGCGAGCCCTCGTGCAGACCGTCGATTTCTTCACTCCGATCGTCGACGACCCCGGAACCTACGGCCGTATTGCCGCCGCCAATGCCCTGAGCGATATCTACGCCATGGGGGGACGGCCGCTCACGGCACTGGCGATTGCCGGGTTCCCGAGAAGCGGCGACCGCGAGGTGCTCCGGGCCATCTTTGTCGGCGGCCTGGAGACGCTCCGCGAGGCGGGTGTGGCGCTGCTCGGGGGCCACACGGTCCAGGACGCCGAGGTCAAGTTCGGCTACGCCGTCACCGGGGAGATCGATCCGCACGCCATCTGGACGAACGCCGGCGCCCAGCCTGAAGACGTGCTGATCCTCACGAAGGCCATTGGCACCGGTGTCATTGCGACGGCCCTGAAGTTCGGCAGGGCTCCTGCGACCGCCGTCGACGCGGCCACACGCGCCATGACCATGCTCAACCGGGCCGCTTCCGAGGTCCTCCATCGGCTGCCGCCCGACGCCGTGCACGCGTGCACGGACGTGACGGGATTCGGACTCATCGGCCATGCCTCGGAGATGGCGGCGGCAAGCGGCTGCCGGATCCGGATCGAGGCGGCGCGGGTGCCGCTGCTCGAGGGCGCGCTGGCGCTGGCGCTCGATAATGTGGCCGGGGGAGCCCGGACGAACAGGGAGTATTTCGAGGCGGGCGTCGCGATCAGCCGGGAGCTCCCGCCCGACCGGCTGCAGCTCCTGTTCGACCCCCAGACGTCGGGCGGACTGCTGGCAGCCGTGGCGCCGGCACATGCGGCAGCGGCGCTGTCGGCACTGCTCTCTGCCGGTATTGCCGCTGCAAGCATCGGGGTCGTCGAGCCGCCAGCCGGCAGCCTTCTCCTCCTAGAGTGACGTGGACTGCCGTCGGCCGCCACAGGAGCTGGAGCGCCTGTGGTATAAATTGATGTTTTGTTCTGGTGCGTTTCCGGCTCCCAGGGAGCACCAGATTGCGGGGCGGCGGCTGACCGTCCGGCACGATCCACCTCGGAGGTTCCGTGCTCCCGGATGTCTCGGTTTTCTGGGTCATCTTCTTCGTCCTCGTCCTAACGGTCGTCCTCGACCGGCTGCTGTTCAAGCCCCTCCTCTCGGTCATTCGGCAGCGGGAGGAGGCGGTGCGCTCGGCTCGGGAGTTGGCGGAGCGTTCCGCGAAGGAAGCCCGGGCGGCGGCAGCGGAATTCGAGGCAAAAACCACCGCGGCCCGGGCCGAGATCTACCGCCAGATGGACGAGATGCGCCGCGCGGCGCTTGCCGAGCGGAATGAGATCCTCGCCGGCACCCGAGCCGAGGCCGAAGCCCAGATCGCGGCGGCCGGAGTGGCGCTGCAGGCGGAGGCGGACGCCGCGCGCCAGCGGCTGACGGCCGATGCCGAGGCGCTTGGCGCGGCGGCGGCCGAGCGGATTCTCGGGCGGCGGGCCTCCTGATTCTCCGACTGAACGTTCCGTGACTATGCCAAGGCGCCTGCAGACCGAAGATGTCCCGAGGGAGAAGCCAGAGGCGTTCTTCCGGGCCCGGGGCGCGGTTGCGCTCTGGGGGCCGCTCGTCCTGCTCCTGCTGCCCGCGCCCGCCTACGCGGCCGAGGGCGGCGGCAACCCCATCGTTGAGCTCGCGGCACGGCTCCTCAATTTCGGCATTCTCGCCGGCGTGCTCGTGTACTTCCTGAAATCGCCCATCGCGGCCTACCTGGCGTCGCGGAGCCAGCAGATCCGGCAGGATCTCGTCACGGCCGCCGAGATGCGCACGGCCGCGGCCGCGCAGCTCGGGGACATCGAACAGCGGCTGAAGAGTCTGCCAGCGGAGCTCCAGGCGCTCACGGCGCAAGGCGAGGAAGACGTGCGTGCCGAGCGCGAGCGCATCGCGCGGGCGGCCGGGGCCGAGCGGGAGCGGCTCCTGGACCAGACGCGCCGTGAAATCGACATGCGGCTGCGGATCGCGAAGCGGGAGCTGATCGAGCACGCCGCCGATCTCGCCGTCCGTGTCGCGCGCGAGCGCATCGAGCGGACGATCACTCCGGAGGACCAGCTGCGACTGGTCGACCAATACGCCTCGCAGCTCCGGGAGGCGCGATGACGGCCCGCGCGGCGGCCGGCCGCTACGCGCGCGCGCTCTTCGACGTAGTGCTCGCCGAGCGCATCGATCCGCAGGTGGTGGCCGGGTCCCTCGCCGGGTTCGTCGAGCTGATGGAGGGGCACGAGGCGCTCGGCCGGGCGCTCACGCATCCGGCCATTCCCGCGTCGCGCAAGGCCGCGGTGCTGCGGCAGGTGCTCGCGCAGGCCGGCCCCCTGCCGGGGCCGCTCGCGAAGCTCCTCGTGCTGCTGGCCGAGCGTGATCGGCTGGGCCTCGTCCGGGATCTCTCCCAGGCGTTCGAGCGCCGGCTGATGGATCACCAGAAGATCGTCCGCGCCGAGGTCACGACGGCCGTCGCGCTGCCGCCTGATCGCGTCAGCGCCCTGCGCGACGGGCTGGCGAGGACCACGGGGCGGGAAGTGCGGCTCGAGACCCAAGTCGATCCGTCGATCGTGGGCGGGGCCGTCGCGCGGATCGGGAGCACTGTTTACGACGGCAGTGTGACCCGGCAGCTGACGCGGCTGCGGGAAACGCTGGCGGGTGCCGCCGACTGATCGCCGCGGCTGGACATAGGGTCGGGGACAGGAGCCGGATCGCAGCCGGGTGACACATGGCCCGCCCTGCGGCGGGCCGATCTCGAGCACAGGATCATGAACATCAAGGCTGAGGAAATTTCGAAGATCATCCGTGATCAGATCGGCAGCTACGCCGTGGACGTCGACGTGGCCGAGGTGGGCACGATCGTCTCGGTGGGCGACGGGATCGCGCGGGTCCACGGCGTCGAGAAGACGATGGCGGGCGAGATGCTGGAGTTCCCCCACGGGGTGTTCGGCATCGCGCTGAACCTGGAAGAGGAGAGCGTCGGGGCGGTGCTGCTCGGCGATTACACCGAGATCCGGGAGGGCGATACGGTCAAGCGGACCAACCGCATCATCTCGGTGCCGGTCGGCGAGGAGATGGTGGGGCGGGTCGTGAACGCACTCGGCCAGCCGGTCGACGGCAAGGGGCCGGTGGTTTCGCGGCAGTTCCGGGAGATCGAGCGCCTCGCCCCCGGGGTCGTCGATCGCAGCCCGGTGAAGGAGCCGCTCCAGACGGGCCTGAAGGCGATCGACTCGATGGTGCCGATCGGGCGGGGTCAGCGCGAGCTGATCATCGGCGATCGCCAGACCGGCAAGACCGCCGTCGCCGTCGACACGATCATCAACCAGCGCGGCCAGAACGTCGTCTGCATCTACAACGCCATCGGGCAGAAGCAGTCGACGATCGCGCAGGTGGTGCGCACGCTGGACGAGGCCGGCGCGATGGAATACACCATCGTCGTCGCGGCGGCGGCGTCCGACCCCGCGCCGCTCCTCTACATCAGCCCCTACGCCGCCTGCGCGATGGGCGAGTACTTCCGCGACAGCGGTCGTCACGCGCTCTGCGTGTACGACGATCTGTCCAAGCACGCGCAGGCCTACCGCGAGATCTCGCTGCTGCTCCGGCGGCCGCCGGGCCGCGAGGCGTACCCCGGCGACGTCTTCTATCTGCACTCGCGGCTGCTCGAGCGCGCGGCGAAGATGAAGAGCGATCTCGGCGGCGGGTCGCTGACGGCGCTTCCGATCATCGAGACACAAGCCGGCGATCTCTCGGCCTATATTCCGACCAACGTCATCTCGATCACAGACGGCCAGATCTTCCTCGAAGCGGACCTGTTCCATCAGGGCGTGCGTCCGGCCATCAACGTCGGCAACTCCGTGTCGCGCGTGGGCGGTTCCGCGCAGGTGAAGGCGATGCGGCAGGTGGCCGGATCGCTGCGGCTGGATCTGGCGCAGTACCGCGAGCTCGCGGCGTTCGCGCAGTTCGGGAGCGACCTCGACAAGGCCACGCTGAACCAGCTCAATCGCGGCCGCCGCCTGGTGGAGATCCTCAAGCAGCCGCAGTACCAGCCGCTGCCGGTCGAGAGGCAGGTCGCGATCATCTACGCCGCCACCAACGGATACCTGGACGCCGTCCCGGTCGAGCAGGTCCGCGAATACGAGATCGAGCTCTTCAAGTTCCTCGAAACGCGCCGGCCGCAGGTGCTCTCCACGCTGGCCGAGAAGAAGCAGCTCGACGACGGCCTGAAGGGTTCGTTGAACGAGGCATTGAAGGAGTTCGGCGAGTCGTTCGCGGCGGCGCACAAGACGGCCGCCGCGTGAGCGCGCCGGCCAGGCAGCTTGTCGACTGAGCCATGCCCTCACTCCTGGACATCCGGCGCCGGATCCGCGCGGTCAAGTCGACGCAGCAGATCACCAAGGCGATGAAGATGGTCGCTGCGTCGAAGCTGCGCCGCGCGCAGGATCGGGTGCAGCACGCCCGGCCGTTCGCGGCCGAGATGCGGCGCGTGCTCGGCGAGCTGGCCCTGCGCGTGGATCCGGCACGCCACCCGCTGCTCGACGAGCGGACCCAGCTCCGCGCCGACGGCCGTGTCCTGCTGGTCGTGGTCACCGCCGACCGCGGTCTCTGCGGGAGCTTCAACACGAACGTCATCAAGGCCGCGGGGCAAATCGTCCTCGAACATGGCGGCGGTCAGGTGTCGCTCGCGCTGGCGGGGCGCCGCGGGCGGGACTTCTTCGCCAGGCGCGGTCTCCCGGTCCGCTTCGAGCTGGTCAACTTCTTCGGCCAGCTCCGCTTCGATCACGCCCAGGCCATCGCGCGGGAGGCCATCGACGCGTTCACGGGCGCCGAGGTCGATCGGGTCCTCGTGGTCTTCACGGAGTTCGCATCGGTCCTGAGCCAGCGCGTCGTCGTCGAGCCGCTGCTGCCCATTCCGCGAGCCGAGATCGAGGCGCCGGCCCGCGCGCTTCCGACGGAATACCTGTACGAACCCGCACCGGACGAGCTGTTCAGGCAGCTGATCCCGACGCATGTGGAAGTGCAGCTCTTCCGCGCGCTGCTGGAGTCGAACGCCGCGTTCTTCGCGGCGCAGATGACGGCGATGGACGCCGCCACTCGCAACTCCGGCGAGATGATCGAGGAGCTGACCTTGTACATGAACAAGGTCCGGCAGGCGGCGATCACTCGGGAGATCATCGAGGTGGTGAGCGGTGCCGAGGCGCTGTAGTCACCGGAACAGCGCCCAACCGCCCGAGCGAGGGGGGAGCGAGCGCGAGCGGGGGCCCTGCGAGCGAGGAGAAGGTCCGGCAGGGGCGATCACGCGGGATCATCGAGGTGGTGGGCAGCGCCGGGGCGCTGTAGCAAGATACTGAAGAACGCGTTCTGCCAGGGGCAACCCGGCCCACCTGACAGTCGGCCGGACGCTGGACGCCAGAGGATTCAATCGTTATGTCAGTCGCAGCAGGACAGAACACCGGCCGCGTCGTGCAGGTCATCGGCCCGGTCGTGGACGTGGAGTTCGAGGGCGGACACCTGCCGGCGATCTACAACGCCGTGCGGATCACGGGGGACGGCAGCGGCCAGGGCATCGACGTGATTGCCGAAGTCGAGCAGCACCTCGGTGAGAACCGCGTGCGCACCGTCGCCATGAAGCCGACCGACGGCATGCAGCGTGGGATGCTGGCGGTCGATACCGGGGCGCCGATCTCGATGCCGGTCGGTCCGGCCACGCTCGGCCGCGTCCTCAACGTGCTCGGCGAGCCCGTGGACTTCCCCGACCGCCCGGTGATGTCGAGCGAGCGCTGGTCGATCCACCGCGCGGCCCCGAAGCTCGAGGAGCAGTCGACCGAGCTGCAGATGTTCGAGACGGGGATCAAGGTCATCGACCTCCTGGAGCCCTACCTGCGGGGCGGCAAGATCGGACTCTTCGGCGGCGCCGGTGTGGGCAAGACGGTCATCATCCAGGAGCTCATCCACAACGTCGCCATGAAGCACGGCGGCGTCTCCGTGTTTGCGGGGGTCGGCGAGCGGACGCGCGAAGGCAACGATCTGTGGCTCGAGTTCCAGGAGAGCGGCGTCATCAACCTGGAGGCCATGGAGAAGTCCCGCGCCGCGCTGGTCTACGGTCAGATGACCGAGCCGCCGGGCGCGCGCCTGCGCGTGGCGCTCAGCGGCCTGACCGTCGCGGAGTACTTCCGCGACGCCGAGAACAAGGACGTCCTGCTGTTCATCGACAACATCTTCCGCTTCACGCAGGCGGGGTCCGAGGTCTCGGCGCTGCTCGGCCGCATGCCGTCGGCCGTCGGGTACCAGCCGACGCTGCTGACCGAGATGGGCGAGCTGCAGGAGCGGATTACGTCGACGAACAAGGGGTCGATCACGTCGGTGCAGGCGATCTACGTGCCGGCCGACGACTACACCGACCCCGCGCCGGCGACGACGTTCGCGCATCTGGACGCGACGACCAACCTGTCGCGCGCGATCGTCGAGCTGGGGATCTACCCCGCCGTCGATCCGCTGGCATCCACGTCGCGTATCCTCGACGCGCGCATCATCGGCGAGGATCACTACAACGTGGCCCGGGCCGTCAAGCAGATCCTGCAGCGCTACAAGGACCTTCAGGATATCATCGCGATCCTCGGCATCGACGAGCTGTCGGAGGAGGACAAGCTGACGGTCGGCCGCGCCCGGCGCATCCAGCGGTTCCTCTCGCAGCCGTTCTTCGTCGCCGAGCAGTTCACCGGCTTCGCCGGGAAGTACGTGCCCATTGCCGACACGGTGCGCAGCTTCCGAGACATCGTCGACGGCAACTACGATCACCTGCCCGAGCAGGCGTTCTACATGGTCGGGACGATTGAAGAAGCCGTGGAAAAGGCCGAGAAGATGAAGGGTTAGCCGCGCGGCTGCACCATGGCGCTCCCGCCACACATCGACCTCCGCATCGTCTATCCCGATCGGCTCGTCGTGCACGAGACCGTCGACGAGGTGCAGATCCCCGGCACCCTCGGCTACTTCGGTGTGCTGCCGGGGCACACGCCCATGCTGGCGGCCCTGACCGCCGGCGAGCTGTGGTACCGCAAGGGACAAGAGAAGACGTTCGTTGCCATCCTGTTCGGCTTTGCGGAGGTGCGGCCCGACGCGGTCACCATCCTCGCGAAGCTCGCCGAGCGCGCCGAGGAGATCGACGTGGAGCGCGCGGAGGCGGCGCGACGCCGGGCGCAGGAGCGGCTGAGCCAGCCGGCCTCCGGCGTGGATCACGACCGCGCGCGCGTCGCGCTGATGAAGTCGCTCGTGCGGCTCCAGGTCTCCTCGCGGGTGGGCCTCGGGGCGCGCGTCGGGGCGATGAAGCGCCTTTCTCACCAGGGCTGACACACCCATGAGCCCCACGTCCCCGCTGTCGTTCAGGTGGGCCGTCGCGTCCGATCCGGGGCTGCGGCGGACCAGCAACGAGGACAGCTACTGCGTCCGTCCCGAGCTCGGGCTCTTCGTCGTGGCCGACGGCATGGGCGGGCACGTCGCCGGCGAGGTCGCCTCCCGCGTGGCGGTCGAGGCCATCCAGGCGTTCATCGAGGAGACCGCGGGCGCCGACAAGAACCGGACGTGGCCGTTCCCCTTCGAGCCGTCGCTCAGCCTCGAGGCCAACCGGCTCAAGGCCGCCTTCCGGCTGGCGAACCGTCGGATCGCCGCGGCGATCGCCGGCTCGCAGGACCTGCGCGGCATGGCCACCACCGCGTCGGCGTTCCTGGCCAGCCCGCAGAACGCGTGTGTCGCGCACGTGGGCGACAGCCGCATCTACGTCCTGCAGGGAGAAAGCCTGAAGCAGATCACGCACGATCACTCCTGGGTGGAGGAGCAGGTCCGCGCCGGCACCATGAGCCCCACGGCGGCCCGGCAGCACCCGTGGCGCAACGTCGTGACGCGGGCGCTGTCGGGCGGCGAGGATCCGGAAGTCGACGTCACCGAGATCCGGCCCCGCAACGGCGATCGCTACCTGATGTGCTCGGACGGGCTCTTCACGGTGGTTGCCGATCAGAAGATCGCGGCGATTCTGTCCAATCGGAACGGCACGCTGGAGGACGTCTGCAAAGGCCTGGTGGAGGCGGCCAACGCGGCGGGCGGCCCCGACAACATCACGGCGGTGGTCCTCCAGGTCGATGTTCCGTAATCTGGCGCGCCTGCTCCGCTACCGTGGCCTCATCGAGAGCCTGGTCGCGCGGGAGCTGAAGGCGCGCTATCGTGGCTCGGTCCTCGGCTTCTTCTGGTCCTTCATCAACCCGCTCCTGCTCCTCCTCATCTACTCGTTCGTCTTCCGGCACTTCATCCCGGCGCGCTTCCAGGGGCTGGATCACTACGAACTGTTCATGTTCTGCGGCATCCTGCCCTGGACCTGGTTCGCCTCGTCGCTGCTCGAATCGTCGGGCGTGCTCATCTCCGGCGGCAACCTGATCAAGAAGGTGCTCTTCCCCGCGGAGATCCTGCCCATCGTCACCGTGCTCGCCAACATGGTGCACTTCTTCCTCGGGCTGCCGATCCTGGCGATGTTCCTGGTGTACTACCGGCACGCGCCCGATCTGCCGGGGCTCGCCTGGTTTCCCCTCACAGTCCTCGTGCAGCTCGTCCTGACGCTCGGGTTCGCGCTCATCCTCTCGGCCCTGACGGTGCACTTCCGCGATCTGCGCGACATCCTCTCGAACCTGATGACGCTCTGGTTCTTCGCCACGCCCATCATCTACCCGTACCTGCAGATGCAGGACTGGCAGCGGCACGTCCTGAACCTGAACCCGTTCACGCATCTGGCGATTACGTACCAGGAGATTCTGTACTTTCCCGGCCCGGTGGGCCACGGCTACTGGCTCGTCGTGCTCGGCGCGCTGGCGCTCGGATTCTTCCTCTTCGGCTACTTCGTGTTCGATCGCCTCAGGGATACGTTTGCCGAAGAGGTGTGACAATGATTCTGGGCTCCGGGCTCATGGCTCTGGGCTCTGGGCTCTGGGCTCTGGGCTCGGACGCTGGATGCTGAGAACATGACCGCCATCGAAGTCAGGCACGCCTCGAAGGTGTATCGCCGCTACAGCGGCAGGCGGCAGTTCGCGACGCTCAAGAGCGCGCTGCTGTCGGGCAGCCTGATCAGCGATCTGAGCCCGGACGAGACCTTTGCCGCGGTGCAGGACGTGTCCTTCACCGTGCCGTCGGGGCGGACGCTCGGCGTCATCGGGCGCAACGGCTCGGGCAAGAGCACGCTGTTGAAGCTGGTGGCGGGCATCACCAAGCCGACGAGCGGCAGCGTGCACGTGAACGGCCGCATCTCCGCGCTGATCGAGCTCGGCGCCGGCTTTCACCCCGAGATCTCCGGGCGCGAGAACGTCTTCATCAACGGCATCATGCTGGGCCTCTCGAAGAAGGAGATCGCCCGGCGGTTCGACGAGATCGTCGAGTTCGCGGAGCTGCGCGACTTCATCGACGCGCCGGTGAAGACGTACTCGTCCGGAATGTACATGCGGCTGGGGTTCGCCGTGGCCATTCACGTCGATCCCGACGTGCTCCTCGTCGACGAGGTGCTCGCCGTGGGCGACGAGGGGTTCACGCACAAGTGCCTCGACAAGTTCGCCGAGTTCAAGCGCCGCGGCCGGACCATCCTGCTCGTGACCCACTCGCTCGGTCTCGTGGAGCGCTTCTGCGACGAGGCCGTCTGGATGGACGGCGGACGTCTGAAGGCGATGGGCGATCCGAAGCGGGTGGTCGGCGCGTATATCACCGATGTCGAGTCCAGCGAGGAGCAGCTGCTCGCGGCCGGGGACGCGCGCGCGCAGGAGGCGGTCGCCGTCGTGTCGCCCGACGAGCCCGCGTCGGCGATGCTGCCGGATCATCCCGTCGAGACGGCCGAAGCGCCCGCCGACATGTTCCGCGCGACCGAAGGGCGCTGGGGATCGCGCGAGGTGGAGATCACCGACGTGATGCTGGCCGCCGACGACGGGGAGCGCGCGCACGTGTTCCACTCCGGCAGCCGGCTCGACGTGCGCATCCGCCTGCGGGCGCCCGTGCCCGTCGACGACTTCGTGATCGGCGTCGGAATCTTCAACGCCGAAGGAGTCTGCTGCTACGGCACGAACACGAACATCGAGGAGCTCCGATTCGCGCGGATCTTCGGCGACGCCGAAGCCGTGTTCACGATCGAGCGCCTCGACCTGGTCGAGGGAACGTACAAGCTCGACGTCGCCGTGCACAAGCTCGATGGCTACCCCTACGACTACCATCGACTGCTCTACACCTTCCGCGTGAAGTCCCGCACCAAGGACGTCGGCATCTACCGTCCGCGGCACACCTGGCGTTTCTCCGAGGGGGTCACCCTCGACGCGCAGGCCTGATATGAGGCCCGGGGAGGCGGGTACCAGCCGCGTGCTGAGCCGGGGCGCCGCCGCCGCTCTCGTGGCGCAGCTCCGCGGAGAGCGTCGGACGGTCGTCTTCACGAACGGAGTCTTCGACCTGCTGCACCCCGGGCACGTCCGCTACCTCCAGCAGGCCCGCAGCCTCGCCGACGCCCTGATCGTGGGGGTGAACGCAGACGAATCCGTCCGGCGGAACAAGGGGGACGCGCGGCCGGTCAACCCGGAGAGCGAGCGGGCGGAGGTGGTGGCCGCGCTGGCGTGCGTCGATGCGGTGGTTCTCTTCAGTGAGGCAACGCCGGACCGGATCGTCCGCGAGCTGCAGCCCGACGTTCTCGTGAAGGGCGCGGACTGGCCTGCGGATCAGATTGTCGGGCGCGACACGGTCGAAGCCAGGGGCGGGCGCGTCGTCCGCGTGGCGGTCGAGAGCGGCTACTCGACGACGGCGCTCATCGACCGGATTCGACGCACCCGCCCCGAGTGAGCCAGGTCAGGACTTCTCCCTGATGTTCGCGGCGATCTGTGTCATGACGCTGGGCGGAATGATGGTCATGTTGTGTTCCTTGCGGGCATGCGCCTCCGCCTTCGCGAACACCTCGTCGTCGTCCTTGCCCAGAATCACCGTATCGCAGCCCGGCATCAGGTCACCGCACTTCAGCACCTTGGCCACGTGACACCTCCTTCGCCTTCCAATCGCCGAGTGTAGGAACGGCCGGTGCCGGGCGTCAATCAAATCCGGATGTCGGCGGGGGACGTCAGGGCCGGCCACGGCAGAGGTCGCGATCCGGTCGTGGGTCGTGGCGGTGTCCGGCGCGTGCGGTACAATCGAAGGTTGCCGGCGCTGCCGAGAGTCCCGCCTTGACGACGTACACCTCCAGCTCGCTGACGCTCCGGGCCCTGCTGAAGTCAGCCGCGAGCCGCCTCGGGCTTGGTGTGCCGGCACCGCGCGTGACCGGTCTGACGCCGCCGGGCAAGGCGCTGTTTGCCGCGGCGTCGGCGGCCCGTACCCGGACGGTGCTGGTGGTCCCCGCCGATGCCGACGTCGAGCGGATGACCGTGGACGCCCGGTTCTTCCTCGCCGCTCTCGAGGGGTTGACCGACGCGGACGTGGAGGCAGCCGTGCTGCCCTACCCCTCCCCCGAAGTCGATCCGTACCGAGGGCTGGCGCCGCACTTCGAGGTCGCTTCGGCGCGCGCGCGCGCGCTTCACGCGCTCGCCACGGGTGCGGCGCGGCTGGTCATTGCCTCCGCTCCGGCGCTGCTCCCCCGGCTGAGCCCGCCGGGACACCTGGCCCGGACGGCGGTGCGGCTCACGCCCGGACTCGACATCCCTCCTACCGACCTGGCCGATCTGCTCGCCGCGGCCGGGTACACACGCCAGGACCCGGTGGACGAGTCCGGCGAGTTCTGTGTCCGCGGCGGCGTGGTCGATTTCTATCCGGCCGGCGCCAGGCAACCGATCCGGGTCGAGTTCATCGGAGACACGATCGAATCGATCCGGAGCTACGATCCCGCGACCCAGCGCTCGACCGCTGCGCTCGACCGGGCCTCGGTGCTGCCGCTGCAGGAGCTGGTCGGCGAAGCCGACGAGGCGGATCGCAGCGCCACGTTCGTCGACTACATGCTCGCCGGCGGCCGCCCGATCGTCCTGGTCTCGGAGCCGGACGAAGTCGAGGCGCACGGCCGGCGAATCTCGGATCAGGTGCGGTCGAGCCATGAGGATGCCCTCGGCAGGGGGCTTCGCGTTCCGCGCCCCGAGAGGCTGACCGTCGGCTGGGACGAAGCCGTGTCGTGGCTGAATGGCGCGACTGCGCTCGAAATGCTCGCCGTCGGCGACGAGGGCGGAACGGCTCACATCGCCTGCCAGCCCGCCCAGGAGTTCAACGGCCGCGTCCCCGAGTGGGTGGCCGAAATCCGGCGCGCGCGGGAGCGCGCCGAAACCGTGGTCTTCGTCGCGCATTCGCAGGGGCGCGCCGACCGCACGATCGAGCTGCTGGCGGACTACGAGGTGCTCGGCGTTCCCATCGAGCAGGCCGAGGACGCGCACGCCGCGGCCGTCCTGGTCGGCACGGGCCGGCTGTCGCGCGGCTTCCGCCTGCCGGATGCCGGTCTCCAGCTGTTCGCGGAAACCGATGTGTTCGAGGAGGAACGCGCGGTTCACGAGCGGCGCCGATCGGCCGCGCGCACCTTCCTCTCGGACTTCCGGGACCTCAAGGTCGGCGATCTGGTCGTGCACGTCGATCACGGCATCGGCGTGTTCGTCGGTCTGAAGCGCATCGATGTCGGGCAGGAGCTGCAGGAGTTCATGGAGCTCCGGTATGCGGGCGAAGACAAGCTCTTCGTGCCGGTCGAGCGGCTGGACCTCGTCCAGAAGTACTCGGGTGCCGCCCGCCCGGCGCTCGATCGGCTCGGCGGGACGTCCTGGGAGAAGGCCAAGTCGCGCGTCAAGAAGGCGATGCGCGACATGGCCGAGGAGCTCCTGAAGCTCTACGCCGCGCGGAAGGCGCTGCCCGGGCATGCCTTCAGCGCCGACACCCACTGGCAGGAGGAGTTCGAGGATGCCTTCGAGTGGGAGCTCACGCCGGACCAGCAGACCGCCATCCGCGAGATCAAGCGCGACATGGAAACGCCGAACACGATGGATCGGCTGCTGTGCGGCGACGTGGGCTACGGGAAGACGGAAGTCGCCCTGCGCGCCGCGTTCAAGGCCGTGATGGACGGCAGACAGGTCGCCGTGCTCGCGCCGACGACCGTGCTCGCCTTCCAGCATTTCAAGACGTTCAACAACCGCTTCGCGGCCTTCCCGGTGCGTATCGACATGCTGAGCCGCTTCCGGTCGAAGGCCGAGCAGAAGCAGACCATCGAAGACCTGCGGGCCGGCCGGGTCGAGATCGTCGTCGGCACGCACCGGCTGCTCTCCAAGGACGTGCAGTTCCGGGATCTCGGCCTGCTCGTCGTCGACGAGGAGCAGCGCTTCGGCGTGGCCCACAAGGAGCGGATCAAGCAGCTCCGCAAGCGCGTCGACGTGCTCACGATGACGGCCACGCCGATCCCGAGGACGTTGAACATGTCGCTCGCCGGGATCCGCGACATGTCCATCATCGAGACGCCTCCCAAGGACCGGCTGTCGATTCAGACGAACGTGGTGAAGTTCGACCAGGCGGTGATCTCGCGCGCGATCCGGACCGAGATCGAGCGCGGGGGGCAGATCTATTTCGTGCACAACCGCGTCGAGTCGATCTACTCGCTCGGAAACCTGATCGCGCGGCTCGTGCCGGAGGCGCGCATCGCGATCGGCCACGGGCAGATGAGCGAGGACGAGCTCGAGCGGGTGATGGTCGACTTCGTGGCGCACAAGTACGACGTCCTGCTCGCGACGACGATCATCGAGAACGGGCTCGACATCTCGAACGCCAACACGATCATCGTCAATCGAGCCGATCGCTACGGCCTCTCGCAGCTGTACCAGCTGCGGGGACGCGTCGGCCGCTCCGACCGCCGCGCGTACGCATACCTGCTGATTCCACCCGAGGATTCGCTGTCGCCGGTCGCCAAGAAGCGGCTGGCGGCGATCCGCGAGTTCAGCGACCTGGGGAGCGGGTTCCGGGTGGCGGCCCTGGATCTCGAGATACGCGGCGCGGGCAACCTCCTCGGCGGCGAACAGAGCGGCCACATCGAGGCGGTGGGCTTCGACATGTACATGAAGCTCCTCGAGCAGACGATCAAGGAGCTGAAGGGCGAGGAAGTGGAGGATGAGATCCGCGCGAACGTGAACCTGCGCGTGGATCTCCGGATCGAGGAAGCCTACATCCCCGATATGAACCAGCGGCTCACGATCTACCGTCGCGTGGCCGCCGTGCGCAGCCTCGACGAGCTGGACCGGGTGCTGGACGAAGTGCGCGACCGGTACGGCTCCCCGCCCGAGTCCGTCCTCAACCTGGCCGAATACGCGTCGATCCGGGTGCTGGCCGATCGGGTTGGCCTCGAGTCGCTCGACCGCGAGGGCCAGCTCGTCGTCCTAAAGTTCAGGCCCGACGCGCGCCTCGATCCCGCTCTGCTGTACCGGGTGGTCCAGTCCCGCGGCGACGCCGGTCTGGTGCCCCCGGCCACGCTGAAGCTCGATCTGCGGAAGCCGCCGAGCCCGGCGCCGGGCACACCCCGGACTGCCGCGTCGCGCGCGGCGTCTCGGAAGCCCGGTGACCCCGTTGCGGGTGGTTCGTGGTGGGCGGCAAGGGCGCGGAGTGGAGAGGTCGCCCCGGGCTTCTCGCGCGACGAGATCCTTCGCCCTGCGCGGGAGAACCCGCGGGCCGAGGGGGGACTCTTCACCAGGATCGGCGGGCTGCTGCGCGAGTTGAGCGGCGGGGAATCGATCGGCTAAAATACTGGATTCCGGCAACTTGTTCTCCGGCAACGAATCATGACGACGATGAAGACCCGGCTGTGGCGCAAGGCGATCGTGCTGGGCGCGGCGCTGGCCATCTGGGCGCCGCTCCGCGGCTCGGCCGAGATCATCGAGCAGGTGCTGGTCAAGGTGAACGGCGACATCATCACCAAGACCGAGCTCGAGCAGCGGCAGGTTGCGGCCCTGCGCGGGCGCGACGTGGATCCGAGGAACGACGAGCAGCTCAAGAAGGCCCTGGCCGAGGTGACCCCGCGCATCCTCGTCGATGCCATCGACGAGCTGCTGATGATCCAGCTCGGCCGCGAGCGCAACTACCGCCTGACGGACGACCAGTTCACCCGGTGGTTGTCGAACCTGCGGAAGGAGCAGAACCTCGAGGACGAGCAGCGGTTCCAGGCGGCGCTGCAGCAGGAGGGCCTGACGCTCGCCGAGCTGCGCCGCAACGTCGAGCGGCAGTTCGTGATCAACCAGATCCAGCAGGACGAGGTCGGATCGAAGCTGCAGATCACCGAGGAAGAAGCGCGCCAGTTCTACCAGATCCACCAGCGGGAATTCGTGGAGCCCGCGGCCGTGACGCTGCGCGAGATCCTGATCGAGGTGCCCGCCGCGACCCAGAAGGGTCAGGCGGGCGTGAACGTCGGGCAGGACGACGAGATTGCCCAGCGCGCCGCCGAGGTGCGCGAGCGGATTGCGGCTGGTGAGGACTTCGGAAGGCTCGCGGCCGAGGTCTCTGCCGCCCCGTCCAAGGCCAACGGCGGTCTCATCGGCCCCATCGCGGTGTCGGAGCTGTCGCCGACGCTGCAGGAGCTGTTCCAGAAGATGAAGCCCGGGGAGACGACACAGCCCATCCGGATCCAGCGCGGGTACCAGATCATCAAGCTGGAGACGTTCAAGCCCGCGGCGGCGCAGCCCTTCGACAGCGTCCGCGACCTCGTCGCCGACCGCGTGTATGCGGAGCGCCAGCGGAGCGAGGTCCGCAAGTTCCTCAATCGCGTGCGCAGCCAGGCCATCATCGTCTGGAAGAACGAGGAGCTGAAGAAGGCCTACGACATGCAGGTCGCGGCCATGGCGACCGCCCCGCCTGGCGCCGTGCAGTAACTCCCGTGTCGCAACCCAGGGGCACGCAGCCGGCCCGGACTGAAGCCGCTGAGTCCGCCGCGGTCCGGGCGCGGGGCTCTGGCCCGGCCTGGTACGCGGTCTGGACGCGCTCCCGGCACGAGATGGTCGTCCGGGACCAGATCGCTCAGAAGGGCTACGACGTCTTCCTCCCCACCGTCGCCAGATGGAGCCGCTGGAAGGATCGGAAGAAGAAGATCGACTGGCCGCTGTTCCCGGGCTACTGCTTCGCCAGGTTCGAGGGACAGGAGCGACTGCCGATCCTGAAATGCACGGGCGTCGTCAGCATCGTTTCGTTCGACGGCGAGATTGCGCCGATTCCCGACCACGAGATCGAGGGCATCCGCCGGCTGGTCGAGAGCGATCTGCAGTTCGATCCCTGTCCTCTGATCCGTGAAGGGATGATGGTCGAAGTCACCCACGGGCCGCTGAAGGGAGTCGTCGGACGTCTGGTACGCAAAGGGGCCCACGCGCGCCTGGTGCTCGCCGTGGACCTGATCGGACAGGCCGTCAGCGTCGAGGTCGACGCGGCGGACGTGAAGCCCTACTGATGAAGATTGGTTCCGTTGCCCTCGCCCCGCCGTTTGCGCTGGCCCCGATGGCCGGGATGACGGACACTGCGTTCAGGCGCCTGGTCAAGCGCAAGGGCGGCTGCGGGCTCGTCGTCACCGAGATGGTCAGCTCGGAGGGGCTCGTGCGCGGCATCGACCGGACGCTCGAGTACGCCGAGTACACCGAAGAGGAACGACCGGTCTCGATCCAGATCTTCGGGGGCGATCCTGAGAAAATGGCGGCGGCGGCCCAGATCGTCGAAGGCATGGGCGCAGACATCGTCGACGTGAACATGGGTTGTCCGGTGCCGAAGATTGCGAAGCACAACGCCGGCTGCAGTCTGATGCGCGAGCCGGAGCACGCGGCGGAAGTGGTGCGGGCGATGTCGCGGGCCGTGGGGATCCCGGTGACCGTGAAGATGCGGGCGGGCTGGGACGAGCGCGAGATCAACGCGCCCGATCTCGCCCGGCGGCTCGAGGACGCCGGGGCCTCCGCCGTCGCCGTGCACGGCCGGACGGCCGCGCAGTCGTACTCGGGATCATCGGACTGGGGGCTGATCGCCAGCGTGGCCGAGCGCGTGAGCATTCCCGTCATCGGGAGCGGCGACTGCGTGGAGCCGGCCCAGATGGTCGAGCGGCTCGGCGGCGGCGTTGCGGGCGTGCTCGTCGGGCGCGGGGCCCTGCGTAATCCGTGGATATTCCGGCAGGCGACGGATCTCGCAGCCGGCCGTCCTGCGCACGAGGTCACCGCTGCCGACCGCGCGGAGTTCCTGCTGGATTACGTCGACCTGCTGCTGCGGGAGCGCCTCGACGAGCAGGATGGCTTCCGTCACACGGCCCCGGGCCAGGCGATTGCCGCAGGGCCGGCGCGCGGCCGCGAGCGCTGGGTCATCAACAAGCTGCGCGCGCTGAACTCGTGGTACACCAAGGGCCTCGACAACGGGTCCCGCCTGCGCGTGGCCGTGAACGCGGCAGAATCGATTCCCGAGCTCCGCGAGATCATCGCCAGCTTCTTCGAGCGCGACCGCGAGCCCGTCGCGAGTTCCTGAGGCGGCGGCGCCTGGATCAGCGGTCCCAGCCGATGGACGTCAGGTCGTCACCCTCGACCACCTCGTAATCGTACGCCAGCGCTGCGCCGGCCGATTCGGTGAAGTGTCGCGCGAGGGCAGCGTGCGCGGGATGCGCCAGGTAGCGGGCCAGGCCGTCCGCGTCGTCGAACTCGACGATCAGGGCGTACTCGTAATCTTCCGCCATCCCCTGTTCGTAGCCGGGACGGCCGTGCCGGAACCGACGACCGGCCCGCAGCCGTTTGATGGACGGTATGTCGCGCGCCGCGGCGGTCAGCGAGGAGAGGAGCGCCGCTCTGGCAGCCGACGGCAGCCCCGGTCTCGGCCGGAAGAGCACCACGTGGATCAGGGTCATCGCGGTTCCCGGCCGCCGCCCCCGCCTCCCCCACCGCGGCGGCCGCCGCCGGGCTTCCGCCCTGGACCCCGGCGCGATCCACCGCTCTCCCGTCCTCCGCGCCACGAGTGCTCGGGCCTGCGCGGGCCGCTCTGGTCGCGGAAACGGTCTTTGCCCGACCGTGGGCCGCGGGCGCCCGGCTCGCGACCGGTCTTCTGAGGCGCACCGTCTCGAAAGCCCTGCCCCCGCCGGCTTCCCGGTGTGACCGGTTTCCCCCCCGGCGGCCGCCCCGGTTCAGAGGGCCCCCGGCCTTCGGGCTTTCTCGACCACTCGCGCGGGCGCTCGGGTCGTGACATCCGGTTCGAGGCCGGCTCCCTTTCTCGCGGACCCGTCCCTTCCGGACGCCGCGGCCGTTCGACGGCCGGGCCCCGCTCCCCGGGACCGGGCTGATCCTCGCGCCGCTGCCGTGCGGCGAACCGGCGGCGCTTCTCGTCGCGAGGTATCCTGAAGCGATCGCGGGGATCGCGATGGGCGCCTCCCGGCCGCCACTGTGCGTCGCGCGGAGGCGTCGGGCGCTGGCGACGTTCGAACGCAGCGCGCGCCTCCTCCTCAGACTCCCAGAGCCGCCCTCGCGCAAACCACTTCAGCACGGCGTCGGGATGTCGTCCCTGCAGCTGCCGCAGAGTCGGCAGGAGCTCCTCCTGCGAGCGGGCGCGGAAGGCCGTCGGCTTTCCTTCGAGGATGATCGTCCAGTACGTGTGTCGGGGTGGCATCGTGCCCGATCGCGTCAGTCGGCCGCGACTCGCGGTTCCAGACGCTTCAGCTTCTCGATGAGCGTCGTGCGCTTCAGCTTCAGGAGGCGGGCAGCCTGACGCTTGTTGCCGTTGGTCTTCTCGAGCGAGCGCCTGATGAGCGACAGCTCCACGCTCGAGATGTAGCGGTCGAAGTCGAGGCCGTCCTCCGGCAGCCAGGGATCCGCCCCGGGTGCCGAGCCGGGCTGGTTCTGAACCTCGGGCGACAGGTCCTGTATCTCGATCTGCGGACGGGACTGGCTGAACGCGAGCGCGCGCTCGACGGCGTTCTCCAGCTGGCGGACGTTGCCGGGCCACGGATAGGCCATGAGCCGCCGCAGGGCCTCCTGCGAGACGCCCGGCGCGGATCGGCCGAGATCGGCGGCCAGCTTCTGCAGGAAGTGCTGCACGAGCAGCGGGATGTCATCGCGCCGCTCCCGCAGCGGCGGCACGTGCACGGGGATGACGTTGAGCCGGTAGAACAGGTCCTCGCGGAACGTCCCCTCGGCGACCATCCTGGCGAGGTCGGAGTGCGTGGCGGCGATCACCCGCACGTCCACCTTGATCGTGTGCGAATCACCTACTCGCTCGAACTCCCGCTCCTGCAGCACGCGCAGGAGCTTCGCCTGCAGAGCCGGGCTCATCGTCCCCACTTCGTCGAGGAACAGGGTGCCCTTGTGCGCCTGCTCGAACCGGCCCTGCCGGGTGCCCACGGCCCCGGTGAAGGCCCCGCGCACGTGGCCGAACAGCTCGGCTTCGAGGAGCGTCTCCGGAATCGCGCTGCAGTTGATCGCGACGAAACGGTTGAGTCGCCGTGCGCTGTTGTGGTGAATCGCGCGCGCGGCCAGCTCCTTTCCGGTTCCGGTCTCACCGGTGATCAGCACCGTGCTCGAAGTAGCCGCGATAATCTCGAGGAGACTGAACAGATCGCGCATCACGCCGCTCCGGCCGACGAGACCGTCGAGCCGATAGCGGTGCTCGAGCTGCGATCGCAGGTAGGCGTTCTCCGACTTCAGGCGGCGCTGCTCGAGCGCCGAGGTCAGCACGTGGAGCAGCGCATCGAACTGGAACGGCTTGGTGATGAAGTCCGCAGCGCCCTGCTTGATCGCGTCCACGGCGTCCTTCACGGTCCCGAAACCGGTGATGACGATGGCGATGATCTCGGGGTAGCGTTCGAGGGCCGCATCGAGCACGTGGCGGCCGTCGACGCCGGGGAGCCGGAGATCGGTAATCAGGATGTCGAAAGCGAACTCGCCGAGACGTTCGAGCGCCCGCTCGCCATTGTCGGCCTGCTCCACCAGAAACCCGTGGTCCGCCAGGCGCTCGGCGATGGCTTCGCGCAGCGCGCGCTCGTCGTCCACGATGAGCAGATGTTTTTGATCTTCGGGCATTTAGTCGGGTAGGCGGTATTTTGACACCCCCGGCTGACCCGGTCAATTCATGGCGTGCGGCGAGGGCTAATGACTGGCGCGGCCCGCTCCGATAACTGTCAGCGAACACGGGGTGGAGAACGCGGGATGAATGCAATGATGATTGAACGTAAGACCATCTCGATCATGAAAGCGTGCGAGCTGGTGGGCGTGAGCCGGCGGACGATCTACAACTGGATCGCCAGCGGCAAGGTCGAGTACGTGCGCACTGCCGGCGGCTCGGTCCGCATCTTCGTCGACACGCTCTGGCGCGAGCCGGGACGCACACACGAGCTCACGTCCAAAGAAGCGTCCTGATGCTCCCGGCCGCCGAACACCGCGCGCCCCGTTTCCTCGTGAGCGACACCGCCGATCTCGGCCTCCTGTTCCATCGTCTGAACAACCAGCTCGGCATCATCCTCGCGAACGCCGAGCTGCTCGAGGCCAAGTCGACGGACGACATGGGCCGGGCGCGCGCCGCGCAGGTCGTCTCGAGCGTGCTCGAGGCGATGGCAACCGCCCGGGAAATCCGGCTCCGCTCCTCCCAGTCCTGACCGGCTCCGCCCCGCGGAGCACCGTCGCCGCCCCGGCCGACCCTCGATCACAGATCCCTGATCGCCGATTCCGATCCCGGCTCGTGCGTCCTGCCGCCGATCACGGTTCCGTCGATCGGTCACAAATCCGTCACCACGTTTGGCCCCAGGGTCATGGAACCGACACATTTGGCTCGCCCTGGCTCGAGATTCTGCCCGGCGATTCACGTGCCGGCACACATATAACCACTACAACATCAATGATTTAGCTCATCAGAACGACTCGGATTGTGATCGACGTGCGATTTGCGCACGAGTTGGTACCGGGGTTGCCCCACGAGGCGCTCGCGGCTTGCCGCCGCCCCAGGATCGAGGAGACACGAGAACATGCAGCGCCAGCCCCTAGCCACCCGTCAACGCGATCGCATTGCCGCGGGGTTACCCTTCGTCGAGTCGCTCGCCCGCCGCGTGGCTGCCTCCATGCCGCACTCCATCGAACTGGGCGACCTGGTCCAGGACGGCATGATCGGCCTCATCGACGCGGCCTGCCGCTTCGATGAGGCCCGGGGGATCAAGTTCGAGACGTTCGCGGAGCGCCGCGTCCGGGGCGCCATGATCGACGCGCTGCGGCGGGATGCCTGGCCGCGGGGTGTCCGCCGCCAGCGACGCGAGCTCGAGGCCGCCCGGGAGCAGCTGCGGCGCGAGCTCGGCGCGGAGCCCTCGCTGGCGGACCTGGCGGCCCGCATCGGCTCCGACGAGGCGCGGCTCGGCCGTACGATCGTGCGCATCAATACGATCGAGTCCACGTCCCCCCTCTCGGCCGGGGAGAACCTGGACGGCGCGTCGCTTCCGCCAGCGCTCGTGCCGTCCGAGCCGCAGGCGCCCGACAAGGCTTACGAGGATCAGGAGATCCGACAGCGGGTCCGGCGCGCGATCGCCGCGCTTCCCGCGCGGGAGCGCAAGGTGATCGGCATGTACTACTACGCCGAGGCGACGATGAAGCAGATTGGGGCGGAGATCGGGGTGAACGAGTCACGCGTGTCTCAGCTGCACGCGCGCGCGATTCAGCGTCTCCGTGCCGCGCTCGGTACCGACTGCTCGGCCTCGGAGGCACTGGCGGCGATCAGGCCCGCGATCCTGGCGTTCCAGCAGACCAGCCGGCTGAAGATGGCGAAGGCGGACCTGCCGGAGACGTCAGGGGTCGTGCTCGAGTACAAGGCCCGGGCGAACGCCAGGGCCGCCGCGCGCACGCGGGTGGCGGCCGCGCCCGCGCGGGTGGCGGCCGCGCGCTGAAGAGTGCCGGCGCCTCGATGCCGCGCGGCGCCAGACCCGGAGGCTACGTCACCATCTCGCGCGCCGTCCGCAGCAGGTCCTTGAGACGGAACGGCTTGGCGAGCCAGCGGCAGCCGGCTCCCTCGAGGAACCGCTCGGCGTCCGTGCCCGCGACGTCCCCGGTGACGAACATGATCCGCCGTGTGAGGTCCGGCGCGGAGGCCTCCAGCTCGCGATAGAACTGCGTGCCGTCCAGCCTCGGCATCTTCAGGTCGCAGATGATCAGATCGTAGTGACGCTGCCGGACGCGCTCGAGCGCTTCGAGCCCGTCGCTGGCCCGCTCGACCACGAAGCCGTCGTCCTGCAGCGATTCGGCGACGGCGGCGCCGAGAGCGGCTTCGTCTTCGACCACGAGCACGGCGGCGCCCGTTGCCGCGCTCGACGTACCGTCCTGCGGGCGCGCGATCGCCGGCTTGAACGGACCGTCGCCCACGGGCAGCTCGAGGTAGAACGAGGCTCCGCGCGACGGCTCGGACCTGACGGTGATTCGTCCCCCGTGCTCCTGAACGATTGCATAGGCCACTGTGAGCCCGAGCCCCGTGCCCTTACCGACTTCTTTGGTGGTAAAGAACGGGTCGAAGATGCGGGGTTGCACCTCTTCCGGCACGCCCGGGCCGTCGTCGTTCACCTCGAGGATCACGGCGTCGCGCTCGAGGTCGTGCCACGTGCGGAGGATGAGCGTGCCACGCCCGTGCGAGCCGATCATGGCCTGCTCGGCGTTGATGATCAGGTTCAGGAGCACCTGCTGGATCTGGTGCGGGTCGGCGAACACCTGGGGGAGACCGGCTGGCAGCGCCTCGAGGATGGTGATGTTGGTGACGCGCTGCTCGTAGGCGCGGAGGGCCAGCGTCTCGCGGACCACCTGGTTCAGGTCGACCATCGTGCGCGTGGTGTGGCGCTTGCGGGCGAAAGTGAGGAGATTCCGGACGATCTTCGCCGCACGCTCCGACTCGCCGAGAATGGCTTCGAGCCCGCGCCGCACCTGGTCGTCCACCGGGCGCTGCGACAGGCGCTCGGCCCAGGTCAGGATGGTGGCCAGCGGGTTGTTCAGCTCGTGCGCGACGCCGGAGATGGTCTGGCCGAGCGCCGCGAGCTTCTCGGCCTGCAGGAGCTGGTGATACAGATCGCGCGCCTGGTCTTCGAGGCGCTTGCGCTCGCTCACGTCCCGCATGAGAGCTTCGATGCGGAGCCCGTCGCGCCCCCGCTCGGCGTGGGCCGTGACTTCCACCCAGATGGGTGTGAAGTCGGCCCTTCGGAGCCGCAGCAGATAATCGGTGACCGAACGATCCCGCTGAAGGCGCTGCAGGAACCCGTCGCGCGCCTGCGCGTCCACGAAGCGATCCATGTCGAACGGTCTCACTGCGGCATCCGCGGTCTCCGACCCGAACCCGAACATCAGTTTCAGATACGGGTTCGCCGAGTACGTCTTCGACGTGGCCCCCTTCACCGCCCCGATGTACACGCCCTCGTGGACAGCTTCGAACAGGCGCGCGAACGCCTCGGCGGATGGTGCCCGGCGTGTGGCGGTGCGTGGCACGGTGCCGCGATTATAGCCGCAGCCGCGCCCGGTGCGGCGCACCTGCGGCGCCGACGTGGACAGCGGCCCCGCACGCAGGTACAGTGACGCGCGCATGCTGTCGGACGATCTGCTGAGCGGTCAGGTGGCGATCGTGACGGGCGGCGGCACGGGCATCGGCCTCGCCATCGCCCGGCGGCTCGGGTCGCTGGGCGCCCGCGTCGCGATCGGGAGCCGCAGTGCCGCGAACCTCGAGCAGGGGAGCGCTGGTTTGCGGCAGGCCGGCCTCGATCCGCTGGCGATCCAGGTCGACGTGCGCAACCCCGAACAGGTCGACGAGATGGTGCACCGCGTCGTCCACCACTTCGGCCGCATCGACGTGCTCGTCAACAACGCGGCCGGGAACTTCATCTCCAGGGCGGAGGATCTCTCGCCGAACGGGTGGACGGCGGTCGTGGGTATCGTGCTGAACGGCAGCTTCTTCTGTTCGCGCGCTGTCGGCCGCCATATGATCTCGCGTGGCCAGGGTGGTGCCATCGTGTCGGTGCTGGCGAACTACGTCTGGAGCGGAAGCCCCGGCACCATCCACTCGGCGGCGGCCAAGGCCGGCGTGCTGGCGATGACCCAGACGCTCGCCGTGGAATGGGCGCGATTCAGGATCCGCGTGAACGCGGTCGCGCCCGGGCCGATCGACACGGCCGGCGCCGCGACGCAGCTCTGGAGCTCGCCCGAAGCTGTGCGCCGCATCACCGAATCTGTGCCGCTGGGACGCTGGGGGCAGCCGTCGGAGGTCGCCGATGCCGTGGCGTTCCTGGTCTCGCCGCTCGCCTCGTACATCACAGGCGACACGCTCACCATCGACGGCGGCGCCCGGCTCGGCCGCGGCACGTTCGGGTTCGTGTAGCTAGTGCTCGGCTGGATCGGGGTTCAGCGCCTCGAGGATCGCGGACGTCTCCGGAACCGACCACCTTCGGCCGCAGTCCTGACACCGCACGCACGTCGACTCGGGCGTGCGCGGGAGGATGACGAGCACACGCCTGGACTGGCAGTTCGGGCAGCGCAGCACGTCCTCCTTCGGTGGGCGTTCAGCGCTTTCGTTCGCTGGCCCGGGTCTCTCTGCGGAGGTGGTAGCCGCGATCGTGGCTGAACGCGCGCGTATGGTCGGGCTCCGGCCTGCGGATCAGCTCCGCAAGCTCCTCTCGGAGCCGACGGGTCTCCCTGGTGAGCTCCCGCAGACGTGACTGAATCCGTTCCGCCGGTGTCCGTTCTTTCACGTGGATCTGTTCGCCGGACGTACACCTGCCGCCGGCAGCCTCCGGTGGAGGCCGCTGCAGCACGTTCGCTGCCAATCTCCGACTGGTCTGCCGTCGGGCGAGCTGTTCGCGGTACTATCGGACGACCGTGAACGACCCGACGGCGCAGCGTCGCCTCGCCTATCTCGCCTGGGCTGCGGTCTGTCTGATCTGGGGTACGACCTACCTCGGCATTCGCATCAGCCTTGAAACCATGCCGCCTTCGCTGATGGGCGGCTTCCGCTGGACGATCGCGGGAGGCCTCCTGGCGTTGTACCTGGCGTGGCGCGGCGAGCCGATGCCGGTACGCGCGCGCTGGGGCGGCATCCTGTTGCTGGGGTTCCTCCTGCTCGGGCTGGGCAACGGCGGCGTCGTGTTCGCGGAGCAGTGGGTTCCGAGCGGCCTGGCGGCCGTGCTGGTCGCCTCGTCCCCGTTCTGGATGGCGGCCGTGGAAGCCTGCCTGCGTGACGGCGAGCGGCTCACACCCGGCGTGCTCGCGGGCCTGCTCGTCGGCTTCTCGGGGATCGTCATCCTGGTCTGGCCGGACCTCACGGTGCGCGCCGCCGGCGGTTCGTTCCTCGCCGGCGTGGTCGCGCTTCAGATCGCCTCGTGCGGATGGGCGCTCGGCTCATCGTATTCGCGGCGGCATGCCCGGGAGGACAACGTGCTCGTCAGCACGGCCTACCAGATGCTCGCCGGCGGCGTGCTGATGCTGCTGGCGGGGACCGTGCGCGGTGAATGGCGCGACCTGTTCTTCAACTGGCGGTCGTTGTCAGCCCTCGCCTATCTCTCGACGCTCGGCGCGATCGGAGGCTTCGTCGCCTATGCGTATGCACTGCGGCACCTGCCGGTCTCGTTCGTCTCGCTGTACGCCTACATCAATCCGGTGATCGCCGTCGCTCTGGGGGTCGCCCTCCTAGACGAGCCCTTCACGTCGCGGATGGCCCTGGCGGCCGCGCTGGTATTCGCCGGCGTGGCCGTCGTGCGATGGCAGCGCCCGGTCGCCTCCTTTTCCGCGCCGCAGCAGGATGCGGGGTCGGCGACACGGCGCCGAATCGCCTGACCGCGAGGTTTGAAGTCGTGGAGCAAGGCGCGCGACAGCGCACCATCGAGGCCACGGAGCGGACGAACGCCCCGCCCTCGCCTGGACGGCGGCAGTGCGGAGCCCCCGACTCACGATCGGAACGACGTTCCGCTGGCCCGGTGCGGCCGTGACGCGTGTCCGCGCCGCGCGGGCGGGCTCAGACCCGCCGTCCGCTGACCAGCCTCACGAGGAACAGCACGATGGCGATGACCAGCAGGACGTAGATGAAGTTGCCGAGCGTGTAGCCGCTCACCATGCCCAGCAGCCACAGGATGATCAGGATGACCGCAATGGTCTCGAGCATCGTGGATCTCCTCTGCGCCCTCCGCGGCGCGCTCGTGTCAGGGGTCGGCGGCAGCAACGGATGTGCCACGCGCCGGGCGGGTGAGCTCGTGGCCGTTCTGGCCTGTTGTGCGGGCGTTTCGGGCGACCTCCAAGCTCAACAGACGGCGCCGGAACCGCAGGGAACCCGTCAGAGTGTGCATCGCCTTGCGTCAGTCGGTCAGTTCCTGGGCGGCGCGGCGGTCGGTCTCGGCCTTCACGAAGGGGCCCACCTGCTCTTCGACGTGATCTTCGATGCCGATCCGGGCATCAAGCGCGTGGAGTTCCACGGCATCCCGTTCTTCGCCATCACTCACCGGCCGGACCTGTCGCCGCGCCAGGAGTTCGTCATCGACTCGGCGGGGTTCTGGGCGCAGCACGCCACGAGCGAGCTGTTGCTCACGCGCAGGCCGCGGCTCCGGCACGAGCACGCGCCCTTCGCCAAGGGGCTGCTCGCGTTCAACATCGGGGCGTCGGGCGCCTACTCGATCGCGGCGTTCGCGCAAACCGGCCCGCCCGAGCGCGACACGCGCGGGATGGCCCAGGCGGCGCGGATCGACGAACCCTGGATCGGCGCGCTGATTCTCGCCCCGGCGGTGCTGGACGCCTGGCGCTATTACGAGCCCGACGCGCGACTGCCGGTGTGGCTGTCGAGAGCGGTCAAGGTGGCTGGCGTGCTCCTGGTCTTTCGGTGAGGCCGTCGCCTCGCGGCATGGTCGCCGCGGGGACTGGAAGCACCGCCGGCCGCGCCGTGCAGGCAGCCGTTCAGGACGAGGCGGCCGATCCCAGGGCGAAGGTCATCGTGCCCTCGACGGCGACTTTCCCGCCGACACGCGCGATGCCGCGCAGGACGCCGACCCTGGCCCTCAGCCGCTGAACCGTGGCCTCGATTTCCACGACGTCGCCGGGGTGCACGGGACGCCGGTAGCGGACCCGCTCGATGCTCCGGAAATACGGCAGCTTGTCGCGGTTCTCGGGTTTGGCCAGGATGAGGATCGCGCCGACCTGGGCGATCGCTTCGGTCAGGATGGTCGGCGGCAGCACCGGCGGGCCGGCCGTGCCGTGCGCGAGATAGCGCTCGTTCAGCGTGACGTTCTTGATGCCGAGAATCCGCCTGTCGAACTCCAGTTCGGTGATGCGATCGACCAGCAGAAACGGATACCGGTGCGGCAGGATCCGTTCGATCGCCGTGTAGTCGAGGGGCAGCGTGATGTCCATCGGGGTGACGGAAGTATAATTCCATCGGGCCCCGACGCGCGCGCCTCCCCCGACGACCGCGGAAAGAGCCGGACCTCAGTGACTGACGCACATCCAGCGGACGACACCGCTCTCGATCCCTCCATCTCGCAAGCGGAACACGAGCTGCTGAGGACGCTGTTCGATCTGGGTCGCCAGGTCACGGCGGTGCTCGACCTCGACGAACTGCTGCGGCAGATCCCCCGGCTCATCGGACGTCTCATCGACTTCGAGGCGTTTGCCGTCTATCTGCGGGACGAGCGCCGCGGGGAGGTGAAGGTCGCGTACTCGGTCGGGTATCCGGTCCGTGAGCAGCCGCTGCGGCTCCGGCCGGGACAGGGTATCGTCGGCGCCGCGATCGAGAGCGAGCAGCCGCAGCTCGTGAACGACGTGCAGGCCGACCCGCGCTACGTCGGCTTCGTGCCGGGGATGGGCTCCGAGCTGGTCGTGCCGTTGATTCACAAGTCGCGGCCGATCGGCGCGCTGAACGTGCTCAGCCGCAACAGGGGGCACTTCAAGCCGCGCGACGTCGCCATCCTCCGGCAGTTCGGCGCGCACGTCGCCGTCGCGCTCGTCAACGCGCGCCTCTTCGAGCGGAGTCGGCTCGACGCCGAAGCCTTCGAGCTGCTGGCCGAGATCGGCCGCGAGGTCGCCGCGGTGCTCGACCTCGACGAGCTGTTCGCGCGGATCGCCGAGCTCGCGCGACGCGTGATCGACTACCGCACCTTCGGCATCCTCCTCCTCACCGAAGACGGCGAGCTCGAAATGAAGCTGGCGGTACAGTACGGCGAGAAGGTCGAGGTGCCGCGCGTGCGGCTCGGGGAGGGGCTGGTGGGCTACGCCGCGTTGCACAAGGAGCCGGTCCTCGTGGCCGACGTCTCCCGCGACCCGCGCTACATCCGGCTCGTACCGGACGTGCGCTCCGAGCTCGCCGTGCCCATGCTGCTCCACGACCGGTGCATCGGCGTCGTCGACCTCGAGAGCCCCGAGCTCGACGCCTTCACCAAGCGCGACGTCGAGATCATGAGCCTGCTCGCCAGCCAGGCCGCCGTCGCCATCGAGAACGCGCGGCTCTATCGCGAGGTGCGGGCCAACGAGGAGCGGCTCGAAAAGGAGGTGCGCTTCGCGCAGCGCGTCCAGATCGCTCTGCTGCCGGCGGGGCCGCCGAGGCGGCTGAAGGGAGTCGACATCGGCGCGACGTTCTCGCCCGCCCGCGAGCTCGGGGGGGACTTCCACGACTACCTGGCCCCCGAGTCGAACACGCTGGCGGTCGCCGTGGGCGACGTTTCGGGCAAGGGCGTGCCCGCCGCGCTCTACTCCGCGTTCGCCGCGGAGCTCGTTCGCGGCCGCACGTTCCGCCGCCGCTATCTGCCCGAGCGCTCGAGCCCCTCCAGCGTGCTCTCGTCCATCAACACCATCCTCCACCAGCGCCAGCTCGAGGAGTACTACTGCACGCTGTGCTATGCGATCTTCGATCTCAAGCGTCGGACCCTGACGATGGCCAACTCGGGTCTGCCATATCCGGTGCGATGCTCCGCCGACGGATGCGCGCAGATCGAGCTCCCCGGCGTGCCGCTCGGATCCTTCCCGGGCTCGAGCTACGACGAGGTCTCGTTCGCGCTCCACCAGGGCGACGTGTTCGTGTTCTGTACCGACGGAGTCTACGAGGCGATGAACGAGGAGGGGGAGGAGTTCACGACGGCGCGGCTGATCGACGTCGTCGCGAGGCTGCGTGGGCAGCCATCGAGCCGAATCGTGGAGGGGATCTTCGATGCGGTGAGCGACTGGCGCGGCGACACGCCGCCGAACGACGACATGACGGCAGTCGCCCTTCGCATCACGTGAACCCTGAAACGTTGACCCGGAACGCTGAACCTTGAACGCTGAACCTCGAGCCCTGAACCTCGAGCCCTGAACCTTGAACCCCGAAGGTCACCGTCCCCTGAAGTCCAGATCGGTCTCCCGAATGTGCAGGCCGACGCTCTGCCCCCCGAACATCGCCACCTCGTTCACCCGCCCCTTGACCCTGACGCGCGCGCCTTTCGACGGCACCCGCCCGTGCTGCGAGACCACGGTCACCTCACCGGTGCCGTCGTCCACCTTGTACATTTTGAACGGCATGAGCGGCACGCCCCACGAAGTCGTCACCACGCCCGTAATCGCGACGGGTCGATCCTGGTAGCGGCCAGGGTTGTACTTCAGCTCCGCGATGCTCGGCGAGCGGCTCAGCGCGCAGCCGGAAACCACGGCCACCAGGACGAGCGGAAGGACGAGACGAATCGGCGTCGGCATGATGGGATCTCCTGAAGACAGAAATGGCCGCGCGAAATCGACCAACGTGCGACGGGATGCGGCGATGCCAGCGCCTGCCTGAGTTAACGCACCCCGTTGATTCCGCGCGACCGACTACCTCGACATCAAATCCCGTACCCGTGAAAAGCCCCGGAATCCGGCCGTGCGCGCCGGGCTGCCGTCCCTTGCCGGTGACGGACGGTGACCTCCCGGACGGACGCCGCCAGACAACCTTTTGTCCACCACCGCGTCTCACTGGGCAGGCATGACGGCGAACCGTCCGGTTCGTTGACGGCAGACCCGGGCTCCCAGGAGATATCGAGATGAGTCGAACCGGAACGGCGTTGATGACGGCGGCCGTGCTGGCGGCAGCGGCAGTGGGGGCGACATGGGCGCCCGTGGTGGACGGACAGGTGAGGGTCCGGACCAGCCGACCGGAGCGCGCGCGCGTGGTCGAACTCCTCGGTCAATCGGGGCGCATCGGTGTCTCGGTGCGCGACGTGGACCAGGAGACGGCCGGCGAGGGCAAACAGGCCACGGCCGGCGTGCGAATCGAGGCCGTGCAGCCCGACAGCGCCGCAGCGAGAGCCGGGTTCCGGGAAGGCGACCTGGTCGTGGAGTTCGACGGAGAACGCGTCCGCAGCGCGCGGCAGTTCACGAGGCTCGTGCAGGAATCGGTACCCGGCCGCGCTGTCCAGGCCGTCGTGCTCCGTGACGGCCAGCGCACGGCCGTCGAGGTCGAGCCGGAGTCAGGCGGGGCGTTTCAGTACCTGTCTGATCGGTTCGGCGATCTGATGCCGGCGCCGCCGGCGCCGCCGGCGCCTCCCGCAGCGCCTTCGACACCCGCGCCGCCGGCGCCGCCGGATCCGTTGTGGCGATTCGAGGGCCTGCTGGGATCGGCCGGACGGCTGGGCATCACGGTCCAGGATCTCTCCCCGCAGCTCGGGGAGTACTTCGGCGTGAAAGACGGTGTCCTGGTTACCTCGGTCAGCGCGGGTTCGGCCGCGGAGAAAGCCGGGGTGAAGGCTGGCGACGTCATCACGGCCCTGGACGGAGCTGAAGTGAGCTCGACAGCGGACCTGCGGCGGCGCGCGCAGCGGCTCGAGGACGGCGCCGAGTTCACGCTGTCGATCACCCGCGACAAAAAGCCGCTGACGGTGAAAGGTAAGGCCGAGCCGAGGCCGTCGCGCCGCTGGACGACGACCATCTGACGTCCTTCACGCGCCCGCCGCCTCGCTGCGTCGCGCGCTCGGCGGCCCGACGAGCGTCGCCAGCTGCGCCGCCACGATCGCGGCCGCGGCCAGCGCGTCGTGAGTCTGCTCCCGCGCGTGCGTGACCTCGGCCGCCATCACGCCGACGCACCCGGCTGGCGTGACCAGCGGCGCGGCGATGGCGCCGTCCGACGTGGCATCCGCGTCGACCGTCTGCACGAGGCACGTGCGGAAGGCGGCGGCGGTTGCATTCTCGGCATCACGCCCGATTGTCCCGAGGCGGTTGACGAGCTGCGGGGGATAGCCCTGGGCGAAGATCGGGTTCAGCTCGCGGCCGTCCGGGTCGGCAATCCAGAGGATGATGCCGCTGGCGCCCAGGATCGAAGCGGTTCGTTCGAGCAGACCCGGCAGCGCCCGGGTGTCGACGACGCACGCGAGATCGGTGCAGAGCCTGGCAAGGTCGCCGAAATCGGGTGGTGCCACAGCTGCGGCGGTGGGAACGGCCTTCGGGTCCAGCGGGAGCTCGAGCGCCGGTTCCCCGGCCGGCTGTGCCGCGCTGGCCTCGTCGGGAGCCTGCGGCGCTCTCGACGTGTCAACCCGCGGGCCCTCCTCACCGACGTCCGGCGTGCGAGTCTCGCGCGTGGGCGGGCTCCAGCCATCGAGGTCGAGTTCCAGCGCGGGGCTGGGACGCGCCTGCGAGAGTGGCGGCTGGGCCGGCGCCGTCCATTGCGGCGCGCCCAGGATCGGCGCATGCGTGGGCACCGGGGCGAGCAGCATCGCCGTGAGCAGGGCGGCGGCGGCGGCCGCCGCCAGCGCAAACAGCTGCCGCCGCGCGAAAATCGCGGCGGCATCCCGACGTTCGGCGCGTTCGAGCTCGACCGCCTGTTCGACGCGCGCGAGCGCCGAGTCCAAAAGATCGTACCCGTCCGCGAAAATCAGGTCGGCGGCCATGAGGAGCTGCCCGTTCCGGGCGAAGCTCCCAATCCGCTTGTCGAGCTGTGTGAGGTCCCGGAGGATCGACCCGGCACGGTCCAGCCCGGACTGGGCCTCAGGGGCGCGGGCGGCAGCGCGCAGGCTGGCAAGGGCGCTCTGCGCCTTTCCCAGGCTCCCTGCCGAACGCTTCGCCCAGAACTCGCTGCTCTGACCGGCCGCCACGTACGCCGTCTGCGCGTTGCGCACGTCGAGCAGTGATCGGCTGATCGTCCCGGCGCTGGCCTCGAACGCGGCTTCGGCGGCCGCCTCGGACTCCGCCAGCGACTCGCCCTTCCAGTAAAGATATGCAGTCACGCTGAGCGCTCCGACGAAAAGACTCACGAGTGTCAGGCGCGCTGCGCGACTTCGCATCGATAGGCCTCCAACCAGCGCCGACGTCAAGGCGTGCGGGTCGGCATCCGGTTGGCCAGCTACTATAGCATCCGGTGGAAGCGCGTCGCCGCATTCGCGGCGCGGATCGTCCGCTCGCGCAGCGCTCATGGACATCGTCGCCATCGTGAATCCGATCTCGGGTGCTGGCATGGATCCCGCCGTGGCCGGCCGCCGCGTCGAGACGCTGCATCGCGAGCTCCGGTGCAGGGGCGCGCACGCCGACGTGCACGTCACGCGCGGTCCGGGCGACGCCGCCGCCCTCGCGCGCGCCGCCCGCGATCGCGGTGTGCAGCTCGTGCTCGTCTGGGGCGGCGACGGCACCGTCAACGAAGCCGGCGGCGCGCTGGTCGGGAGTGACACGGCGCTCGGCCTGATTCCCGCCGGGTCCGGCAACGGTCTGGCGGCCGCGCTCGCGATCCCGCGGCGCCCGGATGCGGCGATCGAGGCGGCGCTCTCCGGACGCACCCGGGCGATCGACGTCGGGTTCATCGGGGGCCGCCCGTTCTTCAACGTCGCCGGGGTGGGATTCGACGCGCACGTCGCCCGGCTGTTCAACGCGCGAGCGCGAGGCAGCCGCGGGCGCTGGCCGTACGTCGCGATCGGCGTGCGGGAGGGCTGTTCATACCGGGGCCGGCGCTACGCTCTTCAGCTGGATGGAACGGCGTACACGCTCTGTGCGCTGCTGATCGTGTTCGCCAACGGCCGCGAATTCGGCATGGGCGCCCGGATCGCACCAGCGGCCGACCTCCAGGACGGGCTGCTCGACGCCGTGATCGTCGAAGACCGATCGGTCCCACGGCGTTTCTGGGACTCCCGTCATCTCGCGCTGGGCACGATTGCACGTGCGCCGCGCATCACGACTCGCCCGGTGAGGTCTGCGCGGGTGGAGTCCTCCGAGCCGCTGGAGTTCCATGTCGATGGCGAGCCGGCCATCTCGCAGGAGCCGCTGGAGGTGAGCCTCCGGCCGGGCGCGCTCCGCGTACAACGGTGAACCCAGGGATTGCGCACGATGGAGCGATCGCCACGTGGGCCGCACGGCACCCTCCGCCGTCAGGCGGAAGCCCGGAGCCTGTTACGACCGACGCCGCGATTCAGAACACCGGCAGGTAGGGCTGCAGGTATCTGACGATGACCGTGAGCTGGTTCGTGAAGATGAGGAGCCCGATCCCGACCAGGAGCACGCCGGAGGCAACCTCGATCCTGTGATAGTGCCGGCGGATGCGCGCCGTCGCCGCGAAGAAACGGTTCATCGCCACCGAGGTCAGCAGGAAGGGGACTCCCAGGCCGAGCGAGTACACCGCGAGGAGCAGCACACCCTGGCCGACGGTTTCCTTCGACGCGGCGATTGCGAGAATGCCGGCGAGGATCGGCCCGATGCACGGCGTCCACCCGAACGCGAACGCCACCCCGACGAGGAGGGCCCCCAGGAGCCCGGCCGGCTTCTTCTGCGCGTGGACGCGCTTCTCGCTTTCGAGCAGCGGAATGCGGAAGACGCCCATCGTGTGGAGCCCGAAAATGATGATGAGCACACCGGCGATCTTCGCCAGGAGCGGCTGTCGATCGAAGATGAAGCGGCCGATAGCGGTGGCCGAGGCGCCGAGCGCGATGAACACCAGCGAGAAGCCGAGCACGAATGCGATCGAGGTGACGAGCACCTGCCGCCGCGACGCCGCCGGCGGGGCGTCGGCGCGCATCTCGTCGAGTGACACGCCCGAGACGAACGAGAGATAGCCCGGAATGAGGGGCAGGACACACGGCGAGACGAACGACAAGACCCCCGCCCCCAGCGCGGCCAGCAGCGTGACGTTGTCTCCCATATCCTCCGGCCCGCGTCCTTCTCAGTGTCGCAATCTGATGGTGGGTCGCCCTCGATGTCCGCCCGCTGCCCGGTCTATTTCTTGTGCTGCGCGGACGTCAGCAGGGCCGAGAGCCCGGCCCGGCCTTCGAACTTGACGGGCGGCAGATCCTGGAACATGAAATCCCATTTCCAGCGCTCCGACGGATTGGAGGCCTGGAGCCAGGTCCGCGCCGGCACGGGCCGCGCGAACGCGAGGGACGCGATCCCGGCGTAAGCGGGATTGCCGGCCAGCGCCGACGCCAGTTCGGTCCGGATCTCGCCGCTGCCCGTAAACGTGAACGTCGCACCGAGCGCCAGCCCGACGTTGACGAGGATCTGCCAGTCCTCCTGGGCGTCGCCGGGCGCCGTCATCACCTTCGCGGCGGCCTGCAGCCGGCCCTGCCCGTTCACATAGGACGCATCCTTCTCGACCCAGGATGCACCGGGCAGCACGAGGTCGGCGGCCCTGGCGAGATCGGTCAGGAGCACCCCCTGAACGACCAGCAGCGGCAGTTTCCCTGCACGCTTCGCGTCCAGAATCCAGGAGACGTCGCCGATCGATCCGTCGGGTCCCGGATCGAAGACGTAGAGCGCCCGCACCCGTCCGTCTTCCACCCTCCTGCGGAAGGCGGTGATATCGGCCGCGCCATCGGGTCCGGCTGCCACCGGGAACCCGAGATCGCGCGCGCCGCGAACGTTGGGTGCGTCAATCGGGGCAATCCTGAACTTCGCCTCCGGGGGCTGCGGCTTCACGCGGGTGCGCCAGCCAATCGCGACACCCTCCTCGGGCAGGCCGAGCGCCCCGCCCAGCCGACCGATCACGAACAGCTCCTCGAGCGAAGCGTGGGCCGAGACGAAGAAGCCGAGGGTCGAGGGTTCGGAGGCGGCGGTCAGCCGATCCGCCAGCTTCGCGATGGCTTCGCGCCAGTCCACGGGCTCGAGCGTGCCGGCTTCGGTCCGAACGAGCGGGCGGCTCAGCCGCTGTTCCCCCTCGATCCACCGATAGTCGAAGCGGCCGATGTCGCACATCCAGTAGCTGTTGACGTCCGGGTTGAAGCGCGGGGTCATACGCACGAGCCGGGCGCCCCTGGCCCACTCGGGCTTCGCCTTGAGCCACGCCGTGGTGTTGCAGCCCTTCTCACACAGCGTGCAGATCGTATCGACGGCTTCGGGGTTGTCCCACGGGCGCGACTTGAACCGGTAGTCCCGCGTCGTGATCGCGCCGACGGGGCAGACGTCCATCAGATTGCCCGACAGCAGCGAGTGGACGCCCTCCTCCTGGAAGGTCGCGATTTCGCTCCCATACCCGCGGTCGATGATGCTGATTTGCGGGTCGGTGTCGATCTCGCGCATGAACCGGACGCAGCGCGTGCAGAGGATGCAGCGGTTGCGGTTCAGCATCAGGGTCGGCCCGAAGTCCACGTCGGCCCGGACGCCCTCGCCGTCGAACACCCGGCGCGGGAAGTCCATCCGGCTCTCGTTCGGGCCGAACGTGTAGGAGAAATCCTGAAGCGGGCACTCGCCCCCCTTGTCGCACACGGGACAGTCGAGCGGGTGATTGATGAGCAGGAACTCGAAGACGCTCGCGCGCGCCTCGACCACGTCCGGCGTCTGCGTGAGCACGACCATGCCCTCGGCCACCGGCGTCGAGCACGAGGTCTGCAGCTTCGGCATTTTCTCGATCTTCACGATGCAGACGCGGCACGACCCGTCGATCCCCAGCCCGGGGTGATAGCAGTAGTACGGAATCCTGATGCCGGCTTCGATCGCCGCCTGCAGCACGGTCCTGCCTTTTTCGGCCGTGACCTGCCGGCCGTCAATCGTCAGCGTGACGGTATCCATAACCCCCGATCATACATTGTCGAAATCTCGCGCCCGGCTGCGAATTGCCCAGGCGGCGCGGGCCGTTCGGTTTCTTTCGTGCAGCCCTGAAATCCAGTTGACACGCTCCACGTCGGGGCCTATTGTGAAGCTCTCGCCCCCGGCCAACCTACCCAGCAAGGGAGGCCTGTATGGACGCGCTGCGCTCGCGGTTTCGGCTGACACCGCTGTTCGAATGGCTGGTGGCCGCCGCGTTCCTCGGCGCCACCGTGGCTGTCGGCTCCCTCATTGTCCGCGAATTGAGTCCCGCTGTACCGGCGCGCGCGGCCAGTTCGACGCCCGCGGCGCGGCCGCTCGTGGCGAGCATCCCGCCCGCGGTGCCCGCGCGTGCCGTGTCCGTGCCTGTCCTGCCGTTCATCGATGGCAAGGAGGTCCGCGTCGGCGAGACGGTGGCTGCGATCGCCGCCAGGCTCGGCCGGGCGGCCGAAAGCGGCCGCCAGGAAATCGACCGCGGTGTCCTCGGCGAACGGTTGACCCGGTTCTACGAGTACGCCGGGTCGCGGTTCATCCTGGTCTTCGAGCCGTTCGAACGCGGCGGGGAAGCGCGCGTCGCGGCGATCTACCTGCCCTGATTCCGTTTCCTCCTCGATTCGGCCGGAGGATTCCGCCGGATCGCCGTGGAATTGCCGGGAAGATCGAGCGTCCCGAGGACCAGCGGGTGATCCATCACCGGTCGAGCTCTGCGAGCGCGCCGGCATCCTGGTTGGCTTCGACCCGCCGCACCGTTCCGCTCACCGCGAGAGTCCGCTCGACCACGCGCTCGGTCACCGGGATCACCTCGCTCTCGGTCCTGCCGTCGACATACGTGATGGTGACCATCACCGGCACTGGCAGCACGTCCCGGCGGTGCTCGAACCGGATGAAGACGGAATCGGGCTGCGGCCTTGCCCACGTGAACTTCAGGTGCGGAATCGAGGAGCCGTACACCCAGGCTTCGAAGAAATGCTCCAGATCGTGCTGGCTGGCCGCTTCCATCGCCAGACGGAAGTCGTTCGAGCCGGCCTTCCGGAACCGCCAGTCCGCGTAGAACCGCCGCATGCCCGCGAAGAACGCCTCGTCGCCGACGGTGCGCCGGAGCATGTGCAGCACCATGGCCGCCTTGTTGTAGATGAGCGCGCGGAACACCCGGCTCTGGCCGCGGATGTGCCCCAGACGGTAGCCGAGGTGGATCGGGCCCTGATCCGACTCCTGGATCGCCCATCGCCGCATCTGCTTCAGCACACCGAGCAGCACGCCTGGCCCCCGCTCCCGCTCCGCATAGAGCGCGGCGAAGTACTGCGCGAAGCCCTCGCTGATCCACTGCTCGTGGTAGTTCTTCCACCCGACGGCCTGCCCCCACCACTGGTGCGCCACTTCGTGGGCGAGGAAGAAGGTCGGGTAGTTGTCGAACGCCACCGGATCGTTCCGCCAGTACGCTGGCGACGCCAGCACCGTCTGATTGAGGACCGCAAAGTACGCCGGACTGTGGCCGCCGGGCAACTCGCTCTCGGTCACCGCGAGCGTGAAAGAAGGATAGGGCGCCTCGCCGACGATCGAGGCATAGAACTCGATGATGTCGGCGGCCCGCCGGCCGAACTCCCGCGCGCGTCCGGTCTGGCGGGGATTCGCCTGGACCACGAGCTCGACGGATTCCCCCGTGCGGGTCTGGCCATCGCCGGCGGCCGGACCGTGGAGGTCGTCCGAGGTTCGGCCGCGCGCGGCGGCGCCGAGCACCGGGTCCGACGCCGGCACATTGAGTCGCGCCGTCGTCACAGCGGACAGGCGGCTCACGATGCAGCTGAGATAACGCGCCGGCCGGTCCGTCGTGAACACGAACACGCGCGGCGGACGGGTGCGCGGATCGACCGGCCCCGGGGCAGGCGACGGTTCGCCGGTAGGGACTCCGCTCGCCACGACATCGTACTCGGCCGGCACGGTGATCCGCATCCGCGCCGTGGCGTAGTCGGTCACCGTGGATTGTGGATACCAGTACGATCGATTGCTGTAGATGAATCGCGGCTCGAGCGGTATCACCAGCTGCTCGCGCTCCGTGACCTGAATCGCTTCGCGGTCCACGTCCTGCGGTTCGATCCTCCCCGCGTACACGACCAGCAGCCGGATCTCGGTATGGCGGGGCACCGTGCCGGGCAGGTTCACGATGACGCTGTTCTGCCCGATGATCCGCAGATGCAGCAGCCGGCCGTATTCCGGTGAGTAGACCCCGCGCACGGCCAGCGTCTCCGCCAGCCTCATCGTCAGGGTGGTCAGCGCGGGCGCGCGCACCATCAGCGTGATGCGGGCGTTGCCGCTGATCCAGTGCCGTTCAGGCGCGAACTCCGCCTCGAGGTCGTAGTCGGTGATGTCGTAGTCGACGAGGTCGTCTTCGCTGTAGAACCGCCCGCGCGCGGCGAGCTTGTCGGCCGAGGCATAGATGGAGATGTTGCGCCGCCGGCGGCGGTCGAACACGGAGATGTCCTCGGCGTCGCTCCAGGCCCGGGCGTACGTCAGGCTCCCGTGCCTGCGCGTGCGGATTTCCGCGATGAGGTCCCCCACGCTCGGGAGGAGCGACCACCGGTCGCGGCTGAGATCCGTGAGATCCACGTGCAAGGTCTCTGCGACGTACGTCTCGAATACGTCCTGCGCACGATTGACGTCGCGGCGGGAAACGGTGGGCCGCGGCACGAGTGCCCCGGCGTGGAACTGCGCCGGGAACTCGGAGGGACGGATGCGGATGAACGCCGCGTCGAACTCGGCGTCCAGCTCGTCGCGTCCCGAGAAGATCCGGACCTGCGTCCGTTCGGCCGGATCGGGCGGTGTGAAGCGCATGCGGCCGCGCCCGAGCAGGACGACGGCCGTGGGACCGTCCTGAACCTCGGCGACGAATGCGCTGCCCGACGGAATCTGAATGGACAGATCCGGCGCGGTGAGCTCGAGGTTGCGGATTTCGTACTGTCTGGTCGCGTCGAGCGAGAGCCGGTAGAGCCCGCTGATGAGCGTCAGGCGCTCCAGCGCCGCGATGCGCCAGTGCGCGCCTGCGTCGGAGGCGGGCGCGGACGCACCGAGCGCGAGCAGATCGAGCCGCCACGTGGACACGCGCGCCTCGTCGCCATGCTCGACGAACACCTCGAGCAGGAGGCGCTGCCCCCCGCCATCGATCGGCGTGCGGTCCCGCTCCTTGATCACGGCACGCGCCGGCACGGGCACGAACAGCTCGGTGAAGGGCCCGAGATCGCCTGCCTCCGCGGCCGGGTGTCGCAGGCCGCGGATACCCGCCGCGTCGCCGGCAGAGGCGAGCTGCTCCAGCCGCACGACGAACAGCTCGACGTCGTCGGGCGCGCGCTGGGCGATCGCCGGGCTGGCCAGGGCCAGCGCGAGCGCCAGGAGCAGCGGGCGCGTCATGATGGTTCCATATTAACCGGTCACACCAGAGCGCCGCCGCTCCAGGCGGCTCAGTTGTGCAGGGCTGCGGACGCCCCGAATCAGCCCCGTTTCAGGATCAGAATGGTGAGATCGTCGAGCAGGCGCGAGCGCTGCGCATGGGCTTCGACGGCGGTCAGCACGTGCGTGCTGATGCCGGCAGGCGAATCGGCGACGTGCCGCTCGAGAACGGCCTCCAGGCCCCACTCCTCCATCGGCCTGCCTTCGGGGTCCTCGGCTTCCGTGATGCCGTCGCTGTAGAGGACCAGCATCTCTCCGGACTCGATGGTCGTGGCCGCCGAGCCGAAGGTCGCGTGCTCGAACATGCCGAGCGCGACGCCGGTCCCCATGAGACGCTCGAATCGTCCGCCGGACCGGCGGAGCAAAGGTGGGTTCTGGCCGGCGTTGACGTAGATCAGCTCGCCGGTCGCCGGCTGATAGACGGCGTAGAAGAAGGTGATGAAGCGGGAGGCCGGGCTGTGCCTGGAGATCTGCACGTTGAGACGCTCGACCAGCGCCTGCGGCTCGAGCCGCTCTTCCACCAGCGTGCGCAGCACGGCCAGGAGCAGCGCCATCAGCAGCGCCGCCGGACTGCCCTTGCCTGCCACGTCGCCGAGCGCCATCACGACGCTGCCGTCGGGCATCGGAAGCACGTCGTAGAAGTCCCCGCCGACCGTGTTGGCGGGCCGCGTGACGCCGCAGATCTGGATATCGGCCACGGTGTAGGTTCCGCGCGGGAGCATGGCGAGCTGGATCTCACGCGCGATCTCGAGCTCCCCCTTCAGCGAGAGCCGGTCCGCGACCTCGAGCAGCACGAGCAGGTTGACCAGCAGCAGGCTGAGAATCAGCGCGAGCGTCCCCTGCGCCCAGACCGGCAGCAGCAGCGCGATCTGGAGAAAGGGGATCCCGAACGGCACGTTCACCAGCTCGAAGCCGCGGAACAGCTGGACCACGCCGACCAGCGCAATCACGAGCGATCCGATGTACAGCGCGCGGCGCGCCGGCGGCAGCCGCAGTGTGAAGGCGACGAACACCTGGCGGGCGCGGAGCGGAAGCGCCTTCCACCAGGGCATCGACGCGAACTGATCGGTGTCGAGTCCGCGGGCGAAGAACGCGTACGCGTCGCGGGTGTCGTGCGTGAAGAGGCGCTGCAGGTCCTCGCGGGACAGATCGCGCGTATACGTGTCGAACCATTCGCGCGCCCGGTCGGCCGGGGGATTGGTATATGCCACGGTCGGAGTGGCACGCGCCGCCCGCGTGCCCAGATCAGGAGCGACGACGCGCGCGCCGAAAAGGTTCCGTCAGGCCTACGCCGGCTCGTCCGTCGCCGTCAGCTCGTTGAAGACGACCTGGACGATCGCCGCCGTCGGCACCGCCAGGATCGCGCCGACGATCCCCAGCAGGTTGCCGCCGAGGAGGAGCGCGACGATGACGGTGACGGCGCTCACGCCGACCTGGCGGGACATGATCTTCGGCACCAGCAGGTGATTCTCGACCTGCTGCTGAACGATGAAGAAGACGAGCACCAGCAGCGCCGTCTTCCACGAGACCGTCGCGGCGACCGCGATCGCCGGAATCGCAGCGAGGATCGGCCCGACCACGGGGATGAGCTCGCCAATCCCCGCAATCAGCGCCAGCACATAGTAGAAGGGCACGCCCATGACCCAGAGCGCGATCCAGCTCGTGACGCCGATGATGCTGGCGAGCAGCAGCTGTCCGCCGAGCCACGCGCTGACCTTCTCGGTGATGTGGCCGCTCGCCACCGACGCGCGTGCGCGGCGGTCCGCGGGGAACAGACGCAGCAGCGCGCGCCGCAGCTCGTCGGCCTCCACCAGCAGATAGAACGTGACGATCAGGATCGTGACAAAGCCGAAAATCCCGCCCACGAATCCGACGATCGTCCCGAAGACCGTGCCGAACGCATCGGCGCTGTCCCGCACGGGCGCCCGCTGGAAGGCTTCGCGCACGCTGAGCGGGTGATCGAGCAGCCCCTGCGAGACGAGGAACGCCTGCGCCCGGTCGAACATCTCCGGGAGCTCGGCGGCGAGCTCGCGACCCTGCTCGACGAGCGGCGGCACGATCACGAATCCCACGCCGACGACCGCGCCGATGATGACCAGGTACAGGAGAAGGATGGCCAGCCACCGTGGGAAGCGCCGCGAGCCGATCGGCAGCACGGACTGCCGTTCAATCAGACGGACGATCGGGCTGAACCCGACCGCCAGCAGCCCGCTGATATAGAGGAGCAACAGTACCCGGCGTGCCTGGTACGCCGCCCAGAGCACGACGACGGCGAACGCCGTCATCCAGATCGCATAGAGGATGAGCGATTTCGAGCCGCGCATCGTCACCGCGGGGCTCCCCCCGGGCACCGGCGCGCGCGCCCGCCGGCCGTGCGGACGTCACCGGGCGGTGGATACGCAGGTGCGCTCATGTGGCGCGCAACAGGGGCACGGCTCAGCCGCGCGCCAGGAACTCGCCGGTGAAGGCTGCCATCTCGTCGTAGATCGTCGAGAGCTCCGCGGGGGAGGCCAGGAAGACGACGCGGAAGAAGCCGTCCGCCGGCTGCGTGCCGAACCCGGATCCATACACGCAGAGAATGCCCGTGGCCCGCAACAGGCCGAGCACGTAGTCCTCGTCGGTCCGGCCGGCCGGGAGCTCCACGCGCGGCATGGCATAGAACGCGGCCGTCGGCGCTACGACGTGCATCCCGTCGATCGCGTTGAGCCGCCGGGTGGTCAGCTCCGCACGCTCCCGCAGCGCGCCCCGGAAACTGGCTTGATGCGAGCGGTCGCCGGTGAGCGCGGCCACGATCGCGTACTCCATCGGGCCCGTTGAGCACAGCCGGCCGTCGGCCAGTTTCCGGATTCCGCCGAGCACCTCGTCGAGCCGTTCGGTGCGGCCCACCGCCAGCCAGCCGGCGCGCCAGCCCGGCGCCAGGTACGCTTTCGAGAGCGACGAGAAGCTGATAATCGGAGCATCCGGATTGAGAGCCGCCAGCGCCGGCACGGGGCCTTCGAACGCGAGATCGGCGTAGACCTCGTCGGCCAGGAGCGGCAGGTTGTGCCGCTCGGCGAGATCGATCAACGCGCCGCGCACGTCGGCCGGGTAGCTCGCACCTGTCGGGTTGTTGGGATCGATCACGACGAGGGCGCGTGTGGCCGGCGAGACGAGGCTGCGTACGTGCTCCACGTCGGGCGCCCAGGCCCTGGCGGGATCCGTGCGATAGAACACCGGCCGGGCCCCGATCTTCGCAAGGACGGCCGTGTACAGCGGATACGTCGGCACCGGCACGAGGACCTCGTCGCCGGCTTCGGCGAGCGTGGTCAGCGCCAGCTCGATGCCTTCCGAGGTGCCCGACGTGATCACCACGCGATCCGCGGTCACCGGCATGCCCCGACCCACGCACTCGGCGGCGACCGCGTCCCGCGCTGGCGCGATCCCCACGGACGGCGCGTACCCGTTGTGACCGTCGCGCATCGCGCGCTCGACTGCCTCGATCATGTGGGGCGGGGTCTGGAACCCGAAGGTGATGGGATCACCGATGTTCAGATACCGCACCGGCCGGCCTGCCGCCTCAACCTTTCTGGCCTCCGTCACGATATTCCGGATTGCGTACACGAAACCGCTGAGGCGGCGCGCCACCGGAATGACGGACGTCGTACGGGCCATCGGCGAGGATCTTACCGCGAATTCAGGACCGGCCGGGCACGGCGCTGGCAGGCTGACCTCATATGGGAGGTGGCTGTCGCAGGCCCGACGGGGCCCGGGGCGGACCGTTCCGCGGCAAAAACGGCGGCACACGGGCTGCCTGTGCGGTAACCTCAAGAAAGCTAGCAGGATATGCTCGTTTCAGATCTGTAAGGTCGAGGAAAAATGGCGCATCGGCTGATCCGATCTCGAGACGTGGCCGTGCCGCGGTAGAAACGACAGGCGGAGATTGGGGCGATCGCGTAAGTTCTACGCGATTGGACGGGGTCCCGCGGGGGACGTGCCGGGTCGACAACTATGCCAAACCAATTAGTTTCAATAATTTACGGACGTGGCAGGAAGTTTGGAACGCGCTCGACCATGGCGGCGTGCGGGGCCCTGCGCGCAGCAGCAATCTGTCTGCTGGCGGCTGAGCTCGCCGGCGCGCAGACGGTGTCTCCTCCCGCGGAGGCGCAGTCGCCGCCCCGGTTCACGTCGTCAGTCGATCTGGTATCGGTCGCGGCGGTCGTCCGGGATCGGCGGGGTCGGTTCGTGCCTGACCTCTCCAGAGAGGACTTCGAGGTCGTGGAAGGCGGGGAGCGGCGCCCGATAGTAGGTTTCGAGTTCGAGAAGGACGGGCCGGTCCGGCTCGCCCTGCTGATCGACATCAGCGGCAGCATGCGGGTGGGCACGAAGGTCGCTGATGCCAAGCAGACGGCGCGGCACCTGCTCGGTGCCCTGCGACCGGCGGATCGGGCGGCGCTGTTCACGTTCGATACGGGGCTCGACCGGGTGCACGACTTCACAGCCGACTTCGGTGCGGTGGATCGATCCCTGGAGATCGTGCAGCCGCCGTATGGGCAGACCTCGCTGTACGACGCGATCGCCCAGACGGCGAGGATGGTGGCGGGCAAGGATGGAAGCGGCAGCCGCGCGCAGCGATCGGCGCTGGTCGTGGTGACCGACGGCATCGATACCAAGAGCCGGCTGACCCCCGGCCAGGTGTCGGGCATAGCCAGCAACATCGACGTCCCGGTTTACATCATCGCGGTGATGTCGCCGATCGACGATCCGCGCAATGCCGATGACGACCGGGCGTCGTCAAGCGTGCTGGTCAGCAGCGCGCTCCGGGATCTGGCACGGTGGACAGGCGGAGAGCTGTTCACGTCGAGCACCCCGGCGCACGCGAGCGTCGCTGCGCGGCAGCTGATTGCGGAGATGCGAAACCAGTACTTGCTGGCGTTCGAGGCCTCGACGCGGGAAGGGTGGAGGCCGCTCGAAGTCCGTGCGCGCCATCGGGATCACGTAGTCCGCGCGCGCAGCGGCTACACGGCGGGAGGGGGCCGCACATCGCCCAGCATGAACTGAGCCGACGATGGGCGGTGGAACGGGCGGTCGAGTCGCGCAACCGCAGCCGGCGATGAGCGCCGGATGCAGACGGGAGAGGGCATCATGATGGACCGGAGAGAGCGCATGTTGAAGAAGGGACTGCTGGTGATACCCGTGCTGGCCTTGACGCTCGGCGGCACCACCGCGTGCGCCACGAAGAAGTTCGTGCGCGGCGAGGTCGCTCAGGTCAACGAGAAGGTCGAAACGCTGACGAAGACCGTCGAGGAGACACAGGAGCGCACGCGCGCCAACGAAACGCGGATTGGCGAGGTCGATCAGAAGGTCGGCGTGGCGGACCAGAAGGCAGTCGCCGCCGGCCAGCGCGCCGAGGAAGCGCGCGTGGCGGCCGAGAAGGTCAACAGCCGTGCCGAGGCTATCGAGAAGGCTTCGAAGCGGCTCGTCTACGAAGTCGTCCTGAGCGAGGACAAGGGCGGGTTCAAGTTCGGCCAGGCGGTAGTCCCCGAGGCCGCCACTGGCGAGATCGATCAGCTCGTGCAGACGCTGAAGGCGAATCCCAACGGTGCCTACATCGAGATCGAGGGTCACACCGACAACACGGGGCCGAAGGACATCAACTACCGCCTCGGGCTCGAGCGCGCCGAGAACGTGAAGCGTTACCTGTATGAGAACCACCAGGTGCCGCTCCACAAGATCAATGTGATCAGCTACGGCGAAGAGAAGCCCATCGCGCCCAACAACACCCGCGACGGCCGCGCGCAGAACCGTCGCGTCGTCATCAAGGTGCTCACCTAGAACGTGGGCATCTGTCCACCCCGCGGAACCCCGCCTCCCGTCCGGGGTTCCGCGGTGGTGGATCGTCTCGCGGGTGCCCGCAAACCTCTCGAAGGATCAGGGTGGTCGGAAGTCGCCCAGACGAAGAGAGTGCTCACTGCGCCGGGAGGCGGGTCCGCGAACGCGCACGATCGAAGATGCGGTGGACCGGGGGCGGATCGCTGGGGCCGTGCCGGGCTGGTCCGGTATCGGTGACCATGATCAACGTCAGCACTTTCGCAGGGTGCTTTGCGTTCCGCTCCCGGTCGACCGCATCTTACGCCTGTTAGCGTCCGCCTTCCACCTCCAAGCTTCCCGCGCCGGGAGCTAGCCTTCTGGCGTCCCGCCGGCCCCCACGGGCCGCCGACTCGCATGGCGCTCCACCCCGGGTCTGGTTCCTTCCGAACGGCAGAACAGCCAGCCGCTACTGACGAGGACCGGTCACGCCGATATCGTGAGGACGAGGTATTCCCTGATGATCCGGTGGCTCAGACTGGTGCAGGCTGGCGTACTGCTGTGGTTGGTAGCCGGGTGCGCGGCCCCGGCGTATGCGCAGTTCGGTGTAGGCGGCCGGATCGCGATGATCCGCGCCGACGTCGATGCCGAGGAGGACTCGCAGCGATTTACCGGCGGCCACATCCGGGCCCGGATGTCGCCGAAAACGGCATTCGAGGTGTCCCTCGACATCCACTCCGAGACCGATCCGTCGGAAACCACCCGTGTCCGCGATTACCCCATTCAGGCGTCCCTCCTGCTGTACCCGGTCGGCACGACCTTCGCCCCCTATTTGCTCGGCGGCGCCGGGTGGTACACCCGCCGCGTGCAGGCGCTCGACAGCGACGAAGAGGTGATCGACTCGGTCCAGACCCGGGATTTCGGCTGGCACGCGGGCTTCGGCGCCGAGCTGAAACTCGGCCGGCATGCCGGCATCCACGCCGACTACCGCTACACCTTCCTGGACTGGTCGGACGATGACGAGGACGAGGACGGGGCTGGTATGGCCGCGGCGAACCGGACGTCGATGCCGCTCGTAGGGGGCCTGCTGCCGTCCTACAAGGGGTCGATGTGGACGGTCGGCTTGACGTTCTACTTCTAGCGAGGCTCCGCCTCAGACCGGCGAGAGGCTCCGCCTCGCTGCGCTATTCCACGCCTTTCGTCGCGATCTCTTCCATCGCCCCGGCGAACGTGTCGATCTCCTCCAGCGTGGTGTAGACGTTCGGCGTGATGCGCGCGCCCTCGTACTCGGCATGGACGATGGGCGTCGCGATGATGCGCCAGCGATCCCACAGGCGAGCGACGACCTTCGCGGTCGGCACGCCGACGACCTGCACGGTGCCTATGGCGCACGAGTGCGCCGGGTCCAGGCTCGTGTGCAGCCGGATGCGCTCGTGCTGCAGCAGCCGCCGCGCCCAGCGATCGCGCAGATAGCGCAGACGCGCCGCCTTCCGTTCGCTGCCGATGCCCTCGTGAAAGCTCATCGCCTCCGCAATCGCGTTGTGGTTGGCCGCCGGATGCGTGCCGATCTCCTCGAACTTGCGGATGTCCTTCGATTTCTGCGCGGGGGCCGGGGTGAGCGGCCAGAGCGGCTCGATGAGCCCGCGCCGGACGTAGAGGAATCCGGTGCCGATGGGCGCGAGCAGCCATTTGTGCAGGCTGGTGCCGTAGTAATCGCAGCCGAGATCCTCGGCCGTGAAGGGGAAGTGTGCGAACGCGTGGGCGCCGTCCACGATCGTCGTGACGCCGCGCCGCCTCGCCTCGTCGGCGATTCGGCGGACGGGGAAGATCTGACCGGTGAGATTCGTGATGTGACAGAAGTGCAGGACCTTCGTCGCCGGACTGATGGCGGTCAGCAGCCGATCGGCGAGGTCGTCCAGCGAGGGGGGCGGGACCGGAAACGAAATCCTGGTCAGGCGGATGCGATCGCGCCGCACGCGCTGCTCCCACGTGTCCAGCATGCGGCCGTAGTCCTGGTTGGTCGTGACCACCTCGTCGCCGGGGCGCAGGTCGATGCCGAGCTGTGCGATCTGCAGCGCCTCGCTGGCGTTCCGGGTGATGGCCAGCTCCTCCGGGTCGCAGCCGAACGCCGCCGCCAACTGCCGCCTCACGGTTTCGATGTTCGGCTCGAGGATCTGCCACATGTGGTACACGGGCGCCTGGTTCGATAGATCGAGATAGCGCTTCAGCGCCTCGTGCACGACGCGGGGGCTTGGGCAGCATCCGCCGTTGTTCAGGTTGACGATGGTGCGGTCGAGTGTGAACGCCTGCTGGATCTCGCGCCAGTACGTCTCGTCGCCGGCGAGCTCGGAAGCCGGAGTGCCGGCGGCGGCCCGGCCGGCCGCGGCCACGCGGTCGAGGCTTCGATCGGTGAAGGCTGCCCAGGCAGCGGGTCCGGCGGTGCCCGCCGCTCGCAGGAAGGCGCGTCGTGTGACCATTGCCGCTGCTCCTCGACTGGCACTCTACTGTATTTGGCGCGACGTCGGTGACACAATAACCCGCGCGGAGGGGCACGTTGTCCATGTACCCGTACGGGCTCCTGGTGCTCCGGCTTGCGCTGGGGGCCGTGTTCGCCGCGCACGGAGCGCAGAAGCTGTTTGGCGTCTGGGGCGGCGGCGGCCCGGGCGGGACGGCGGCGTTCTTCGCGGCGATCGGCATCGCTCCCGCCTTTCCGCTCGCGCTGCTGCTGGGCTTCCTGGAGTTCGCCGGCGGGCTGCTCCTCGCGGGGGGCGGATACACGCTCGTGACGGCGGGGCTGCTCCTCCTGACACAGCTCGTGGCCGTCTGGAAGGTACACCTGCCCAACGGCTTCTTCCTCAACTGGACCGGCGCTCCGGGCGTGGGACACGGGTACGAGTTCAATCTGGTCCTCATTGCGGCGCTCGGCTGCCTGATGCTGGCCGGTCCCGGCGCGTGGTCGGTCGACGGGCGCCGGGTGCGCTCGGCCGAGCTGGAGGCAGCCGGGCGCGCGCGCTTACGCACGGGGATGTAACAGGGGTTCAAGCTTCCGAGTTCCCGGTTCCGGGTTCGAGGTTCAGTTCCGGTTCATTCGTGACGGCTTCGGTGATATAAGGAGGCGCGCCCTGACGTGGCGCGCGGGGGAAGCGATGGCGTCGAAGAAGAAAGACGAGCCGGGCTTCAGCCGGCGGACGTTTCTGAAGACCGTAGGGGCGGGCGGCGTCGCGGCAGGGGTGCTGTCGCCGGCCGGCGCGGGGGCGCAGGCGGCGCGGGAGATCGGCCCGGGGGCCGTTCCGATCCAGCTCACCATCAACGGCCGTGTCCACAAGCTCGAGATCGAGCCGCGGGTCACCCTGCTCGACGCCCTGCGCACCAGGCTGGACCTCACCGGCGTCAAGCGCGTCTGCGATCGCGGGGCCTGCGGCGCCTGCACGATGATCGTCGGCGGCAAGACCGTCTACGCCTGCTCGATGCTCGCCATCGAGGCGCAGGGCAAGCCGATTCGCACGGTCGAGAGCTTCACGAAAGGCACGGTGCTGCACCCGGTGCAGCAGGCCTTCTGCGATCACGACGGTCTGATGTGCGGCTTCTGCACGCCGGGATTCGTCGTGTCGGCCGTCGCGCTGCTCGAGAAGACCCCGAAGCCCACCCCGGAACAGGCACGCAAGGCGCTCGACGGCAACATCTGCCGCTGCGGCACGTATCAGCGCGTGCTCGAGGCGGTGCTCGATCCGCGAAAGGGCGGCGTCGCGGCCCGCAGCGCCGCGGAGGCCGCTGGCCAGCCCGCGCGCGCGAGCGGATCCGAACGCGAGGTGCCTCATGGCTAGCTGGCCGCCTCCTGCCGAACGCGACCTGATCGGGAAGCCGGTCAAGCGCGTGGACGGCCCGCTCAAGGTCCAGGGTGCGGCCAAGTACGCGTACGACATCTCCCGGCCCGGCATGCTTTACGCCCGCCTGGTCGACTCGCCGCATCCGCACGCCCGCGTGCGCGCCATCGATCTGTCCGCGGCGGAGAAGCTGCCGGGCGTGCGCGCCGTCCTGGCGCTGAAGGATACGTCGAACCCCGACACCGCGAAGGTCTACTACCAGGGCGAAGAGGTCGCCGCCGTGGCCGCGACCACGGAGGAGATCGCGGCCGACGCGATCCGGCTGATCAAGGTGGACTACGAGGTCCTGCCGGCGCTCGCCACCATCGAGCAGGCCCAGCGGCCGGAAGCGCCGACGGTGTTCCCCAAGGGCAACGTGACGCAGGCCTCGCTGCAGCAGGAAGGGGACGCCGATGCGGCGCTCAAGGCGTCCGCGCACGTGGTCGAGGGGCTCTACTCGACACAGGTCCAGACGCATACCAGCCTCGAGACCCACGGTGGTATCTGCGAGTGGGACGGCGACAACCTGACGGCGTGGGTCTCTACGCAGGCCGTGCACGGCACGCGCAACGGGATCGCCAAGCAGCTGGGGATCCCGCAGGCGAACGTGCGGGTCATCACCGACCACATGGGAGGCGGCTTCGGCAGCAAGCTGGGGGGAGACGTGCAGGTGACGATCGCCGCGCGCCTGGCCAAGCTGGCCGGGGCGCCGGTCAAGCTGATGCTCGACCGCAAGGAAGAGCATCTGGTCACCGGCAACCGGCCGTCCGCGTATGCGCGCGTGAAGGCCGGCGTCGACGCGGCGGGCAAGCTCACGGTCGTCGACGCCGAGACGTGGGGCACGGGGGGCGCCGGCCAGGGCGCCGGCTTCCCGTTCCCCTACCAGGTGTATCCCTTCCCCGTGCGCCGCCGCACGCACCGCGACGTTTACATCAACGGCGGGCCGCAGCGCGCGTTCCGCGCGCCGGGGCACCCGCAGTCGTGCTTCATCACTGAAATCGTGATGGACGAGCTCGCGGATCGCCTGCGCATGGATCCGCTCGAGCTGCGCCTGCGCAATCTGCCACCCGAGGCCGACAACCAGCGGTGGGGCGAGTACTTCAAGATCGGCGCGGAGCGCTTTGGCTGGGCCAAGCGCCATCCGACCGGCGATCCGGCGTCCGGGCCGATCAAGCGGGGCATGGGGTGCGCGGCGAACCGCTGGACCGGCGGCGGCAGCAACGCCACGCGCGCCTCCTGCGAGATCGGGCCCGACGGCAGCGTCGTGACGCGCATCGGGACGCAGGACATCGGGACGGGCACGCGCACGGTCGTCATGATGGTCACCGCCGAGACGATGGGCTTGCCCGTGGAAAGCGTCCGGGCGGCCATCGGCGACTCGAACTTCCCGTTCGCGCCGGGAAGCGGCGGCAGCGTCACCGTTTCGTCGGTGAGCTGCACGGTGCGCCACGCGGCCGAGAACGCCCGTGACGCCCTCCTCGCGCGGCTGGCGCCCTCGATGGGCGTCGAGCCGACGGCGCTCGTCGCGCGCAACGGCCGCATCTTTCCGCGGGACGGCTCGTCGAAGGGATTGACCTGGCGGGATGCGTGCAAGCAGCTCGGCACCGAGTCGATCACGGCGCAGGGCGAGTTCCAGCCGAACCTCGGCTCGGTGGGTACGAGCGGCGTGCAGTTCGCCGAGGTCGAGGTCGACATCGAGACGGGCGTCACCCGTGTGACGCGGATCACCTGCGTGCAGGACTGCGGGATGATCGTGGACAAGCTGACGGCGGAGAGCCAGTGCATCGGCGGCATCATCATGGGACTCGGGTTCGCGCTGTTCGAGAACCGGATTCTCGATCGCAACACCGCGCTCATGGTGAACCCGAACATGGAGTGGTACCTCCTGCCCGGGATGTCCGACATCCCACGCATTGACGTCACCGTCGTCGATCAGCCCACCCGCGGCGTCGTGGGAATCGGCGAGCCGCCCGTCGTCTCGACGGCGGCCGCGGTCGGCAACGCCGTCGCCAACGCGATCGGCGTGCGGGTCCGCTCGCTCCCGCTCTCGCCCGACGCCGTGCTGAACGCGCTCGAGCGCGAGAAGGCGGGCGGCACCTAGGCGGCTGGGAAGCTGGGGACCGCATCCTGCCGGCGGAAAGGGGAACCGAGAAAGCCCCGTTGCGGTGCAGGGAATGTGGACGGTAGGCAGGCGAGGGGAGGACGGTCGTGAAAGCTTTCGCGTACGTCGATGCCGCCAACGAGAAGGAGGCGGTTGCCGCGCTCGGTACCGAACGCGGGAGAATCCTGCCGCTCGCCGGCGGCATGGACCTGCTGGCGCTGATGAAGGACTATGTCGCCCAGCCGGAGCGCCTGGTGAACGTCAAGAACCTCGATGCGACGATCCGACGCGCTCCGGGCGGCGGGCTCCGGATTGGCTCGGCCGTCACGGTCGCGGAGCTCGCCGAGCACCCGGACGTCAGCAAGTTGTACCCGGCGCTCGCCCAGGCGGCTCTGGAGGTCGGCTCTCCGCAGATCAGGAATCTCGGCACGGTCGGCGGCAACATGGCCCAGCGGCCCCGGTGCTGGTACTTCCGCAACGAGGAGTTCCACTGCCTCAAGAAGGGTGGGTCCCGCTGCTTCGCGGTCGACGGCGAGAACCAGTACCATGCGATCTTCGGCGGCGGTCCCTGCCACATCGTCCACCCGTCGAGCCTGGCCCTGCCGGCGATCGCGCTCGACGCGCGGTTCCGCGTGGTCGGGCCGGCCGGCGAACGCGAAGTGCCGGCAGGTGAGTTCTTCCTCATGCCGGATCGCAATCTGTTCGGCGAGACGGTGCTGGCGCCCAACGAGCTGCTGACGCACGTGATCCTGCCGCCGCCAGGCGGCATCCGCAGCGCGACTTACGAGGTCCGGTTCAAGCAGTCGCACGACTGGCCGCTCGCCGCGGCATCGGTCGCGCTGACGCTCAGCGGGAAGACGATCAAGGCCGCGCGGGTGGTCATGGGCGCCGTCGCGCCGATTCCCTGGCGTTCGCAGGCGGCAGAGGCGGCGCTGGCCGGCAAGCCTCTCAGCGAGGAAACCGCGATGGCCGCCGCCGACGCCGCGGTGACCGGCGCGAAGCCGATGAGCGGCAACGCCTACAAGGTGCAGATTGCCCGCACGGCCGTGAAGCGGGCAATTCTCAAGGCGGGCGGCCTCAGGACGGTTTGAGCGCAAGGATCAGCTGCCATGGATCACCCACCGCTTTCGTCGCGCCACGTCACCGCCAGCCACTGTGCCAACCTGCGGCACAAGGGCATGTACGTCCTCGTCGGCAGTACCGTCGAGCAGGACCTCGACGACCTGCTGGGAGCCACCTCGTTCTGGTGCGCCTGTACGCAGAAGGCCTTCGGGCCCGATGGCCACCCGGTGAACGCGCGCGACTGCGTGAACGGCCGCGCTTGCTGCGACCACTGAGGGCGGGGCTCGCGCCGCGCTATAATTGCCGGGAGGTTCGATCTCCATGAAACATCTGTATACCGTTGCCGCGCTGATTGCCGTCGGGTTCGCCTCTTCCGTCCAGGCAAGCGATCCCGCCGTCGTCGGGGACTACGTCGAAACGAGGACCGCTGAAGTGTTCACCGGCCCCTGCATTCTGGGGAGCGAAGGAGAGGTGTCGGGCCGGGAGGCCATCATGGCCTGGCGCGTGGCGAAGGGCAGCATCGAGGGTGTGGCCCTGGATGGTCTGGCCGTCGTCGCGGTCGTCGCGGCTGACCAGCACCTCAGCCTGCACGAATATGGCGCGCCGAAGCCCTCGTCGATCAGGGCCGTCGTCATGACCGATTCGCGCGCGACCGCTGCGCAGCAGTCCGCGCTCGTCTCCATGGCCCGCGGGCTCGCCCCCGGCATGTTCGACGAGGTCGTCTCCACACGCCCGGTGCCGATAACGTTCGAGAGGGGGCGGGACAGCGTTCACGTTGCCGCCGGCGCCGCGACGCTCGACGTGGTGACCGAGTTCGAGCATCCGGTCACGTGCGGGGCGACGCGGTGGTTCAACACCCTCTCGAAGAGCCGCGAGTCGAAGCCGGGGCTCACGCGCAGCCAGGAGTGGTCCGGCAAGGAACTCGGCCTGCAGTGGCGCCAGATCGACAGCAAGTCCTCGTACGTCGGCACGTTCACCTACGCCAGGTAGACGCCGTCCGTGGTCCGGGCCACCGCCGCGCGCCGACCGCAGGGTGCGCATCGATGGCCCGGACCGCGCCTCGTTTCGCTCTTCCCCTTCAGATGACGCGCACGGTGGTCCTTCTCGCGGCTACGCTCGCGCTGTCCCTCGCACCAGCCGTCCAGGACGCGACGCCGGCGGCGTCCAGGCACGATTACGCCCCGCCTGACGGCCTGGCGGCTCCCGTAGCTTCGAAGCTCGCGAAGGGCGGCGTGCGGGTGGCGCTCGGCGGGACGGCGCTCGACTTCTGGTGGGTGGATGCGCTCCCGGCGGAAAGCGCTCCCGACTCCCAGCCGTGGAGCGGCGTGGCGGAAGGCACGCTGCTGGGCGCTCTCCGGGTCGATGGAGAGTTTCGTGACATCCGCGCGCGGATTCTCAAACCGGGCGTGTACACGCTCCGCTACGGTCTCCAGCCGGAGAACGGGGATCACCTCGGGGTTTCACCGTTTCGCGAATTCCTGGTCGTGAGTCCCGCCGGTCTCGACACGGACCCGGCGCCGCGGGGCCACGATGGGTCCATCGAGCTGTCGAAAGAAGCAATCGGCGGCTCGCATCCGGCCGTACTGAGCATCGATCCACCCGTCGCGATGCAGGAGACCCTGCAGCTCCACACGACCCAGCTCGATCATCAGGCCGTCGTCATGGAGATCCCCCTTCAGCGCGACGGCAAGCCGGCCGGCGCCCTGCGGTTCGGCGTCGTCCTCGTCGGCAGGATCGAAGCCTGACGGTGGACCTGACGGACAAGGCGGCGCTCGTCACCGGAACCCGCCGGATCGGCGCCATCGTCGCGATCGAGCTCGCCCGGCGTGGCATGGACGTGGCGTTGTGCTTCAATCGCTCGCGCCGCGAAGCCGATGGGGCGGCCGAGGCCATCCGCGGCGCCGGCAGACGTGCCGTAGTCATCCAGGCCGACCTCACGCGGGCCGGCGATTGCTCGGCGCTGGTCGAGCAGAGCGCCGCCGCGCTAGGCCGGCTCGACGTGCTGATCAACATGGCCTCGATCTACCGGTCGATACCGTTCGATGAGACTGACGAAGCGGCGTGGAACGCATCGCTCGACGTGGATCTGAAGGCCGCATTCCTGTGCGCGATGGCCGCGGTTCCACACATGCGTTCGGCCGGCGGCGGGCGCATCGTCAATTTCAGCGACTGGGTGGCCGCGAGCGGCCGTCCGCGCTATCGCGGATTCCTGCCCTATTACGTGGCCAAGCGCGCCGTGATCGGCCTCTCCGAGGCGCTCGCGCTCGAGCTCGCGCCCGACCAGATTCTGGTGAACACCATCGCCCCGGGCCCGATCGTGCCGCCCGCCGGGACCAGCGACGATGAGCTCAAGGCGGTGGAGGACGCGACGCCGCTCGGCCGGTGGGGCGGTGAGGCCGAGATCGCGTCGGCAGTGGTGTTCCTCCTGGAAACAGGCTTCGTGACCGGCGAAACGCTCCGGGTCGACGGCGGACGCCACGTCCGCTGAGCCGTTCTCGTCACAGATTCCCCCATTTTCACGGCCGTTCGAAGCTGGGCGTCCGGAGATTCAAGTGGGTTCGAAGCCGGGCGTCGGCAGAGCCTTTGCTTCACTCCCTGAGACGGGGCTGCAGGACGCTGAAAACGTCGCTGCATGCGAAACGCGAGGGGGAGCAGGGAAGAGCACGGTTCGTTAGGAAGCGGGCAATACACGAGCCACGGCGGCTCTCATTGCCCCTGCCGGTGAGCGAATGGCTTCGAGCGGCGGCGAACATCACACGGGCTACACCCTCGGCACGCACGGCACCGGCGCGGCTGCCGGCCGCGGCGCGGCGCAGAGGGCTGGATCGGCGGGACCCGTGCAGCACGGCGCCCGCATCCTCGTGGTCGAGGATCAGCAGGACGTCCGCCGGCTGCTCGTGACGGCGCTCGAGCTGGAAGGTCATCGGGTGGACGAAGCGACGGACGCGAGGGAAGGTCTGCGGCGGCTGGAGCAGGCGACGTATGACCTCGTGCTCAGCGATTACGCGATGCCGGGGGGCACGGGCGCGTGGATGCTCCACGAGGCGGCCAGCCGTGGCCTGATGCACGGAGCCGGCGCAATCATCGTTACCGCCCACCCCGGCGTCACGGCGGTCGCGGACGCGCAGGTCATCCCGAAGCCGCTGGATCTGGATGAGTTCCTCGATGAAGTGAACCGGACGCTCGATGCGTCCGGTGAACCGGACGACCGGCCACCGCGGGGTCGCGTCGGCTGACCCAGGATCCGGCGACCGCTCGGCTCGGGCTCAGTGGCAACCGCGGTGATTCGGGCCCGAATTGAGAACCTCGAACGAACCCTGAACCTGTTTCAGCCGTCATGCCGCGCGTTCTCGAGAAGGCCGCTCATGGCCTCGAGCGCGCCCTGCAGTTCGTGCCGCTCGCGGGCGAAGCAGAACCGGACGTATCCCTCGCCGGCGCGGCCGAAGTCGACTCCCGGCACGCAGCCGATCCGGCCGCGCGAGATCAGGAACTCCGCCATGGCCCAGGACAGTGACTCCTGTGCGCTGCCCGCGGGGCGAAACGCCGGGTCGATGCGGAGAAAGGCATAGAACGCGCCGCGCGGTGGATCACCGGACAGCACGCCGCCGATCCGCGACCGGATACCCTCGAAGAACAGGTTGCGGCGCGCCTCCAGTTCGCGTCGGAACGCCTCGATGCAGGCCGGCGATCCCTCCAGCGCTCCGATGCCTCCGTACTGGACGACCGATGACACGTTGCTCGTCGTGTAGAACAGGACCTTCTTCATCCGCTCGCGCAGCGTCCGGTCCTGCACGGCCAGATAACCGAGCCGCAGGCCCGTAATCGCGTACGACTTGCTCAGGGTGTACACGGAGATTGTGCGGTCGTACAACCCGGGGAGCGACGCCGGACTCACGTGGACCGTGCCGTCGAAGACGACGTCCTCGTAGGCTTCATCCGAGAGAATCCAGAGGTCGTGTTCCGCGGCGATCCCGGCAATGCGGTCGAGGTCGGCGCGCATCAGCACGCCTCCGGTTGGGTTGTGCGGCGAGTTGACGTAGAGCGCGCGGGTCCGGGGCGTGATGAGCGACTCGAGCTCGTCGAGGTCGAACCGCCATCGGTGCCGCTCGTAGAGTGGACACGGAACCGGGACGGCCTGCGCGGCCCTGATGTTGCCGGCGGCCGGCGGCCACTCGGGATCCGGGATGATGACCTCGTCGCCCGGCTCGAGCAGCGCCTGGCAGGTGATGTAGAGTCCGTGGATTCCCCCGTTGGTCACCATGATCTCGTCGGGGGCGCCCACGGGCACGTGGTTGATTCTCCGGAGCTTGTCCGCCAGCAGCTCCAGAAGCCGCGGCACGCCCGTGGTTTGGAGATAATGGGTGCGGTTCTCGTCGATGGCCCGGTGCATCGCCTCCTTCAGCGTCCCGGGTGCATCGAAGCTGACGTCCCCCTGGTCCAGTCGGAACGGGTCGGGGATGCCGTACATCATGTCCCGGATGCGGATAATCCCCGAGAAGGGCACCGAGTCGAGGTACCGGCCCATGACGGTGATGTTACTTCGAACCCGGAACCGAGTGTCCGGAACGTGGACGGGGAACCCGGAACCTTGAACCCGGAACCTTGAACCTTCAATTTGCAACCTGGAACCAGAGTGAAACCCCTCAGAGCCGGCGATTCCGTCGAGGACTACTGCCGTGCGTGCAAGCTCGATCGCATGCACACGGTCGTGGCCGCGGACCCCGAAGGGCTGCCCATCCGGGTGGCCTGCGGGTACTGCGGAAGCGAGCACAACTATCGCGGCGGACCGCGAACGGGCGTCCCCGAAACGCCTGCCTCGGGCAGTCCGCGCGATCCGCGCCCCGCGGCGCGTCAGGCCGGGCGGGATCGGGCGCCGTTCCCGCCCGTCGCCGACCGTGAAAGGATTGCCCCGCCCATGACCGTCGACCACCCGGACATCGAGCTGCTGTTGCGTCGCATCATCCGCGAAGAGACAGGTTTGACGACGGCCGTGCCGGCCGACCGGTGGCGCGGGGGGATGCTCGTGCTGAAGCCCGGCAACGACACCCAGGAAAAGTCGTGGCCCATCGAGACGTTCTTTCACAAGATCGTGATGATCCGGAACCGGCTCCGGACACTCGAGCAGCAGGTGAACGCCACCGAGCTGCCGGCCGACGTGAAGGTCAAGCTGCAGGCATACATCAGCGGGTGCTACGGAACGCTGACCAGCTTCAACGTGCTGTTCGCCGACGAGGCCGATCAGTTACGCGGCACGGGCGGCGATTGATCGAGCGAGGCGAGCGCCAGCACCCGCTGGAGGGTAGCCGCCGCGCGGGCGGACGGCAGATTGCTGATATAGAAATGCCGCGCGCCGGCCTCGCTGAGGCCGATGAGCGATCGGGCGCAGATGTCGTCCGCGGTCGCGCCCTCGCCGAACTCACGCGTCAGCTCCTCGATCGGCACTGGCAGGTAGTCGCGGAGCGCCGACAGTGTTTTCGGGTTCGCGGACCGGTAGTAGAACACTCCGAACATGCCCGGCAGCTCGAGGCCGCGTCGGTCCGCCTCCGACAGAAAGGCCTCGACCCGCGTGCGGCTGTGGTGCGACACGATCTGCGTGAGGTAGAACTCCGCCGTTGCGCGCGCATCCAGCAGGTGCCCTACCTGCGACCCCGGATCCGCGTGGGGGTTGGCCCATCCTCCGAGCGTGAGGTTCGGCTGGTGCTTCCGGATGGCCTCCCGGAGCTGCCAGGCGTGCTCGACGCATCGGGGAAGTCCCACACTCTTGTCGCCGCCGAGGACGACCAGTGAATCGAAGCCACGCTGGTGAGCGCGGTCGGCATACGCCAGGCAGTAGTCGAGCGGGTGCTTGCAGGTCAGGAACGGCACGACCCGCGATCGCGGCAGCTCGGATCCCAGGTTCGTGACGAGGTGCCGGAGGTTGTCCTCTTCCTTCGACCCGACGGCGCTGTCGGTGAGAAAGACGAACGTGCCCGATCGCGCGAGGCTTCGCACGGCGTGGTAGGTATCGATCCACGCGTCCATGCTGGCCGCCGTCTCGAGCTCGGCCCGAGGGGGGCGCAGTTCGGCCGCGATGACGGGCCGCGAGGCGTGCAGGCGTGCGAGGAGCGTATCCATGACGGGCCGGGGCTGCCGGCGCCTTCGGCACGGCAGGCCCAAAACTCTCTACTATAGTAGGTTCAATGTTCGGCGCGCTCGACAGCCTCCCCTGGGTGCCTCTCGCGCCAGCTTCCACCCCGATTGAATCGCTGGACCGTCTGCGAGCCGCGCTGGGGGGCGGCCCCCGTCTGATGGTCAAGCGTGACGACGTCATCGGGTTCGCGTTCGGCGGTAACAAGGTCCGCAAGCTCCGGTTCGTCGCGGCCGCCGCCATGGCGGACGGGGCCGACACGCTCATCACGAGCGGAGGGATCCAGTCGAACCACGCAAGAGTGACCGCCGCGACCGCGGCGCGGCTGGGACTTCACTGCATCCTCGTGGTCAACGGGTCGCCACCCGATCGGCCTACCGCCAACGCCCTGCTCGATCGGCTGCTCGGGGCCGAGCTGAGGTTCGTGGCGAGTCGCGAAGAGCGGCTGCCGGCCATGGAGGCCGCAGCTGCCGCCCTGCGCAGGCTCGGCCGCCATCCCTACATCATTCCCGTGGGGGCGTCCACGCCGCTTGGCGCGGTCGCGTTCGTCGCCGCAGTTCGCGAGATGCTGGCCCAGATCGATCCTCCTGACGTCATCGTCCACGCGTCGTCATCGGGAGGGACCCAGGCCGGTCTCGTCGCCGGGTGCGCCCTCGCGGGCCTGAGCACCCGCGTGATCGGTGTGAGCGCCGACGAGCCCGCGCAGTCGCTGGCGTCCCAGGTGCGTGAGATCGTCTCGGGGCTGCCCGATCTGCTCGGCCTCGGCCGGCACTGCCTGGCCGCGCCGGCGATCGACATCGACGACGGCTTCGTCGGTGAGGGATACGGAGTGCCGACGCCCGAATCCCGCGCGGCTATCGAACTGACGGCCCGGACCGAGGCCATCTTCCTCGATCCCACGTACACCGCCAAGGCCATGGCCGCGATGATGACGTATGTGCGGCGCGGCGACTTCACGGACAGCCAGACCCTGCTCTTCTGGCATACGGGGGGCCAGGTGGCCCTCTTCGCCTGAGCAAGGATACTGGGAACCGCATGGCGAACTCGCCCCTCACGTTGACCTTCCTCGGCGCTGCGCGGACCGTGACCGGTTCGAAGTACCTGCTCGACACGGGCGCGGCCCGCGTGCTCATCGACGCAGGACTGTTCCAGGGCCTGAAGGAGCTGCGGCTGCGGAACTGGCAGCCGCTCCCCGTCCGCCCGGCGGAGCTCGACGCCGTCGTGCTCACGCATGCGCACCTCGATCACTGCGGCTACCTCCCCCGGCTCGTGCAGGAGGGCTTCCGCGGACGGGTGTTCTGTACGGCGGGGACGCAGGACCTCTGCCGGATCGTGCTGCCCGATTCGGGACGGATTCAGGAAGAGGATGCGGAGCTCGCCAACCGGGAGCGATTCTCGAAGCACACGCCTGCGCTTCCGCTCTATACGGAGGTCGACGCGTTTCGCGCCGTCTCGCAGCTGCAGCCGGTTGGCTACGACCGTCCCGTTCCCGTGGCGGCCGGCATCGAAGTGGAGTTCATCAACGCGGGGCACCTGCTCGGGTCTGCCTACGCACGCGTGCGCGTCGGCGGCCGGATCATCCTGTTCGGCGGGGACCTCGGGCGGTTCGAGCGGCCGGTACTGCCGGACCCGACGCTCGTAGCGGAAGCCGACTACCTGCTCGTCGAGTCGACGTACGGCAACCGCGTCCATCAGAATGGCGACGATGGGCAGCGGCTGGCCGAGGCGATCACGGACACGGCCGCCCGCGGGGGGCGGGTGATCATTCCCGCGTTCGCGATCGGCCGTGTCGAGGAGCTGATCTACTGGATCCGGCGGCTGGAGACCGAGAAGCGCATTCCGGTCCTGCCGGTCCATCTCGACAGTCCCATGGCCGCCGCCGCGCTCGCCCGGTACACGGAACGACTCCACGAGCTGGACGAGGACATGCAGCCGGAAACCCGCGACGACAAGGCGCCGCTCGGGCCCGCCGATCGCGGCGAGGACCGGGAACGGCGGCGCGACCACGTCCGCCGCGAGCGACAGCTCTGCGTCTTCTGCACCGAGCGGTTTCGCACGGTCTCGTCGGCGGCCGAGTCGAAGCAGCTGACGCAGTCCAGGGGTCCCGGCGTGGTCATCTCGTCGAGCGGCATGGCCACGGGCGGCCGTGTGCTCCACCACCTTCGTGCGACGCTCCCCGACGCGCGGAACACGGTGCTCTTCGTCGGGTTCCAGGCGGCGGGCACGCGCGGCCGCCGGCTCGTCGACGGCGAGACGGAGGTCAGGATTCATGGCCGGATGATCCCCGTCCGCGCCTCCATCCGCCTGATCGAATCGATGTCGGCGCACGCCGACTCGGCGGAAATCATGCGGTGGTTGCGCGGGTTCACGCGGCCCCCCTCCACGACGTTTCTCGTGCATGGCGAAGCGCCGGCGATGGACACGCTCGCCGCGTCCATCCGGTCGACGCTGGGCTGGCGCGTCGCCACGCCCGGGCACGGCGAATCGGTGGCGCTCGACTGAGGGGCCGGCGCAGCCGGCGCGGGGTTCGGCAGCGCGGGATCTGGCCTGCTGCCTGCTGGCACGGGGCAGCTGCAAGCTGAATGGAGGAGCATGGCCGAATCGGGATGGAAGGGAGCTGGCGGGGAAGGACGCCGCAATCCCCACGGAGCCGGCAGCTTCTGCGCTGCGGGCGGTTCGACAGGCGATCGGCAGGGTACGGAGCACGATCGGCCCTACCTGCTCGAGCGCGTGGACGATGCGGCCGTGGTGCAGCTGTATGTCGACGGGTTCGATCGGCTCGGCCTGAGGGAGAAGGTGCTGATCTGGCATCTCTACGAGGCAGCGCTGGCCGGCCGCGACATCTACTACGACCAGCGCTACGAGCACAACCTCGAGATGCGGGACGTGCTCGAGGAAATCCTCGTCCATCCCCACGCTGTCGACGCGGAGACGCTTGCGGAGGTCCAGCGCTACACGAAGCTCTTCTGGCTCAACACTGGTCCCTACAACAACCTGACCGCCCGGAAATTCGTCTTGAAATGCGCGCCTGAGGCGTTCGCTGCCGCCGCGCACGCAGCCGCCGGGGCTGGCGCGCGATTTCCGCTGCGGGCGGGCGAGTCGCTCGACGCGCTCCTCGCGCGGCTCCAGCCCATGTTCTTCGATCCCGACGTGGACCCGATCGTGACCAGCAAGTCGCCGGGCCCGGGCAAGGACATCCTGGCTTCGAGCGCCAACAACCTCTACGTCGCCGTCACGATGAGCGATCTCGAGGCGTTCGAGGAGCGTTACCCGCTCAACTCTCGGCTCGTCAAACGGGACGGCAGGCTGGTCGAGGAGGTCTACCGCATCGGGGGCCGGTACGACCGGCAGATCCGGGCGATCGTCGGCCACTTCGAGCGTGCCATCCCGTATGCGACCGAAACGATGGCGGAGGCACTCCGCGCGCTCATCCGGTTCTACCGGACGGGCGAGCGGGAGGATCGCGTCGCGTACGACATTGCGTGGGTCCGTGATCAGGACTCCCCGGTCGATACGATCAACGGATTCGTCGAGGTCTACATGGATGCCCGGGGCCACAAGGGAGCGTGGGAGGCGCTCGTGTACTACGTCGACCCGGTGAAGACAGAGGGCATCCGGCGGCTGGCCGCGGCCGCGCAGTGGTTCGAGGACCGGATGCCCTGGGCGGGCGAGTACAAGCGGCAGGGTGTCCGCGGCGTGACCGCGAACGCCATCGAGGTGGTGATCGAGACCGGCGACTCCGGTCCCATCACCCCCGTCGGCATCAACCTGCCCAACGATCAGGTGATCCGCGAGCTCCACGGCAGCAAGTCGGTCTCGCTGACGAACGTCAACGAGGCGTACGACCGCTCGACGGCGCCGGAATTCCGGCGCGAGTTCGCCTGGACGCCGGAAGAGGCCGCGCGCGCCGAGAAGTGGAGCAGCGTCGCCGGCGAGATCACGACCAACATGCACGAAGTGATTGGCCACGGCTCGGGCCGCGTGGCGGATCGGCTGCAGGGCAACCCGCAGACGGCGCTCCGGGAGCAGTACTCGGCGATCGAGGAGTCACGTGCGGATCTGGTGGCGCTCTACTTCCTGCCTGACCCCAAGCTGGTGGAGCTGGGTCTCATCGACGCGCGTGATCACGAGGCGATCGTGCTGGCCGAATACGAGGGTTACACGAGGAACGCGCTCGTCCAGCTGCGCCGCGTCCGCGAAGGCACGCAGATCGAGGAGGATCACATGCGCAACCGCCAGATGATCGTGCACTGGCTCATGGCCAACACGCGCGCGATCGAAGTGCGCCGCCGCCAGGGCAAGACCTATTACGTGATGGCCGATCGCCTGGAGTTCCAGCGGGGGGTGGGCCGGCTGCTGGGCGAAGTTCAGCGGATCAAGGCCGAAGGGGATTACGTGGCCGCGCGGAGCCTGTTCGACCAGTACGGCGTGCATTTCGATTCGGCTTTGCGCGACGAGGTGGTCGCGCGGGTCGACCGCCTGAACATGCCGTCCTACACGGGCTTCGTGCAGCCGAGGCTGGAGCCGGTCCGCGCCGCCGATGGCCGGATCGTGGACGTGAAGGTCAGTTATCCGCTGGATTTGACCACCCAGATGCTGGAGTACTCGGGCCGGCGCTCCTGAGGCATGCGGAAGGTCGCCCTCCTCGCGCTCGCGGCGGTTGTCGCCGGGGGCGGGACCGCCGCCCCCCGGGAGCACAGCGAGAGCCTCTCGATCGGCGGCTGTCCACGATTCTGGCGATCGAGGATCGTCGATCGCCGAGCAGTCGTATCGAATTTCGTCGTCCAGGGGGGCAGCCCTGGCGCGAACGAATACGCCGGGGACGGCCCCCCCATGGGACGAGCTCGGTCCCGTCGGTCACGAGCGCGGGACGGTCGGGATCTCCACGCGGGGCCTGCACACCGGCGACGCCCAGATCTTCATCAATCTCGTGGACAATCCGCGGCTCGACTTCGATACACGGTTTTCGGCCGCATAGCCGGGTCGGGAATGGCCGCGGTCGACACCATCCAGGAAGGGACCGTGATTCGCCGTATCGTCATCCAGCGCCGGGAGCCCGAGCCGGTCTTCAGAGCGCAGCGCTAGAATAGAGAGCGCCGCGGCCGGGGGTCGTCCCGGCGCCGACCCGATGCCTGCCTACACGTTCGGACCTTTTCGGCTCGATCCGGCCGCAGGACTGCTGAAGCGGGGCGACGCGGTCGTGCCCCTCGCGCCGAAGGCCTTTGCAGTCCTGGAGCACCTGGTGCAGCGGTCGGGCCGGCTGGTCACGAAGGACGAGCTGCTGGATCTGGCCTGGTCCGACGTCCATGTCGGGGACGGCGCGTTGAAGGTGTGTGTACGCGAGGTCCGGCGTGCCCTGGAGGACGATCCGCGGACCCCGCGCTTCATCGAGACGGCACATCGTCGGGGGTACCGATTCATCGCACCGGTTTCGCTCGATACGGCGGCGCCTGCGGCGCCGTCGGGCGTGACCGTCGTGCCGGCCAGCGGCGCCGTGAGCGTGCTCGCCGTGCCGGACACGCATTACGCGCGCAGCGGCGACGTGAACATCGCCTATCAGGTCATCGGTGGCGGCCCGATCGACCTCGTCTTCGTGATGGGCTGGGTGACGCACCTGGAGTATTTCTGGGCGGAGCCGTCCTTCGCGCGGTTCCTCACGCGGCTCGCGTCGTTCTCGCGGCTGATCCTCATCGACAAGCGAGGCACGGGGCTGTCCGACCGGGTCGCGGAGCTCCCGACTCTCGAGCAGCGGATGGACGATCTGCGGGCCGTGCTGGAGGAAGTGCAGTCGGAGCAGGCCGCCCTGGTCGGCGTCTCTGAAGGCGGTCCGATGTGCGCGCTGTTCGCCGCGACGTATCCGGAGAAGACGCGCGCGCTCGTGATGATCGGCACGTACGCCAAGCGCCTGCGCGACCCGGAGTACCCGTGGGGGCCCACACGCGAGCAGCGCGAAGCCTTCTACGAGCAGATCCGGAAGGGATGGGGCGGGCCCATCGGTCTCGAGGAGCGCGCACCGAGCGTGGCCGCCGATCCGGCGTTCCGGACGTGGTGGAGCACCTACCTGCGGATGGGCGCCAGCCCGGGTGCTGCCCTGGCGCTGACGCAAATGAACGCCGGGATCGACATCCGTGAGATCCTGCCGTCGATCCGCGTGCCGACGCTGGTTCTGCACCGGACGCACGACCGGTGTCTGCGGGTCGAGGAGGGCCGCTACGTCGCAAGCCGCATCCCCGGCGCGCGCTTCGTCGAGCTGCCCGGAGAGGACCACCTGCCGTTCGTCGGAGACCAGGACTCGATGCTCGCGGAAATCGAGCGCTTCATCATCGAGGCGCCGATGCTCTCCCCGTTCGACATGGTGCTGTCGACCGTCGTGCACGTCGCGATCGAGGGTGGCGACCAAACGGCAGGGTTCCTCGAGCACGCCGCGCGCGAGTCGGACTGGTTCCGCGGCCGGACGCTCTCGGCCTGCCCGGACCGCTTCGTCGGCGCGTTCGACGGTCCGGCCCGCGCGATCCGCTTCGCCACTGCGCTCGCCGCGGCCGCCGGCCGTTTCGGCGTGACCGTCCGGGTTGGCGTCCATACGGGCGAGTGCACCGTGCGCGCCGGCGTCTACTCCGGAGCTCCGGTCGATCTCGCGGCCCGCATTGCCGATCACGCGTCGCCCGGCGAAGTGCTCGTGAGCCGCACCGTGCGCGACATCGTCGGCGACGCGGGGCTGCCGTTCGAGGACCGCGGCGCGTTCCCGGTCGACGCCTCGTCGGAATGGCGCCTCTTCCGGGTCTGAACAGGTCCATGGTGGCCGAGGAACGCGAAAAGCCTCGGGACCTCGAGCGTTTTCTTTGAGGAGACTTCCATGCTGTCGTCAAATCCCGGTCGGCGTCGGGTTCCTGGCGGACTGCCGGCTCTCGTGGCGGCTCTGACGCTGGCCTGCGCCCTCGCGGCGATCCCGGCTGCTGCCGGCGGCCAGGACCAGAAGGTCCGCACGCCGAAAAAGGGTGACCACGTCCGCGTGAAAGGCTGCCTCCAGGGGCTCGTCCTCACGGCGACCGAGACCAGCCTGACAGCAGAGGAAGACCCGACTGGCGCGCTCTACACGCCGTTCACCTATCAGCTCAAGGGTGACAAGGATCTGCTCAAGCGGCTGCGGGCCGCGTACGACGACCGGATCGTAGAGGTCCAGGGCGAGCTGAAGTCGACACTGCCGCAGCCCGAGGCCGAGCAGGGCCTCAGGATAGGCAAGACGAGGATTTTCGTAGGCGGCGGCAACGCGGCGGATCCCATGGTCCGGCAGGGAGGGCAGCCGCTGCCCGTTCTGGAAGTCGACTCTTTCGAAGGCACGGCTGTGACCTGCGGACACTGAGCGCCGGGGCACGCGTCAGCCGGTCCCCTGGTATCCCCGCATGTCCCTCCGTTCACGCGCCGACCGCGACGCGCTCCTGGTGTTCGGCCGGAGCGCGCCTTGATTTACCGTTTCGGACCGTTCACGCTCGACCCCGCGGCGTTCCGGCTGCAGCGCGACGGCGTGGCCGTCCCGCTCTCCCCGAAGATCGTCGACCTCCTGCTGTATTTCGTCGCCCGGCCGTCGGCGCTCGTCTCGAAGGACGAGTTGTTCAAGGCGCTCTGGCCCGACGTGGCCGTCACCGACAACGCGCTCACGCAGGCGATCTCCGAGCTGCGCCAGGCGCTCGACGACGATCCCGCGGCGCCGGCGTACATCCAGACCGTTGCGCGCCGCGGGTACCGGTTCATCGCGCCCGTGAATGCGGGTGCGGAGCTCGTGACGCCGACGACGAAGCGCGAGGCTCCGGTCGAGCACAGGCCTGCGATCGCCGTGCTCGATTTCGCCAATGTCAGCAGCAACAGCGACGTGGCCTGGCTCTCGTCGGGCATCGCCGAAACGGTCACGAACGACCTCAGAGCGACCTCCTCGCTGCGCGTCATCGATCGAGTCCGCGTCGTCGAGGCCGCCAGGCGCGTCGGGTCCGACCTGTCGGCGCTGCGCGCCGAGCTGCACCTCGATCGCGCCGTCGTGGGCAGCTTCCAGCGGATTGGCGATCGCCTGCGCATCACCGCGCGCGTCGTCGACGCCGCAACCGGCGAGGCAACGGCCGAGGCCAAGGCCGACGGCCAGCTCGCGCAGGTCTTCGACCTGCAGGATCGCATCGTCAGCCAGTTCTCGGATGCGCTGGGCCTCGCGAAGCCGGAGGGCGGCGCGAGGCGATCGATCGGCGACACGAGCAGCCTGGAGGCGTACGCGGCGTTCACCGGCGGGCGGGTGAGCCTCGAATCCCTGGATGCTGCGCGCGTGCCGGACGCGATCGCCAGCTTCGAGCGCGCGGTAAGCCTGGATCCGCAGTACGCGGCCGCCCACGTCGGCCTCGCCAACGCGCGGTTCTGGCAGTACGAGATGTCGAGGGCGCGCAACCAGCCCGACGCCGCGCTGCTCGCCCGCGCCATCGATCACGTCCGTCGCGCCATCGAGCTGGAGCGCACGCTCGCCGAGGCGCACGCCACGCTTGCCTTTCTGCTCACGAGCGCCGGGCGGCCCGGAGAGGCGCTCGTCGCGGCGCGGCGTGCCGTGCAGCTCGAGCCGGGATACTGGGGAAATCAGTTCCGCCTCGGCCATGCCGCGTGGGGCGAGGAGCGCCTGACGGCGCTCGCCCGCGCGGTCGACCTCTACCCCGACTTCCCGTTCATCCACTTCGAGGCCGCGATGGTGCACATCGCGCGGGGGGCGCTCGATCGGGCCGAATCGGTGCTCCGGGAGGGCACCATCGTGCAGGATCGACAGGCCGATCGCCGCCAGCGGTATCCGGCGAGGGGACTGCACTGGCTGCTCGGCCTCGTCCGGCTCGCGCGCGGCGACGACGCCGAGGCGAGGCTGGAGTTCGGGAGCGAGCTGTCGTCGGGTGGCTCCCAGCTGTACGCCCCCGAGTTCGCGATGAACGCCCACGACGGGCTCGGATTCGCGTTGCTCGGCAGCGGGCAGCCGGGCGAGGCGGCCGCCCGGTTCGAGCAGGCGCTGGAGCTGTTCCCCGAGCACGCGCGCTCGCTGGTGGGTCTTGGCGCAGCCCGGCGCGCGTCTGGCGACGCCACTGCGGCCGACCGGACGCTGGCCCGGGCGTCGGCGGCTATCGAGGCGCTTCGGCGAGGCGGCCGCCGCAGCGAGGCCGAGATGGCCGCGGCTCTCCAGCACTGCGTCTGCGACCGGCAGGCGGAGGCCATTGGCTGCCTCGAGACACTGCTCGAGCGGGCGGAGCTTCCCCACGGCGGCTGGACGATTCCGATCGAGCCGTTGCTCGAGCCGCTGCGCGAAACCCCTGCGTTCCGCCGCATCACGGCCGTGCTGGCCGAGCGGGCGCGATAGATCGCGGGTCAGGCGACGACCGCGGACGTCGCGGGCAGCTCTGCCAGTTCACCCCAGGTCTCCGGGTCCTGGGAGACCAGCGTCGAGAAGTAGAGCGACACGTCCTCGGCCGGGAACGTCGTCGTCAGCGCGGAGGCGGCGCTCCGCAGCCGGTCGGCATCGGGCTTCGGCACCGTCTCTTCACTGATCAGGCCGTTCTCGTGGCTGATCCCGAGGCTGTCGAGAAAAGCCGACATCATGGGCCGCTGGTGCTCCAGGTGATAACTGACCAGGGCGCGTGCGGCGATGGAATCGGAGATCGTCGGCAGCGACATCAGATATCGAACGCGCTTCCCGGCCGGCAGCGCGAGCACGCTCTTGGTACGGAACTTCATATGCGACGCAATGGCGGCGATGGCCTCCGCCTGCTGCTCGGCTGATTGTTCATCGGCCCAGAAGAGCTCGGCCGCGACGCGCCGCCGCTCGGACGGCAGCCGCTTCCAGAGCCTCGACGGTCGGAAGGGTGTGTAATCACGCGACATGCAGGCATCTTAGCAACGATTCCGCAGTCGCTTCCGTCTAAGCGGAACATTTCTCCGGAGGAGCGCGATGTCCCCCTCGCTCGATACGCTTCGCCAGGATCTCCGATTCGGCGCCCGCACGCTCGCGCGCAACCCGGGCTTCGCCGCCATCGCCGTGCTCACCCTGGCGATTGGCATCGGCGCGAACGCTGCAATCTTCAGCGTCGTCAACGCCGTGCTGCTCAGGCCGCTTCCGTGGCGGGAGCCGGATCGGGCCGTCATGATCTGGAGCAAGTGGACCGCGTTCGACAAGACCTGGGTGGCGACCGGCGAAGTAGTCGACTACCGGAGGCGCAGCCGGACGCTCGAGGAGATCGCGGCCTGGGGCGACGGGCAGGTGAATCTGACCGGCGATGGCGAGCCCGAGCGCGTCTCGGCCGCCAACGTGACATCCAACCTCTTTTCCACCCTCGGCGTCGCTCCTCTCGTAGGACGGACCTTCACGGCGGCCGAGGATCTGCCCGAGGGCCCCGACCTCGTCTTGCTGGGGTTCGGCCTGTGGAATCGCCGGTACGCCGCCGACCCGTCCATCGTGGGGCGCACGATTCTCATCAACGGACGGCCGTTCGAGGTCGTCGGCGTGATGTCTCCAGGCTTCGTGCTGCCGACCGACTTCGGCAACCCCGAACCCACCCAGCTCTGGATGCCGCTGCAGATGGATCCGGCCAGCACCGACCATGGCAGTCACGGATTGTACGCGGCCGGACGCCTCAAACCCGGTGCGACCGTCGCGCAGGCCGCGCAGGAGCTGCAGTCGATTGCCGACGCGATGACGGGTGAGGGTCTCTACCCGAGGCAGATGCAGTTCGGCACTGTCGTGCTCTCGCTGACCGACGAAGTCGTGGGCACGGTGCGGCGCTCGCTGCTGCTGCTGTTCGGCGCGGTCGCGTTCCTGCTGCTGATCGCCTGCGCCAACGTTGCCAACCTGCTGCTTGCCCGCGCCGAGGCGCGGCAGCGCGAGCTTGCCGTGCGGTCGGCGCTCGGGGCGGGACGGCTTCGCGTGCTCCGACAGCTGCTCACCGAGAATCTCGTGCTCACGGTGATCAGCGCCCTCGCCGGGCTCGCGCTCGCGTTCGCGGGCGTGCGGCTCGTCGCCTGGTGGAATCCCGCCAGCATCCCACGGGTGTCCGGCGTAACGCTCGATCTGAAGGTGCTGGCGTTCACGGCCGGCGTGGCACTGCTGACGAGCGTGCTGTTCGGCCTGGCGCCTGCGCTGCGCGCCCTCCGGGCGGACCTGACGGACTCGTTGAAGGACCGCGGTCAGAACGCCTCGACTGGCAGCGGGCGCCAGCGCTTCCGGAACGCCCTGGTCGTCGTCGAGATGGCGCTGGCCGTCGTGCTGCTCGTGGGCGCGGGTCTCATGCTGCGCAGCCTCTGGTCGCTCCAGCGGGTGCCGCTCGGCTTCGAGCCGTCCGGCGTCCTGACGATGCGGGTGGCCCTGCCGGCCGCGAGTTACCCGCAATCGGAGCAGGTCGTGGGCTTCTTCCAGCGGCTGGTCGACGAGATCCGCCAGCTTCCCGGCGTGCAGCGTGCCGGCGCCGCGCGGCTGCTTCCGCTCGGCTCCACGATTGGCGACACCGGTCTGATGGTCGAGGGCTACGACCCGCCGCCGGGCACGAACGCCAAGGGCGACTGGCAGATCGTCACCGATGGCTATCTAGAAGCTATTGGCGAACGCGTCATCCGCGGCCGGACCTTCACCGCCGCCGACACCACGGGAAGCATGCTCGTGGGGCTCATCAACGAGGAGATGGCCCGCCGCTACTGGAGCGGCCGCGACCCGATCGGCGGCCGGTTCAGGATCGGCGGGAACCCGAATCGGCCGTGGGTCACCGTCGTGGGGATCGTCGCCGACGTCCGCCACAACGGCGTCACCGAGCCGATCAAGGAGAAGTACTACGTTCCGCATACGCAATGGCACGAGTCGGTCGGCAACCCGATCCGCGCAATGTCGCTGGTCGTGAAAACGTCGACCGATCCGCTGACACTGGTGGGTCCCGTCCGGGCCCGCATTCGCGCGCTCGACCCGAACCTGCCCGTGGCGCAGGTGCGCACGATGACCGACGTGGTCGGTGCAACCATGTCAACCCCCAGGTTCACGGGGGTCCTGCTGGGAGCCTTCGCCGCCATGGCGCTGATGCTGTCGGCCGTCGGCATCTACGGTGTGCTGTCGTACCTCGTGAGCCGGCGCATGCGCGAGATCGGCATCCGCGTCGCTATCGGGGCGGGTCGGGGGCACATACTCTCGCTGGTACTGCGCAGCGGTCTGGGCCTCGCCGTCGCGGGGGTTGCGATGGGTCTTGCTGTGGCCGCCGTCGCGGCCCGGACGATGAGCTCGCTGCTGCACGAGGTCAGCCCGCTGGACCCGGTGACCTTCGCCGCCGTCGGGCTCGGCCTCACGCTGGTGGCGGCCGCGGCGAGCTTCGTGCCGGCCTGGCGTGCGACGCGCGTCGATCCTGTGATGGCGCTGAAGACGGAGTAGCGTCAACCTCCACGGCCCGCACGAGCGGGCCTCAACCTACGGAGGACCGGGCTGCGAGTCGCCAGCCTCGAGCTGCGGAACTGATATATCCTCGATCGGCTCGATGGCCCCGGGATCCGATCGCCTCTTCACTCCGCGCTTCTTCGTGATGTGCGGGTTCAGCTTCACCGTGTTTCTCTCGGCGTTCCAGCTCCTGCCCACCGCGCCGTTCCATATCATCGACCTCGGCGGCTCGACCTTCGCGTCAGGCCTGTTCCTCGGCTTCCTGACCTATGCGTCCGCGTTCTCGGCGCCGCTGACGGGGGCCTTCGCGGATCGGATGGGCCAGCGGCGCATCCTGATCACGAGCAGCATCGCGCTGGCCGTCTTCTCGCTCGGCTACGCACTGCTCTCGAGCTACGTGCTGATGCTCGCGCTCGCGGTGGTGCACGGGATCTTCTGGTCCGGCCTCCTGTCGGCGTCGGCGGCCTATATGACCAACCTCCTGCCCGAACGCCGGCGCGCGGAGGGCATTGGCTACTGGGGCCTCGCCACGGTCGCAGCGATTGCCGTGGCACCCACGCTCGGCTTCTGGATCTACCGCCGCGGCTGGCTGTGGATGTGTCTCGTCGGCGCGGCGCTCAACGTCGTCATGGCGGCGATCGCGTGGGGTCTGCCCGAGCAGCCCGTGGCGGAGCCGCGGCATGCCGGGCAGGGGCTGCTCGAATGGCGCGTGCTCGCGATCTCGTTCAGCCTGTTTCTCTACTCCTTCGGGTACGGAGGCATCACGAGCTTCACGGCGCTGTACGCGGACGCGAACGGCGTGGCGCCCAAGGGCATCTACCTGACGACGCTGGCGATCGTGATCCTGGTCACGCGGCCGTTCTCGGGACGTCTCGGCGATCGCTTCGGCTACAAGCGGGTGTTCGTGCCGTGCCTCGCGCTGATCAGCCTCGGCCTCGCCTGTCTGGCGTTCGGCGGCACCCGCAGCTGGCTGGTCGTGTCGGCCGTCGTGTTCGGCCTGGGCTTCGGCACGGCGTACCCCGTCTACATCGGGTACGTGATGCGCGGCGTGACCGCAGGTCGCCGGGGCGCGGCGTTCGGGGCGATCCTGGCGGCATTCGACACCGGGATCGGCACGGGCTCCACGTCGATGGGCTGGCTGATCCAGCGCCACGGGTTCGGGACGGCCTTCGCGATTGCGGCGGCGCTGTCCGCCCTCGCGCTGCCCTACTTCCTGGTCGCGGATCGCGTGTTTGGAGAGCGGGCCCGCTGAACGCGGATGCCCCGGACCACGGGACGCGGATGAACGCGCGGCTGGCGCGGGTCTCTGTTCACGGGACGCGGAGTGGCGCGGACTCTCTTTTTTGACGGGACGCGGATGAACGCGGATCTTCGCGGATGCACTCGGATCTCGGCGGCTCTGCCCGAGTCGCAGATTTCCGTTTTCTCGCGCCATCCCGCTGGTCCATCATTCACGCCAGCGCCGCTCGAGCGAACACAATGGGACTTCGAGAAGCAGTGCTCCTCGCTCTGGAGAACCAGTTCGGTCAGGGCCGGTTCACGGCCGGTGCCGGGGACAATCCCATCGCCGTGTTCCGGGCCGCGAATCCGCAGGTCGGGGACGCAGTCGTGGTCGCCGGGGTCGAAACGCCTCACACACTGACCGTCACGGTGACGGTGGGCGAGGTCCTCGCCGACTCCTTCGACAACTTCGATTCCCACCTGCCCCCTCGAGCCCGCGCGGCACGGCTCACTTCGGACCTCGTCTGGTTCCTCGACCGGCTGTTCGCTGATCGGCTCCTGTTCTGGAAATCGACCGATGGTCTTCGCGCGGGCTGGCGGGACCGCGGCGACGTGGGTCATCTGGAGCCGCTCGTCCTGGACAACCGCCCGTACGGCCGGTACCTCTGGTCCGGGCCACTGTCGCTCTGGCAGGCTGGTCCATCGATCCTTGGCCGCGGGATGATTCGCGACGAACGCGAGTACCAGATCCTGCGTGTGGCGGTCGACGATCCAGGGGACAATCCGCTCGAGCAACCGGAACTGGAACGCGCCCGCCAGCTGCTTGCTGAGTACGATCGAAACCCGCCGCCATGATCGGCAGGTTGCACCCGGGTTCAGGAGTGAACGGGAGCGCGTGCACCCGCGGCGGCATTCGCGTCCCGTGACCAGAGAATCCGCGCCACTCCGCGCTCCTCCGCGGCCCGCGAGAAAGGATCCGCGTGGATCCGCGTCTGGTGAGAAAGGATTCCGCGTTTGTATCCGCACTGATCCGCGACCCGTGTGAGAGAGAGACCCCCGTGCATCCGCGCTCATCCGCGTCCCGTGAAAGGAATCGGCGTGCATCCGCGTCCCGTGACGAAGGATCGCGTTTGGGTTTGCACTGAGCCGCGACCCGTGGGAGAGAAAGAACCCGCGTGCATCCGCGCCCGTCCCGTCCCGTAAAAGGAATCGGCGTGGATCCGCGTCCCCTGAGAGGATCCGCGCCATCGCATGGCAGGTCAGCGCGCCGTCGCCAGCGACCGCGCGGACCCGCGATTCAGAAGCCGAACCGCGCGCCCAGCTCGATCCGGCGCGCCGGCGCCGCGGAGGTCGGCTGCCTGAAGAACGGCGACGACATCACGCCGCTGAAGCCGAGCAGGTTCGTCCGGTTCAGCAGGTTGGTCGCCGCGACGTACACCTCGAAGCGCCACCGCCTGTCATCGGCGCCGCCCGAGAATCCGCCCATCGGCGTCTCCCCCCCGCCGCCCGCGCGAATCATGACGACCTGCGGGCCGCCCGCGCTGTCCGCCCCCGGCCGACGGCCGAAGCCGAAGGCCCAGCTCAGTCGCATGCCGAGTTCGGCTCGGGCCGTGGTCCGGGCCGCATTCCGGCCGACGCCCGCGGGCCGATCGTTGCTGACCGTGTCGCCGTTGTCGTCGTGGCCCGTCGTGATGGTGTAGGGTGTTCCCGAGCTGGCGAAGAAGTTCGTGGCGACCTTGAAGCCTCTCCACAGGTCCATGTTCAGCATCCCGGTGACCCGGTGGGGAATGTCGAGGGCCGACGGCCCCCATTCCGCACGCGGATCGTAGTTGTCGGCCGGGAGCGCGAACGGGCCGTCGGTGTCGTTCCGCATTCGCGCGAACGTGTAGTTGAGGAAGAGGAACGTGCGGTGCCACGGTAGGTTCATGTTGAACCCGGCGTGCACCATGTGGCCCTGTGACCTCGCCGTGGACTCCACCTGCGTCATGTTGCCCGACGAGGGATCCGGTCGGGAGCCGTCAGCGAAGGGGGCATTCAGGTTCCGGCCTCGGAAGAGTTGCGAGCCGCTCGAGTAGAAGTACATCACGTTGGTGCGGGCGGACCGGCCGATCATCTGCTCGACGCCGAGGTTCGTGCGAAGGATCGTGGGGAGGCTCAGGTCTGGGGACTGTACGAGCCGCCCGGGGGGCAGCGGCACGGCGGTCCCGCCGAGCAGCGGATCCGGATAGCCGGGTGACTGCACCACGAGATCCGCCTGACGCACGCCGTCCACGCGCAGCGTCTGCTCGTAGACCTGGGCCTCGTACCAGTCGTAGAACACCCCCGCTCCGCCCCGCAGCGTCGTCGTGCCGCTCTTCCTCGGAGACCAGGTTCCACCCAGCCGCGGCGCGAGATTTGCGCGGTCGTCGATGTGGCTCTGCAGCTCGTGCCGGAGCCCGAGACTCAGCGCGACGCTCCGGGCGAGACGGATGTCGTCCTGCACGTACCAGCCGAACTGCGTGTGCCGGTACTCGACGAGGGCGTTGCCGATCCGCCGGGTGAAGGTCGTCGGGCGGGCCGCCTCGTACTCCGCGAGACTCGCGAACGTGAACGTGCCCGTCGCGTTCCTCACGTCGTTACTCCGGTACCGGCCGGTTTCGAGCAGCAGACCCGCGCGAGCGGAGTGCCGCCCTTTCGTGTAATCGACGTCGGCAGCGACCTCGATGTCACTCGAGTCTCGTCCGCCCGCGACCTGCGCGCCGCCGGAGTTAAAGGCGTCCAGCACGAGCACCGCCGGGCTGTCGGTGCGCGAGGTCGATTCGATCGACTGCCGCCTGGCCTGGACCCTGGTTTCGGCGAAGAAGGAGCGCGCGAGCGGCCCCGACAGCGAGACGCGGAAGAGGTCCTCGCTGGCGTCCCGGGTGTACGCGCGCGCGAGCAGGTCGAAGTTCCCGACGCCGAGGTTCTCGTTCACGCTCGCGTTCCGCTGGTACGAGCCCCGCAGCGTGTGCGATCGTGTGAGCGCATGGTCGAGACGGGCCGAGAAACTGATGCGATCGGTCGGCCGACGGACGACGGTGTTGACGGTGCCGGCCGGCACCGCGGCAAGAATGGTCTTCGAGTCGTAGGCATCGAGGCCGTTCGTCGTGAACGAGAAGCCCGTCCGATCCTTCACCAGCGTGCCGTTCAGCGAGAACGTGACGTTCTGCTGCTGTTCCGGGCTGCGGCGCGGAGCGAAAGGATTTCGAGCGCTCAAGGAGTCGTCGCGGAACGTGAGGTCCACCGTTCCCCGAAGCGGGCCCCCGCCCGGCCGCGTGAGGACGTCGACGAAGATCATCCCGCCGCCATGGTTCTCCGCCGCGAAGAGATCCCGGCGGAATCGGATCGCTTGGATCTGTGACTTCGGCGGCAGGCGGCCGCCCCGGAACCCGTCCACCCGTACCGTGGCCCCGGGGCCGCCCATCTGCTCCAGCACCTCCTGCATTTCGTCGGGATCGTCCGGCAACGCGTCGATCTGCTCCCGCGTGAGGACGTTGCTGAACGCGTTCCCGCGGGAGTCGAGCGCGCGGTCCTGCGGATCCTGTCCTACGTCGACCTCGTGTGCGATTCTGGCGATGGGCAGCCGGACGTCCCGTCGCACGGCTGCGCCCGGGCGCACCCGAATGTCGTCGAGCTGTTGCGGCTCGAATCCCGCGAACTCGGCACGGACGGCGTAGCGCCCCGGTCGCAGGCTCGTGAACTCGGCCTCACCGCGGTTGCCGGTGGCGGCCTCCGCCGGGAGCCCTGCGGGATCCAGGGCCACGAGCGTCACACGCGCCCCGACGATCACCGCGCCTGAAGGATCGGCGACAACCACGCGCAGAGTGCCCTCACGAGGCGCCGGTTGCGCCCGCAACGTTCCCGTGAGGAGAAGGCTGACAACCGCGGTGACCGCGAGGGTGGCGACGCGCCGCTCTGTGATCGGCATGTGCAGGAACTCCGCCCGAGGCAGCCGCGCTACTCGATGCCGACCTTGAAACGATCGGCCTTGATGGTCGGATTGACCTGGTAGCTCTTCACCTCCCACTCCTCGTTCGGCTTTGCGGCCGTGCCTCGCGTGATGCGGTGCGGAAGCAGGATGCCGTCGACCTCGCGATACTCTGCGAAATACAGGCGCTGTTCGACGAGCTTCGGCGGCGCAGACTCTGCCCCGTGCAGCTGCCTGTCGAGCTCGGCCCGCTGCTCGGGGGTGAGCTCCCGGGAAGCGCCACTCTGCCCCGACGACGGAGTCGCGGAGCCGCCGTGCGGCGTGACGACGGTGGCGCCGCCACGGGGGCTGCCGGCGGCCATCCTGATGGCGCGGAGTTCGGGCTCCAGATAAGTGAGCATCAGTGGCTGGTGCGTCTGCGTGTCGATGAACAGCCTCGCCCTGAAATCTCCCTGACCGCTCACGTCGATCATGTGGGCGGCGCCGTCCGGGGACTCGGCGATGCCGGAGTAGGTGTAGGCGGCCTCGAAGCCAGGCTGGGTGCCCGCGATCATTCCGAGGAGCAGCCGCGCCAGCTCCGCTTGACTGCGCAGGAGTGCGGCCTGTCTGCGGGCGGGATCGTTCGTGCCTCGGTCGACGTTCACGCGCATCCCCGGGCTGTTCGCGAGGACGTCGATGAACGGCCGGTCGCCCTCGAAGCCCTCGATGCGGGTCATGGCGAGCGCGCCAGTACCGGTGTCCTGCCGGTAGTACTTGTCCGGGAATGCGACGTCGATCTCGAGCTCGCCGGCCATCTGCGGCGCCGGACCGCTTCCGCCCCCCGGGCCGCCCATCATCACGACCGTCATCGCGCCGCCGCCGGCGGGCACGCCGGACTCCCGGCGGTAGTCGGCCCTCAGCGACAGCGCCTTCAGGGCAGTGTGCCTGTTCTCACCGCCGAGCGCCTGGCGTGCGTCCGCCAGTACTTTCCTGGCCACGGCCTCGGCGTCCTGCGCCCTGGTGCCCACCGCCCCCGCGACGGCCAGTGTCATCACACCACACACCACAAACGCAGCTCTCATTCGCATGTCGTCCCCTCCGTCCTGTGATCCATCACGAGCCAGCGCTTCTCGGCGCACTCGCGACGCAGCCAGGCACCATCATCCGGCTCGCGTCCGGAGGAGTGGTTAAGCCTGCGCTAAGACTTTGTTAAGGACGTAAAACCTTGCGGCGGGTCGATCAGGCGGGCAGGATGCACATGCTAGACTCGCCGACATGACGCTCCGCTGGCGCCCGCCCCTGTTCCTGGTGGGCGTCGCGCTGCTCGCGCTGATCGCCGTGCTGGCTACCCTGCAGTACCGCTGGGTCAGCCGCATCAGCGATGCCGAGCGGGATCGGGTACGTGCGGCGCTGAGCACGGGGGCTTCGCAGTTCGCCCACGACGTCGACCGGGAGCTCACGCGGGCGTACCTGCTGTTCCAGTCGGATCCGTTGACGCCGACCGCAGTGAATCGTGACGAGGCGTTCGCGCTCCGCTACGATCGCTGGCACGCCACGTCGCAGTTTCCGCGTCTGATAAAGGACTACTACATCTTCACGAGTGACGAGGCGAGGTCCTCGCCGCGGCTGGAGCGTTTCGACCCAGGCACACGCCGACTCCGGCCCGCGGAGTGGCCGGCCTCGATGAGCGGCTGGCGCACCCACCTGCAGGACGATTCCACTGAGAATGCACCGGGAGCCGGGACGCTCTTCATCCGGCGCCTCGCTGCCCCTGTCTGGCGCGACGTGCCGGCGATCGTCGTGCCGCAGCCCACGCTGGTCCTCTCTGACATCAATGGGCCCCGCCACGCGACGCCGGCGTTGTCCTACTGCATCATCACCATCGATCTCGAGTACCTGACGCAGGACCTCTTCCCATCGCTCGCCGCCCGCCATGTCTCGGGAACGGTCGCCGGCGGCGACTACCAGGTCGCAGTCGTGAGCCAGGAGGGGGACGGCCGTGTGCTGTATCGGTCCACGCCCGGCTTCTCACCCGGAAAGGACGAGACGGCCGACGCCTCCGCCGAGTTCTTCCAGGTCAGAACGGCTGACTTCACGACGCTGGCGGCGGAGGTCCGGCGGTTCGCGACGTTCACGGCCAACGCCAGGGCCGCGCCCGGCGAGGACCGACGGGTCCTGCTGCACGACTCGCGGCCCGTGTCGATTCTGGTGCAGGCGGGTGCGGCTCCGGATCCAGAGAGCCGCCGGACGATACAGACGGCCGCCCGCATTACCGCGGCCTCCGCGCCGGCATGGCGCGTCGTCCTCAGACACCCGGCCGGGTCGCTCGAAACGGCAGTGAACGCGGCGCGCCGGCGCAACCTGGTTCTCAGCTCCGGGATCCTGGCCGTTCTCGGCGCCAGCATGGGCCTGCTCGTGCTGTCGACCCGGCGCGCGCAGCGCCTCGCGCGCCAGCAGATGGAGTTCGTCGCGGCCGTTTCCCACGAGCTGCGCACGCCGCTCGCCGTAATTCGCTCGGCTGCGGAGAACCTCGCAGACGGGGTCGTGCACGAGCAGGCGCACATACGCCAATACGGCGACCTGATGCGGACTGAGGGAAGGCGCCTGACCGAGATGGTCGAGCAGATCCTCGAGCTCGCAGGAATCCAGTCGGGCCAGCGCGGGTTCGCCGCGGCTCCGGTGCACCTCGACGAGCTGCTCCGCGATCTGATCGCGTCGTCGGCGACGCTGCTCGAGGAAGCGAAGCTGACCGTGGAGGTGGATCTGCCGCGGGACCTGCCCGCCGCAGCCGGCGATCGCGGCGCGCTCCGCCGTGTCTTCCAGAACCTGCTCGCCAACGCGATCAAGTACGGCGCCAGCGGCAGATGGATTGGCATCCGCGGGGGCTCGACGGGTGACGACGTGCAGATCACGATTGCCGATCGGGGAATCGGGATCGCCGCGGCCGAGCAGGCGCGAATCTTCGAGCCCTTCTACCGTGCGTCCGACGTCGTGTCCGCGCAGGTTCAGGGGGCTGGCCTCGGACTCAGCCTCGTCCGGCGCATCGTCGAGGCGCACGGTGGCCGCGTAACCCTCAGGAGCACGCCCGGATCGGGCAGCGAGTTCACGGTGCACCTGTGCGCAGCGGGCGAGGCCGCCATGAGCCGGACGGTCGATCCCGGCGTGGTCGCCGGAGCGCAGGCTCCTCGATCGCCGTGAAACGGATCCTCGTCGTCGAGGACGAACCTGGGCTCGTCCTCACGCTGACCGATCGCCTCGCGCGTGAAGGCTACGGCGTCGAGACCTCGGCCGACGGCGAGAGCGGGCTCGAGCGCGCTGCGGCAGAAGCCTTCGACCTGATCGTGCTCGACGTCATGCTCCCGCGAGTCGGGGGCTTCGATGTCCTCAGGGAGCTCCGGCGTCGCGGCATCGAGACGCCGGTGGTCATGCTCACGGCGCGCGGGCAGCTCATGGATCGCGTCGTGGGGCTCAAGCTCGGCGCGGACGACTACGTGACCAAGCCGTTCGAGATGGCCGAGCTGCTCGCGCGCATCGAGGCGAAGCTGCGGCGCCTCAAGTCCATGCCGCATCCGGCGGAGGGGCATCGCTTCGGCGAAGTCCATGTCGACTTCCGCAAGGCCGAGGTCAGCAGAGCCGGCGCGCTCCTCGACCTCACCGCCCGCGAGTTCCGGCTGCTGCGCTACTTCATCGAGCATCGCGGGGCCACCCTGACCCGTGAGGAGCTGCTCAACGAGGTCTGGGGTTACAACGCCATGCCGTCGACCCGAACCGTCGACGTCCACGTCGCCTGGCTGCGCCAGAAGATCGAGCCCAACCCGCGGCACCCTCAATACATCCTCACCGTGCACGGAATGGGATATAAGTTCGCTGGTTGACTTCGCGGTTCGCGCCTCGCGATTCGCATCGCGGCGGTCGCGGTCTGCGGCGTCTGGTCCCGGGTCAGGCCGCGGCACGCGCGGCGGGCGAGGATCAATGCTCGCGACTCACACGATTGCCGACGCCCATTGCCACTTCTTCTCCTCCGGATTCCTGGAAATCCTGACGCGCGATCGGCAGGACTTCCCGGCCACCGGCCGTGCCGCCGCCGCAGCGCGGTTCCTGGGCTGGGACGATCCAGGTCCTGCGCCGGACCTGGCCCGACGATGGGTCGCCGAGCTGGACGAGCAGGGCGTCGATCGCGCGATGCTGATTGCGAGTATTCCCGGCGACGAAGAGTCGGTGGCGGCGGCTGTCGGCGCGCACCCGGCCAGGTTCGTCGGCGCGTTCATGTTCAACCCGGCGGCCCCGGACGCCGCAGGCCGGCTGGAGCGGGCTCTGAGCGAGCTGCGGCTTCGGACGGTCGCGTTGTTCCCGGCGATGCACCATTATTCCCTCGCCGACCCGTGCGTCACGCCGGTGTTCGACGCGGCGCAGCGCCATGGCGCGGCGGTGTTCGTCCATTGTGGGGCGCTGACTGTCGGCGTGCGGAAGAGGCTGGGTCTGGCGTCGCCGTTCGACTGGCGGCTGGGGGACCCTCTGGCGGTGGCGGCCGTTGCCGTGCGCTATCCGACGGTCCCCGTGATCGTCCCCCACTTCGGTGCGGGCTTCTTCCGTGACGCGTTGATGGCGGCCGACCAGTGCCCGAACCTGCTGCTCGATACGTCGAGCAGCAACCGCTGGATGACGTACCATCCCGGCCTGACGCTCGAGGCCGTCTTCCGGCAGGCCGTTGCCGTCGCGGGCGCCGACCGGCTGCTCTTCGGCACCGATTCCTCGTTCTATCCGCGCGGCTGGCAGCGGGCCATCTACGAGTCCCAGCGCACGGCCATGACGGCGGCCGGGCTCGGCGAAGCCGATATCGCGAAGATTCTCGGCGGCAATTTCGCGCGGGTGTTCGGTCCGGACGGCGCCAGGCTTGAATGAGTCCGCAGGGTCGAGTCGATCGGCACCGCACGGAACGCTCGACGCCATTCCCCTGCCAGCCGAAGACCGCAGGCAGGCGAGCAGAGTTGGAGGGAGTGTGATGTCCCCGCGAAAAGCGTCCGCGCTCATCGCCGCCGTTGCCCTGGCCGGCGTCACCGCGATCGCCGCACGTTCGACGTCCGGCCAGGCCAGACCTCCGGCGGATCTGGTGCTGACCAATGGGCGCATCGTCACCGTCGAGCCCGGTGTTCCCGACGCGCAGGCCCTTGCCATAGTCGGCGAGCGGATCGCCGCACTGGACACGAGCGAAGACATCAAGCGGCACATCGGGCCGGCAACCAGGGTCATCGATCTCGCAGGGCGCCTCGTCATCCCGGGGTTCGTCGAGGGCCACGGCCACTTCACGGGCATCGGGACGGCCAAGCTCAACCTCAACCTGATGAAGACCTCCTCGTGGGATCAGATCGTCGCGATGGTCGCCGAGGCGGTGAAGAAGGCGAAGCCCGGCGAGTGGATCTACGGGCGCGGGTGGCACCAGGAGAAGTGGACGAGCAGGCCGGAGCCACACATCGAAGGGTTCCCGACGCACGATTCGCTGAGCCGGGTCTCGCCGGGAAACCCGGTGGTGCTCACGCATGCGAGCGGCCACGCCACGTTCGTCAACGCGAGGGCGATGGAGCTCTCGGGGATCACGGCAAAGACGCCGGACCCCGAAGGAGGGGATATCCTCAAGGATGCCGCCGGCAACCCGACCGGGCTCCTCCGCGAAACGGCATCGCGGCTGATCCGCCGCGGCGCTGGCGAGCCGCACCCGACCCCTGCCGAGGAGGCTGCACGCGCACGGCGGGTCCTCGAGCTGGCCTCGGAGGAGGTGCTCTCGAAAGGGGTCACGTCGTTCCAGGACGCGGGCTCGACGTTCGACGAGGTCGATCTGATGAAGCAGATGATCGACGAGGGGCGCATCGGCGTCCGGCTCTGGATCATGCTGCGGACCGACAACCAGACCCTGGCGGCCAACCTCGCGAAGTACCGAACGGTCGATTACGCCAGCGGGTTCCTCACGGTCCGGGGCATCAAGAAGTCCATCGACGGCGCGCTCGGCCCGCGGGGCGCGTGGCTGCTCGAGCCTTATGCGGACAAGCCCGGTGACACCGGACACAACACGACGCCGGTCGAGGAGGTTCGCGAGGCTGCAAGGCTGGCACTGCAGTACGGCTACCAGATGTGCGTGCACGCGATTGGCGATCGCGCCAACCGTGAGACGCTCGACATCTTCGAGGCGGCGTTCCGCGGAGCGCCGGACCGGGCGGATCTGCGATGGCGGATCGAGCACGCGCAGCACCTGCACCCGTCCGACATCGCCCGATTCGGGAAGCTAGGGGTCATCGCGTCGATGCAGGGCGTGCATTGCACGTCGGACGCGCCCTACGTCACGGCCCGGCTCGGCCCGCGGCGCGCGGAGGAGGGGGCGTACGTCTGGCAGAAGCTGATGGCGGCGGGCGCGGTCGTGACCAACGGGACCGATGCGCCGGTCGAAGACGTCGATCCGATCGCGAGCTTCTACGCGACGGTGACGCGGAAGCTCGCTGACGGCCGCGTCTTCTATCCGGACCAGCGCATGTCCCGGATGGAGGCGCTCAAGTCCTATACATGGAACGGCGCCTACGCGGCGTTCGAGGAGGCCTCGCGAGGGTCTCTGAAGGCCGGGAAGTACGCGGATCTGGTGGTGCTGTCGAAGGACATCCTCAGCGTGCCTGAGGACGAGATCCCGACGGCGGAAGTACTGTACACAATCGTGGGAGGGAAGATCAGGTACAGGTACGGGGGTCAGGTCTTGCAATGAGAGCCGGGGTCAGGTCTTGCAATGACGTACTCA
>DASPFV010000194.1:0-13186 GCA_035620975.1 Vicinamibacterales bacterium
GATCGGCCTGTCGGTCGATCCGATCGACAGCCACGCCGGCTGGGCCAAGGACATCGAGGAGACCCAGGGCGCGGCGCTCAACTTCCCGCTGATCGGCGACAGCGACCGCAAGGTGGCCGACCTGTACGACATGATCCACCCGAACGCCAACGACACCCTGACGGTGCGCTCGGTCTATGTCATCGGTCCCGACAACAAGGTCAAGCTGACGCTTACCTACCCGGCCAGCACCGGGCGCAACTTCGACGAGATCCTGCGCGTGATCGACTCGCTGCAGCTCACGGCGACGCACCAGGTGGCGACGCCCGTGAACTGGCAGCCCGGGCAGGACGTGATCATCGTGACGGCCCTTTCGGACGAAGCCGCGCGCGAGCGGTTCCCGAACGGCTGGACGACGGTCAAGCCGTACATGAGGGTAGTGCCGTCGCCGGAAAAGCGAGCGTAGAGCGCGTGGCCGGCGGCCATCAGAAGTCGACCATGAACCCGGCCGACGGCAGGAAGGGAAAGAGGGAGTGCATCACCTTCACCACCCGGCCGTCGTCGTTCACGTAAGGCCGATCGACCGCGAAGTTCTCGCGGTCGAGGAGGTTGACGATTTCCACGAACAGCGTGAGCCGCCGCTGATCGAAGTGAAAGGCGTGGTTCGCCCGCACGTCGAGCCGGGCATAGACGGGGAGGCGCTCCAGGTTCCGCTCGGCCGCAACCCAGATACCGCCGTCACGCCGCTCGTAATAGCCAGGGATCGGGAAGCTGCTGGCGACGCGGAGCTTCGCGCTCACGCTCGTCCTCGGTGAGAGGCGCTGCAGGGCGAAGACGTTGAGCGTGTGGCGCTGGTCGTAGTCGCCGGGAAAGTGCTCCCCGCGGAGGCGATCGGTGTACTCGGTACGGCCGTAGGCATAGCCGACCCAGCCGCTCAGCCCGGCGGGGGATCGACGCTGCAGGAGCAGCTCGATTCCCCGCGACGTTCCCACCAGCGCGTTGGCCCAGTACGGAGTGAGCGACGGTCGCTCGATCTCGCCGTTCAGCAGATAGGTTTCCGACTCCTCCAGGCGCAGCATGTCGGCCTCGCGTCGATGGTAGGCGGTGACCTGCCATCGCGTGGACGATCCGAGCCGCTGCTCGAGCGCCAGATCGAGCTGCCGCGCGCGCTCGGGTCCGACGTCGTCCCCCTTGAACGTGCCGACGACCTGTTCGAGTGTCGGCGTCTGGGCCGTCCGGTTGAAGCCGCCCCGCAGCGACCACCCGGCGCGCAGCGGGACGCGCGCGAGCATCCACGGCGACCACGGCACCTCGTGGGCGAGCGACGACGGCTCGGCCATGAGCCCGGCGTCGATCGACCAGCGGGCCGTATCCCAGTTCACCCGCGCGTGGCCCGTGGCCAACCACCCGTCGCCAACCACACGCTCGAGCGAGGGGACCCGATCGGTCCACGGGAGCAGCGGGCTGCGACGCACCTGCTGAAACCGCACGTACGCCTCGTCGGCGCGGTGCCGCTGCGCGTAGGCGCCGAACTGCAGCGCGAGCGCGGAACCGGCGGTCCAGTCCGCGACGGCCCGATAGGCCAGACGTGAAGCGTAGCCGTCCGCCAGCGGAAAGCCGATGATGCCGTCCGTCCGGAAGTCATTGACGCCGGCGGCGATCCGCTGCGTGACCACGACGGTCGGCGCGAATGCCGAGCGCCACGCCAGGGCGGCCAGCCCGGTGCGCGCGCGGGCGCCGTTGATGGAGTTCTCGTACACGCTGCCCTGCTCGTGTGAAAGCCGCGCGTGGCCGCCGACAAGGGTCAGCTGGAGCTGGTTCCGCGGCGTGGCGTCGACGACGAACTTGGCCTGCAGATCGGTGAAGCCGAACGCCGTCTGCCCCTCGTGCTCGAACCGATCGAGGAGCCACTGCAGGTAGCTCTGCCTCGTCGAGATCAGCCAGCTGCCGCGGGGACCGAGCGGCCCCTCGACCAGAAACGAGGCTGCGCTCGCGCTGAGCGATCCGTGAAACCCGGTCGTGGCGCGCGAGCCCTCGCGGATCGTGAGGTCCACCCAGGCCCCGGTGCGTCCGGGCCGATCCTGCGGGTAGGTCCCGGCCAGCAGCGACACGGAATCGAGCACGGTGCCGTTCACCATCGAGATCGATCCCTCGGCCTCGCGGTCGGCCACCGTGTGAACCGGCCAGGGGACCGGGATCCCGTCAATCGAGAGCCCGAGGTGCGAGAAGTCGCTGCCGCGGACGGAGAACTCGCTGCGGAAGTCATCGCCTGTCGCAACGGACGGCAGGGCCTGCACGGCGCGGAGCGGATCGTCGGTCAGCACGCCCCGCAGCTCGAGCAGTTCGCCGCTCGTCAGGACCTGGGCTGCCGGCACGCTCGGCGCCGACCCCCGCACCGCGTCCGACACGACCGTCACGGTTTCCGTGTACGCGCCGGTGCCCGGCGCGAGCGGCACGGTCACGTGCGAGACCAGGCCGGCGTGAACGTCCACGCCGGGCCGCGCGAGGGCGTAGCCGACGAGGGAGACATACAGAGTGTGCCTCCCCGGCGGAACGGCCTCGAAGACGAATGCACCTTCGCGATCGCTCACCACCTCGCGTCTCGAGCCCTGCAGCGCGATCACGACGCCGGGAAGCGAAGTACCGGCAACGGCATCCACGACGGTGCCGCGGATGCTGCCGGCCGGCGGCTGCTGGACGGACGGCTGAGCAGTGAGAGCGCCGATCAGGAGGGTGACCAGCGTGGTCGGCACGTGTTGATTATGCTCCGAGCTTCCGGCTTCCGGGCCGCGAGCTGCGATCCAGCGCTGCGACCCGCATGTTCAACCGCCCGTATGGCGCGGCACGCAAACGCCGCAGATCTCGGACAACCCGGGCGGGGTCAGGTCTTGCATTGCGACATCAGCGCGGGCCGACCAGCCTGACGAAAGTGCAATCCGGCGGAACGCGCCACTTCGACGTCTGAATTTCGAGACCACCGCGCGATCACCGCACGTGACGCGAACGGCGGATGCCTGCCCGGACGGAGGGACCATGAGGCGAGCCATCATCTGCATCCTCACCATCGCGGCCGGGGCCGCGACCGCCTGGGCACGCCAGCCTCCCACCGCCGAGGGCTGGGTCGTGCTCACGCTCGATGACTATCATGCGCTCCGCGGGCGCGCCTTCCCGCCAACGCCCGACCCCCAGCCGCCGCCGGTCGACGCTGCGCTCACGCGCGTCGACTACGAGCTGCGCCTCGGCGCGGACTCGGTGACCGGCCAGGCCCGTCTGACCGTGGACGTACTGAAAGAGGGCTGGACCAGCGTTCAGATCCCCCCCGCGATCCTGGTGCGAGCCGCGCTCCTCGATGGGCAGCCGACAACCCTCGTCGACGGCACGCCGCCGCGGGTGCTCCTCTCGAAACCGGGGCGCGCGGTGCTGACGCTCGACATCGTCGTGCCGGTCACGGCGGCTGGAGGATCCGAGACGATCGCGCTCCCCTCTTCCGGCTCCGCGGTGTCGGCCGTCAGCCTCGTCGTTCCGCGCGCCGACGTCGACCTCGTCGTGAGCGGCGGCTTCATCGTCGAGCCGACCTCCGCGGCGGGCGAGAGCCGCTGGCTCGTCCACGGACATCCCGCGCAGCCGATGAGGCTGTCGTGGAAGCGCCGCGTGGACGACCGGCGGCAGTCGCTGCCGCTCCGCCTGCGCGCCCGGCTCACCGGATTCGTGGCGCTCGGGGAGGAATCCAGCGCCCTGACCCTTGACGCGCAGATCGACGTCGTCCAGGGAGCCGCGGCCGACGTCTCGCTGACGTTGCCGGAGGGCGTGTCAGTGAACCGCGTCTCGGGATCCACGGTCGCCGACTGGCGCCAGGAATCCGGGACGCTGACGGTCGTCTTCGTCGAGCCGATGGCGACGGCGGCAACATTTGCGGTGCAGGGCGAGTTCCGGGCTCCGCGCGAGGGGCCGGTGTCCGTGCCGATTGTCAGGCTGCCCGCGGCGGATCGAGAGACCGGCGGCCTGGCCGTTGACGTCATCGGCGCAGGAGAGATCGGTGAGGCGCAGGTCCGCGCACTCGAGCGGGCGGATGCCGGCGAGCTGGGCGAACCCGTATCGGGGCGAGACTCCCCTTCGATCGTGGCGTTCAGGTTCATGCCCGTGAAGGGCAGTGAACCGCGCGCCCTGAGCGTCAGGGTGTCACGCTACACGCCCCAGGCGGTCCTCGTGGCCAACGTCGAGGATGCGCGGTACGACGCGCTCGTCGCGGAGGATGGCAAGCGGCTCGTACGAGCCCGCTACGCGGTGCGCAACAACCAGCGCAGCTTTCTCGCCGTCGCGCTGCCAGCCGACTCGATTCTCTGGAGCGCACGCCTGGGCGGGCAACCCGTGCGCCCAGGTGTCGCGGCGGACGGCAGTCTGCTGCTGCCGCTGCTGAAAGGCCGTGCGAACGAGGACCCGCCGCTATTTGCCGTGGAGGTGATGTACCTGCAGCGCGGCGCACCATGGAGCGACAGAGGCAGCGCGCGTCTCGAGCTCCCCGCCATCGATCTTCCCGTTTCCCGCACGGGCTTCAGCCTGCACCATTCGCCGAGATACAGGCTCGAGCTGCTGCCCGGCACCTTTCGCCTCGAGGACGACACGCGGCCAGTGAGCCCAGTGTTTTCAAGCGTCGAGGGCAGAGGCGGAGGTGCTATCGCACCACCGCCTGCGGCCTCCCAGTCCGACGCCGCAGCGCAATCGATGTTCATGCTCATCGATCAGTTCCGCAAGGACGCGGGCCGCACGGTGGGCGGCATCGTGCCGATCGACGTCGACCTGCCCGACTTCGGTCCGGCCCTCTTCCTCGCCGCGGAGCTGACGGCGGAAAGCCGCGCGCTCGTGGCGGAGGTCACGTATCGGCGGACGGACATGTGATCAGTGCACAACCGACTCACGGCAGCCGGTTCACGCTGCAGGCAGACGAAGACTGGAATCTCACGAAGGGGTTCTTGGTACCAGCCTCCAGCAGCTGTCGACGCGAGCTGCCGAAGCCGACGATTCATTCCCGGACTCTGGGAGGTCCACTGATATGGGCACACGTGTACTCGTCAATCGCCTGAAGCATCGCTTCAGCCAATTCCGTGTTCTTCCGTGTTTTTCCGTGGCCGTCGTCCGGTGTTGTTCCGTGGCAGCCCTGTGCCTGTCGGTGGGGCTGCCGTGTCCGTCCGCGGCCCAGGAGCGGACCGTGCCTGGTACGGTCACGCTGTCGCGCACGGATTACGACCGCCTGCTCGATCTCGCGGCGCGGCGGCCGCGCGAGCCCGAGCCCGCGCCAGTCCCGGCGGCGTTGACGCGCGCCGACGTGCGCGTGCGCGTGGAGGGCAACGCCGCCCGCGCGACGGCCACGCTGGAAGGCCAGGTGTTCCACACCGGGGTCGTGAAGGTGCCGCTGGTCCACGGCGCGACTCTGCTCGATGCCCGGCTGGCCGATGGGCCGCTGCCGCTCGTGACCGACGGCAAGTCGCACTCGGCCCTCCTCGCCGGGCCCACGTCGTTCGCGGCCACACTCGAGTGGGCCTCGCCGCTCGAAGCCGCGCCGGGTCATGCGTCATTCCTGCTCCCGGTCCCGAACGCCGGCAGCGCGACCGCGGTTATCGACGTGCCGGGCGGGAACCCGGACGTGCGCCTCAGCAGAGGGCTGATTGTGGGGCGCACATCGGCTGGCGGCAGGACCATCGTCGAAGCGACGCTCGATCCAGGTTCCCCCGTACGGGTCTCCTGGTCTGTCCGCGAAACCTCTGCGGCCGCGCCCGGCCGCGCAGTCCGGCTGCTCTCGGATGTCAAAACCGTTCTGACGATTGGCGACGCGGACGTCCGGCTGTTCAGCCTCGTCGATGTCACCGTCGTGACGGGAGAACCGGCCAGCCTCGACATCCGGCTGCCGGCGGCGTACGAGCTGGCGAGCCTCTCCGGCCCGAGCGTCGATCGAACCGAGGAGAAGGCCGGCGTCGTCACCGTGGGCCTCGCGAGCTCCACCCAGCGGCAGCACCAGCTCGCGATCGTGCTGGAACGGTCGCACGGCCCGGGATCCTTCAGGCTCGAGACGGAGCTCCCGTCTGTCGCCGGGTCCCAGCGCGAGACGGGAGAGATCGCGGTCGAAGGCCTCGGGACGATGGAAGTCGCCTCGCCAGGGAGCGCGGGGCTACGCCGCATCGACGTGCGCGAAACCAGCCCGGTGCTGTGGAGGACCGGCCGTCCGCTCCTGGCCGCCTACCGCTATCAACGGGGGCCGGGCAACCCGCCCTCACTGGCGCTCGACGTCACCCGCTTTGCCGACGCCGCTGTCCTGGCGGCGGTCGCCGAGCGCGCCGTCGCGACCACGCTCATGACCAGCCAGGGCCGCATGCTGACCGAGATCACGCTGCGCATCCGCAACCGCGCTCAGCCGTTCCTCCGCGTGGTGCTGCCGCAGGGCGCCACGATGCTCTCCGTGGAGGTCGCCGGCCAGCCAGCGCCGCCGGCGACGGCGCCGGACGGCATGCGAGTGCCCCTGCTTCGGTCCGGGTTCCGGCCGGGCGGGCCATATGACGTGTCGTTCGTGTACGTGCACGCGGGGCCGCCGTTCGCGAAGAAAGGTGAGATGGAGATGGCGCTCCCCCGGATGGACCTGCCGATTGCCCTCGTCGAGTGGGAGCTCTTCGTGCCCGATCGGTTCCGCGCAGACCGTTTCAGGGGGGACCTGCTGCCCGCCGCCCTGACCGGCGCCAGCGGCACTTCCGAAATCGTGGCCCTGGGATTGACCGACCGCAACGTGAAGTACGTCGTCGGGACGGGGACGATCTCGGGTCGAGTCGTGGACGCCTCCGGAGCCGTGCTGCCGGGAACGACGATCGTGGCGGAAGTGGCCGGTCAGCGGCAGAGCGTCATCGCGAATGCGAACGGCGAGTACGTCGTTTCCGGGTTGCCCTCAGGAGCGGTGACGATCACCGGCGAGCTCGCCGGTTTCCGGTCGGTGCAGCACTCGCTCGACTACGACCAGCGATCGCGACGGCTCGACTTCGCGATGGAGTCCAGCGGGTTGACGGAATCGGTGACGGTCAGAGCAGAAAGCCCCCGGACGAGGGACGAAGTGATCCGCCGTGAAGACCGCGAGAAGATCGTGGAGCAGCAGCCCGTGCCCTCGTTGAACGTGCAGAGCCTGCAGCGCCGCGTCGCGGGCGTGCTGCCGGTGCGCATGGACGTGCCGCGCGCGGGCACCTCTCACCGCTTCGTCCGGCCGCTCGTCCTCGACGAACCAACAGCAGTCAGCTTCAGGTATCGAACCAGATAGGTTCAAGGTTCTGGGGCCGAATGCCGGATGAATCGACCGCCCGAAAATCGCAGCATCGAACGCCAGAACGCCGCAATCCGGATTTCAACCGGTAATCGGCAATCCGCGATCGGTAATATCGAGGACCGTCTTGATGCCAGTGGTTCGCTTCGAGAACCACTGCTGGTGATCGGTCCAGGGCAGCCGGGTCGTGATCAAACGGCCGAGCACGCCAGGGCGCTTCTTCTCGATGGCCACGAAATCCTTCACGCCCATGGCGAAGTGGCGGAGGTTCGCGTTCACGCTCCCGAAGACGACCCGGTTGCCGAGGACGAGCTGCTGGTTGATCCGCTCGATCGGCTCCTCCGCGACGCCGCGGCCGCTCGTGACGCTGAGGAGGCACAACACGCCGTTGAGCGCGAGCATCTCCATGGCGGCGAACACCACGCGCGCGCTGCCGGTGGCTTCGATGATGAGATCGGGCCGACCGATCGTCTGCGTCAGAGTCAACAGCGGGACGTCCGCCACCGAGACGTACTCTGCGCCGAGCTGCCCAGCAAGTCGCGCCCTCGAGTCCTCGGGCGCTTCCCGCGCGACGACGACAGTCCGCAGGCCCCTGGCGCGGAGCACCGCCGCCGCCAACAGCCCGATCGGCCCGGCGCCCAGGACCATCGCGAACCGCGGCTTCCAGAGCAGCCGCCGCTGCAGCCGCCAGGCGTGATCGATGCCTTTCTCGACGATCGACATCGGCTCGAGCAGCACCGCGACGTCGCGAATCGATCTCGGGATCCGGAACAGGAAGCCCGGTGACTCGACGTAGTACTCCGCCATGAACCCGTGCCGGCGCATGATGCCGCGCTCGGTGTAGCGGCCGCTGCTGCACATGTCGTTCTCGCCGGCCCGGCAGTTCGGGCAAACCCCGCAGGGCCGCCGCACCGACGAGACGACCACATCACCTCGCTTCCAGCCGGTCACCTTCCGACCCACGTCCTCCACGACGCCCAGGTTCTCGTGGCCGAGTATGAGAAACTCCTCACCCGCCGGCGGGTGGCCGAAGAGGCCCTCGTTGATCTCGGCGTCGGTGGCACACAAGCCCACGCGCAGCGTGCGCACCGCGACCTCTCCGGGCCGCATGACAGGATCCGGCATGTCGCGCATGTGGATGCTGTCCGGCTCACCGGGCCTCACGACGATGGCCTTCATGGACGTGAGGGAAGGATATCGGCGAACAGGTGCGCCTGCCCTGCCTCGAGCCGGACGTACAACCCGCGCGAATCGAGGTCGTGGCGGTTCACGTGCCAGGTCCGGCCGCACAGCCGGTCTGTGAAGGCGAAACTCTCCCCTGCGGGCAGATCGCCGGCGATTCCGACGTGGGCCTCTGCCGCGGCCGATCCGAGATTGACCACCACCACCGCCAGTTCGCCACCCAGGCGCCAGCGGTAGGCGATGAGGTCGTCGTGCCTCCCATCTCCGGCCGGCCTGACGTCGAGCAGCGACCAGGTTCCCTCGTGGAACAGCGGAGCCCGCGTGGTCGCCAGCAGACGCGCGTAGACGTCGCGGACGGCTTCGTCCTCCGCCTCGTCGGGCCAGCGAGCGAGCTGGAGGGGCGTCCGGAGCCGGCGGCCCTCGGTCTGGCCGTCGAAGAAGAAGCGGAGACCAGGCAGCGTGGCCACCATCGTCGCGGCCGCGGGCAGCGCGTCTCCGAACACGGCGGCGCTCCGCGGCTCGTCGTGGTTCTCGAGAAAGCGCGCCAGGCGGTCGCGGTAGGCCGCATCGGCCATCAGGTGGCCGCGCACGTCCCGCGTGGGCGCCGCCAGCAGGCGATCGAGCAGCCGCTTGTCGTACGTGTAGTGAAATCCCTGCTGCTGCAGCGTCCACTCGAGATCCCAGTACACCTCAGCCAGGTACAGCAGATCCGGCACCGCGTTCGTCGCCTGCGGCCAGAACTCCTCCGGCAGCGTCGGCCACTCGTCACGCAGGACGGGTCGCCACGTGCGACTGAAGACCTCGTTCAGCACCAGCATCGACATGTCGCAGCGCACGCCGTCGCAGTGCGCGGCGATCTCCGCGAGCACCTCGATCATGGCCGTACGCGTCGCCGGGTTGAAGTAATTGAGTTGTGCAACATCGGTCCACGGCAGGAAATGCGGATCGCGCCCGCATGCGATGATGCGAGGGCCCGACACGGTCGCGACCTGGCGGAAGTGCGCCGGCCTCGCCAGCAGGTCGCTCGCGTCGCCCGTGACGAACCGCTCCGGGAAGAGGGTGATCCAATCGTGATCGAACGCCAGGTGGTTCGGCACGAAATCGAGCAGGAGGCCCATGCCGCGGGCGTTCAGTTCGCGGCGGGCGGCGTCGACGCCGGCCCACGCGCCCATCCGCCCGTCCGGCGCCCAGGCCTGCACGCTGTACGGCGACCCGATCACGTCCTCGGCCGTCCAGTCCGGCAGGACGTGAGAGTACTCGGCGCGCAGATCGGGATCGTCCAGGGCGATCCGCCGGCTCAACGGACTGCGCTGCCACACGCCCATCAGGAACACGAGATGGAAGCCACGGTCCTTGAGGGCATCCCACTCGGCGGACGGCACCGTCGCCAGCGAGACACCACGGCCGTAGCGCAGCGAGAGCCGTTCCAGCCACGGCCAGGCACTCAGCTCGAGGAGGTGCGGGTGGCGCACCTTGGTGCCCACTTAGCCGACTCCCGACCCGGACGTCACGACTGTTCCGGCACGAGCGTCACCACGGTGTTGCGGTCCATGGGGAAGTATTTCCTGAAAACGTCGTGCAGCAGCGCCGGAGTAATCGCGTCGATCCGCTCCATCCGCTTCAGAATGAGGAGCGGATCGCGATCGAGCAGCTTCGCCGACTGCAGCCTGCCCAGCCAGAAGCCGTTCTGCTTCAGCGCGGTCTCGTGCTCCCGGCGTGCGCTCTCCTTCGCGCGGGTGGTGAGGTCCTCGGAGGGCCCCTCCTTCTGCAGCCGGCGCACCTCTTCCATGACCCGCTCGACCATGCGATCGACGTTCTCGGGAGCCGCACCGAAGCTCACGACGATCCGGCCGTACCCGGGCTGCGGCAGGGGCTGCACCGAGCCGACGGAGACGCTGTAGGTCTCGCCGAGCTCCTCCCGAAGGATGTCGCGCAGCGCGATCTCCAGCACCTCCGTTGCCGCTTCGACCCGGCTCTGCTCGTTCTCCTCGATGGGCGGCGCCGCGAAGAAGCTGATCACGGTCTGGCTGCGCGGCTCCCTGCCGCGCTCCACTTTCACGCGCTCGTTCGAGGGAGGGAACCTCAGCCCGACTTCCCGGAACCGGCTCGTGGCCTTGCCCATCGACGGGAGCGATCCGACGTAGCGCGCGAGCAGCGGTAGCGCCTCCTCGACCTTGAAGGCCCCTACCATGAAGAACGTGAAGTCGGCTGCATTCGAGTACCGCTCCCTGTAGAGCGCGATCATCGCGTCACGATCGAGCGCCCTGATCCGCTCCACCGTCAGAGGTTTCGCGGTGTAGTGATCCATCGTGTTCACCTGCGAGACCTTCTCGCCGAACACCGCGTTCGGGCTCCGCTCGCGATTCAGGTACGAGGCCTCGAGCTGGCGCTTGATCATCTCGAAGGCCTGGGGATCGTTCCCGGGCGCCGTGACATAGAGGTTGAGGAGCTGGAGCGCGGGCTCGAGATTCGCCGGCGTGCTGCTGCCGGAGACGCCGTGCGACGAGAGCCCGACGGAGGAGGACACGTTCAGGATGCGCCCCGCCAGCAGCTTCTGCAGATCCACGGCGCTGTGCCCGCCAGCTCCTGACAGCTCGACCAGCGCCGTCGACAGCTGGGCCTCGGGGTACTTCGCCGGATCGGCCAGCGAGCTGCCGCCCGAGGCAGTCAGAGCGAAGAGCACCTGATCGTTCTTGAAATCGGTCGGCTTGAGCCAGGCCTCGACCCCGTTCGACAGTGTCACTACCGTCGTGCCCAGCTCGGGAATCTCCCGGCGCGCGGTAACCTTCCCCGGGTCGGGCATGTGCTCCATCAGCTCGCGGTCGCTGCCGGCGTCGTTCCAGGCCGTGACAGCGACGCTCCCGGCCGCCGTGACGGCCGTGCGCAGCTGCGCTTCGGTCGGAACACTCAGATCCGGCTTCTGCGGTGAGACCGCCAGGATCACGCGGCTGGCGTCGGAGAACAGCTTCCGGGCAGCGTCCGCCACTTCCGCTGCCGTAATGGCCGGCACGACCGACTTGACGAGCTGGTGCTCGTACTCGATCCCCGGGCTCGGCTCACCCTCGAGGAAATGGTCGACGTATTCCCGGGCGTACGAGGGGCTTTCGGTCTTGTTGCGCTCCGTATATGCACGCTCGTAGCTCGCCAGCACCCACTTCCGCGCGCGGTCGAGCTCCGCTGCGCCGAAACCGTGCTCCTGGACGCGCCGGGATTCGATCTGGAGGGCCGAGAGCCCCGCTTCGATCTTCCCCTCCTGCACGCTTGCGCCCAGCGAGAACGTTGTCACCGTCGGCGCCAGATCGTTACCGTAGGCACCCGCGCCGAGGAAGGGTGCGTCCGGCTTCCGCGAGATCTCGTCGAACCGCTCGTTCAGCATCTGGTAGATGAGCTGGTGCACCAGCGCTCGCCGATAGTCGGCGACCGTGCCCTCCGGCTCGCTCGTACGCTTCCTGATGATCGACACCGACGACTGCGTGGCTTCAGGGTCGCTCGAAACCTCGACGAGCAGCTCCTCCGGCAGCGGCACCGGATAGTGACGCTCGGGCGGCGGCCCCTCCGCCTTCGGCAGCGCGCCGAATTCGGCCCGGACCAGGGACTCCATCTGCTTCGGATCGAAGTCGCCCACCACGACGACGGCCATGCGATCGGGCCGGTACCAGCGCGTGTAGAAGGAACGGAGGTCCTCTGGCGTGAACGTCTTGAGCACTTCCGGCTTGCCGATGGGCAGCCGCTCGGCGTACTTCGACTGGTGATAGAGGACCGGGACCTGCTGATCGCGGATTCGCGATCCCACGCCGAGCCCGCCGCGCCATTCCTCGATCACCACGCCGCGCTCCTTGTCGATCTCGGCCGGGTCGAGGACCATGCCGCCCGCGAAATCGGCAAGCGCCTGGAGGCCTTTCTCGACGATCCCCTCCTTGTCGGTGGGAAGCTGGAACATGTAGACGGTCTCGTCGAAGGAGGTATACGCGTTGACGTGGGGGCCGAGCCGCGCGCCGGTCTGCTCCAGCGCGGCAATCAGCTCGCCCGGCTTGAACCGTCGAGTGCCGTTGAACGCCATGTGCTCGAGGAAATGCGCCAGACCCTGCTGACGATCGTTCTCGTCGATGGATCCCGCCTTGACGGCCAGCTGCATGAAGGCGCGCTTCTCGGGCCGGCCGTTCTGCCGGATGTAATAGCGGAGCCCGCTGGGCAGCTCGCCGGTCAGGACCGCGGGATCGAGCGGAATCCGCCCGGTCGGTGCCGGCACCGTGGACGCCGGAGCTGCCTGGGCCAGGAGTCGGGCCTCGAACCGCGCGTCCGGCCCGCGGACGCCGCACAGGCTCCAGCCCGCCAGCAGCAGAGTCAGGACGGCGACTGGTCGCGGGATGGTCGGCATGCGACCACTCTACCGCAGTCGTGGCACGGTTTCAGGTTCCTGGTTCCAGGTTCCTGGTTCCGGGTTCCGGGTTCCAGCGTCCAGGGTCGATTCAGAACTGGAGAAGACGTTCGAGAGGCAGGGGCATGCCGGCGGCACCATTCACATCGCGGGGCACTCGAACGAGGGGCTGCCGATGACCGCGAATCGGCAGGCGCTGCGGCAGTTGATGAACTACTTCGCCGCGGTGGTGACGCTGCGGCCGTTCCGCGGGGCCTACGACGGGCTGACGGCGCAGGAATGAGCCGATTTCGCGGCTCCTGGCGCATTCCAGGGTGAGGGTCAAACGGGAAGATTGCGCCCATGCCGAACAT
>DASPFV010000195.1:0-4009 GCA_035620975.1 Vicinamibacterales bacterium
ATGGCGCCGGGGACGCTGATCGATCCCGGCAGCAGGTGGGAGGCCGTGGACGATCGGACGGCCCGGGCGGCGTTCACCAATGCGGGAGTCACGATTCAGGCGGAACTGACCTTCAACAGAGCCGGCGAGCTGACGAACTTCCAGTCCGACGACCGGTACCAGGTCTCGCCTGACGGGGGCACCATGCGGCGCCCTCCGGTGGTCCACGCCCGTCTGGGAATACCGGTCGTTCGATGCCGGTCGTCTCATCGGTCGCGGCGAGGCCAGGTGGCAGGATCCGGCAGGCGATTACGCCTGCGTGGAGCTGACGGTGGACTCGGTGGAGTACAACGTCCGCGCGCGCTGAACGCGAGCCGGCGGGCGGCTGGCCATTCGCGGCGCCCTCACCGGGCGCCGAGCACTTCGGCGAGCGCCACCGGGGCACCGCCGCGCGCCTTGCTCACATCGGCTGCCTCCATGAATGCCATGATCTCGACCGTCTCGTCGATTGGCACCGGCGACCGCCCTGTGCGGAAGAACTCCATCACTGCCGTCATGAGGCCGTGGTAGCTGGATCGCTTCGCGGGTGTGGCACCCGCGTCGCGCGCGGGCTCGAAGAGTACGGCCTTGCGTCCGAAGACCACCTGCCCGTAAGGCGCCGCGCCGTCACGGATGCCGCGCACCACGCCGATTCGTCCGCCCTTCCACTCGCCTGTGACGACGTCGGCGCCCGCGGTGTAGGTCCGGCTGACGCGCTCGCAGCCCTGGCCCATGAACGTGTAGAGCATCTCCACTGCATGGATGCCGTACCAGAACAGGTCGGGATGGTGCGGTTCGAGCGTCGCCGGCCCCCACGTGATCGCCCCGGTGACGTCCGCCACCCGCGGATCCCGCTTGATCGCCGCCACGTCGTCCGCGAACCGCAGCGACGACGAGCTGAACATCGGCGTGCCGTGCTCGCGGGCGAGGCGTGCGAGCTCGACCGCATCCTTCGTGCTCGCGGTGAAAGGCTTGTCCACGAACAGGGGCTTGCGGGCTGCGATGACGGCCCGCGCCTGCGGGAGGTGCACACGGCCGTCCACGCTGGTGAGGATCACGGCGTCGACGCGGCGGACCAGCTCGTCGATCGAGTCCGCCAGCTCGATCTGCCACTTGTCGCGCAGCTCTGCCGTGAACTTCTCGATGCGCGTGGCGCTCGCCTCCACGTCCGGGCTCCCGCCCTTGAACGCCGCAACGACCCGCGCGCCCGGGACGTGGTCCGGGCGCGAGGCGTCGTTCAGCAGCTGAGTGAACGCGCCCGCGTGTGACGTGTCGAGCCCGATGAGCCCCACGCGGATCGGCGTCTCAGCCCTGGCGACGGGCGTCTGCTGCGCCTCGAGCGCGCGCGTGCGGGCGATCAGCAGCGCCGCCAGCCCGATTACCATCACCGTCGCAACCACTCTCGGATGCATGCGCATGTCAGCTCCCAGCCTGTCGACCTCCGCATGATAGCTCTGCCGCCGGAACGGTGGTAATTAGTTCAAGGTTCAACCTTGAACCTTGAACCTTGAAACCCCGAAGGCTCCTGATACGATTCGGCAGGAGGCTGAACATGAGCTTGCGCGCCTGGACTTCTGCGGTGAGTGCCTTCCTGGGGTTCGTCCTCCTCTCGGTCGCCTCGCCAGGCGCCCAGGCGCCGACGGATCGACAGGACGCACACCGCCTCCACGGGGATCCGAAGGCCTACATCGCGGCGCTCGAGGATCCCAAGCGCGACGCCTACCAGAAGCCGCGCGAGGTCACGGAGGCGCTCAGAATCCAGCAGGGCGAGGTCATCGCCGACATCGGCGCCGGTTCGGGCTATTTCGCCGTGCGCTTCGCGCACCAGGTGGGACCGAAAGGCCGGGTCTATGCCGTGGACGTCAGCCCGGACATGATCCGCCACCTGCATGCACGCGTCCGCGACGGCCAGCTGCGCAACCTCGTCCCCATCCTTGCGCGTCCGGACGACCCGCTGCTCCCCGAGCCGGTCGACCGGTTCGTGATCGTCGACGTGTGGCACCACATCGACGATCAGTCAGCGTACCTGGCGCTCATGAAGAAGCTCCTCAGGCCCGCCGGTCAGGTAGTGATGATCGATTTCCACAAGCGGGACCTGCCGGTCGGTCCTCCGGCGTCGATGAAGATTGCACGGGAGGATCTGCTGGCTCAGATGGAGAAGCACGGCTTCAGCCTGCGCGCGGAGCACACGTTCCTGCCGTATCAGTATTTCCTGGTGTTCGTGCCGAAGTAGCGCGCTCAATTCGCGAGGACGCTGGATCCGAGCCGCAGGGCCAACGGTCTGAAGAAGGAAACGACGAATAACTGGCGGCACGTTGCACCAGGGTCGGCGAACCTTCGATCGAGTCGCCGGCCACGACTCCCTGGAGGGGTCGGCTCCCGCACACGTCCCGGAGAAGGCGACGCGACTGTCGCCGGGACTTCGCGAAGGTCAGCGCCGGAATGCGTCGTATTCCTTCTGGAGCTGGTCCCCCGCCTGTTTGCCGTCGAGCACGAGGATGCGGTGACGGAACGTTACGCTCTGACCTGGCTGCAGCGTCAGCGACACCGGTTCCTGCTTCGGGTCGTAGCCGCGGCGACCCAGCGGGTTGGCCGCGAAGAGCCCGTACCCGCGCGCGTGCCAGTACGTGGGATGGCCGTGATTGGACGGATGATCGAGGATGGCGAGGGTGACCGGCTGCCCGTCCACGATCCCTGTGAGACCCATCCAGGGCCCCCGCGTGCCCCAGACTGACTCGCCGGTCGTGCCGTCGCTCGCCAGGTAGCTGCCGGTTGCCCCGGTGTTGTCCACGCGGGCAGCGCCGGATGGTTCGCCGTTGGGCTCGACGAACCGGGCGCGGTCGTTCGACACATGGTCGAGGGCGCGTGCAACACGAATCCCGAACGCACCTTCCTTGGTGTCGTTGAACGTCACCGGCGCGCCGGCCGCAGTCCAGGTCGTAGTCCGATCGATCGTGCGACGCCCCGGGCCCCCTGAAAAGGCGAACCGCGTCTCCTCGCGCAGCAGCGTGGAGCCGTCGGGGATCGTCCAATCCGCCCGCACGGCCAGCTCCCCGCGCTCCGCGCCGCTCGATGCCCGCAGCGTCTCCCTGTGGACGATCGTGCCCATCTTCGGCTTGTTCGCCGCGGGCGTGGCGTCCGAGTGTCCCCAGAAGTCGTATCCGTTCACGTCGCCGTAGTTGAACCAGTGGCCCACGTGGTGGGGGTGATCCGCGCGTTCGCCCGGCCTGGGCTCGAGGGGATACCCGCGGGTCACCAGTGCGCCAGCCGCACTGCGGATGGGAAAGAGCACCGGCTTTTGCAGGGCCGCGGGGTAGATATAGGACGTGAACGGCTTGCCGCCGACGAGCACGTCCACCCGGCGCTCCGCCGGCATCTCGACGAGCGTGACCGCCGTGTCGCTCGTCCGCGCCGCGATCGGACCGAGGGAAATCGCCGCCACAGCCGCCGCCAGGGCCGCCGCCAGGGCCGCCGCCGGGCATCGGTTCGTCATCGGGACATCCTACTTCCAGCCGGTCGACTTCCGCGTGAATCTTGCGGGGAGAGCCGGCTTGTTCTCGACCGGCGGCTCGTCGGGCTCGGCCGATGCCGCGGCAATCTCCCGCTCCAGCTCGTCCTCGTTCGGCAGACCTGCGAGCTGGTCGAGGAACATCATCGAGTGCTGGGAGGGAATCTCGAACTTCTTCCCGCAGGTCTTGCAGACGACCTCGTCGTCGAGCCGCAGGAGGTAGTCGCGGAGCTTCGCAAACTTGGCCCGATCGGCGTCGTCTGCCCCGGCGGGGGGCCGGTCCTTCTTGGAACGGCGCACCCAGCGGACGCCGTACTCGGCCGTTCGGCGGCATTTCGGACACTGGTAGCGTGCGGGTCGGATTTCGCTCTTTTCGGTGAAGAAGGCACGTTCGTCGAAGGCCATGCCTAATAGTAACAAGCTCGAGCGCGTGGGGCGCGTGGGGTGGGGGACGTGGGGTCAGGTCTTGCAATGACGTACGAA
>DASPFV010000196.1:0-24913 GCA_035620975.1 Vicinamibacterales bacterium
CCGGCAGGCGTTACCATAACGCCTGAACCAGAACCCTGCACCCTGAACCTTGAACCCGGAGTCAATCGTGACCGACATTCTCTCGCGCGACGCGGTGTGGCCGGCGCTTCCGCTGGACGCCTGGGCCGATACCTGCGCCACGCTCCACATGTGGACGCAGATCGTCGGCAAGATCCGCCTGGCCGGCAGCGCGTTCATCAACCACTCCTGGCACACGACGCTGTACGTGACCTCGCGCGGCCTGACGACCTCGCCGATCGCCAGGGGCTGGCGGACGTTCGAGATCGCGTTCGACTTCATCGATCATCAGCTGATCGTGACCTCGAGCGACGGGGGCGTCGCGCGCCTGCCGCTCGAGCCGCAGAGCGTGGCGGCGTTCTACAGCCGCGTGCGGGAGGCGCTGCGCGGGCTCGGGCTCGAGATGCGGATTTCCGCCGTGCCGAACGAGGTGCCGGACGCGATCCCGTTCGCGCGCGACGAGACCCACCGCGCGTACGACGCCGGATCCGTGGCGCGGTTCTGGCGCATCCTCGTGCAGTCGGACCGCGTGATGAAGACGTTCCGTGGCCGGTTCATCGGCAAGTGCAGCCCCGTGCACCTGTTCTGGGGGGCGCTCGATCTCGCCGTCACGCGCTTCTCGGGCCGGCCGGCGCCCGAGCACCCGGGGGGGATTCCCAACCTGCCGGATCGGATCACGCGCGAGGCCTATTCACACGAAGTCAGCAGCTGCGGCTTCTGGGCGGGCGGGGGTGCCGTGCAATATCCCGCATACTACGCCTACGCCTACCCCGAGCCGGCCGGGTTCGCGTCCGCCCCCGTCAGACCCGCGGGCGCCTTCTACAGCGCGGAGCTCCGGGAGTTTATCCTGCCGTACGACACAGTGCGGCAGGCCGAGGATCCGGACGGCACGCTGCTCGAGTTCCTCCAGAGCACGTACGAAGCCGCAGCCGACCTGGGCGCCTGGGATCGCGCCGCGCTCGAGCGAAGTGAACCTTGAACTGCGAACCTGGAACCCGGAACCTGGAGCCTTGAACCCGGAACGCTGCGCCTGGCCTGGGGCGGACCCACTCTACATCGCCTATCACGACGAAGAGTGGGGAGTGCCGCTGCACGACGATCGCCGGCTGTTCGAGATGCTGATCCTCGAGGGGGCGCAGGCCGGGCTGAGCTGGATCACGATCCTCCGCAAGCGGCCCGCCTATCGGAAGGCCTTCGCAGGGTTCGATGCGGCCAGGGTTGCCCGCTTCGACGCGCGGCGCCGAGCCGCGCTGATGCGGGATCCAGGCATCGTGCGGAACCGGCTGAAGATCGAGGCGGCCGTGTCCAACGCGCGCGCCTTTCTCGACGTCCGCGAGGAGTTCGGCAGCTTCGACGCGTACATCTGGCAGTTCACCGGCGGCAAGCCTCTGCTGCAGCGGCGGCAGTCGCTCGAAGACGTCCCGGTGCGAACCGCCGAGTCGGATGCCATGAGCAGGGACCTCCGTGCCCGAGGCTTCAGGTTCGTGGGGTCCACGATCTGCTACGCCTTCATGCAGGCGACCGGCATGGTGAACGACCACGTCGTCGGCTGCTTCCGTCGTCAGGAGATTGCGCGCGGAATTCGGTGAGGGTTGTGCGGCGGTAAAAGCCGAACGCCGAGAGCCGAGAGCCGAAAGCCGAGAGCCAATTTCAGTTGAAGCATAATTGATCCGTGGGGACGCCACCGATTGCCGCCAACATCCTCGAGGTCATCGGCAACACCCCGATGGTTCGAATCAACTGCATCACGCGGGGTGTCGTCAAGGGCACGGTCCTCGTCAAGCTCGAGACGTTCAATCCCGGCAATTCGATCAAGGACCGCATGGCGGTTCGCATGATCGAAGACGCCGAGCGGCAGGGGCTGCTGAAGCCGGGCGGCACCATCATCGAGGGCACTTCGGGCAACACGGGCATGGGACTCGCCATCGTCGCAGTGGTCAAGGGCTACTCGTGCATCTTCACCACGACCGACAAGCAGTCGAAGGAGAAGATCGATGCGCTCAAGGCCTTCGGGGCCGAGGTCATCGTGTGCCCGACCAACGTCGATCCGGAGGATCCCCGCTCGTACTACTCGGTCTCCTCGAGGCTCGAGAAGGAGGTGTCCAACTCCTGGAAGGCCAATCAGTACGACAACTTGTCGAACTCGGCTGCGCATTACGAGCAGACGGGGCCCGAGATCTGGCAGCAGACGGAAGGCCGCGTGACCCACCTCGTGGTCGGCGTGGGGACCGGCGGCACGGTGAGCGGTGTGGGCCGCTACCTGAAGGAGAAGAACCCGCGCATCAGGGTCTGGGGCATCGACACGTACGGCTCAGTCTTCAAGAAGTACAAGGAAACCGGCATCTTCGACAAGAATGAAATCTACCCCTACATCACCGAGGGCATCGGAGAGGACTTCCTGCCGAAGAACGTCGACTTCAGCGTCATCGATCACTTCGAGAAGGTGACCGACAAGGACGCCGCCGTGATGACGCGCCGGATCGCGCGCGAGGAGGGGATCTTCGCCGGCAACTCGGCCGGCGCGGCGATGGCGGGTCTGCTGCAGCTCAGGGAGCACTTCACCGACGACGACGTGATCGTCGTCATTTTTCATGATCACGGGTCGCGCTACCTCGGGAAGATGTTCAACGACGACTGGATGCGCGAGAAGGGCTTCCTGGAGAAGACCGGCCTCACGGCGCGCGACCTGGTCGCATCGGGCCTGTCGGGCGAGTTGCTGGCCATCGAGGGGAGCGCGCCGGTCGGAACCGCAGTCAAGCTGATGGCCGAGCACGATTTCTCGCAGATCTCCATCACGCGCGACAAGCGGCTGGCGGGCTCGCTGAACGAGGCCCACCTCTACGCCGAGCTCGTCAGGAACCCGGCAGTCAAGAACGAACCGGTCGAGCAGATCATGCAGCCCGCCTTCCCCTTCGTCGACATCTCCACGCCGGTGGAACTGCTGTCGACCATGATCACACCCGAGAACCCCGCGGTGCTGGTTCGCGACTTCAAGACCGACAAGACCTTCATCATCACGCGCTCGGACGTGATCCGGGTGCTGTGCTGAGCGTCGCGGCGGATATAATCCGGCCCGGAGGTCCTCGATGACGGTGCGTTCTGCGGCCATCCTCTCGCTGTGGCTGATCGCCGCGCCCTGCGCAGCCCAGGATGCCAGCGGCGTCTGGCAGGCCACGTTCAACACCCCCAATGGAACGAGGCCGGCCACGCTGACCATCAAGAAGGACGGCGAGAAGCTGGCCGGCAGCATTCTCGGAGACCGGGGAGAGATTCCGTTCGAGGGGACGCAGAAAGGGACGTCGGTGACGCTCGCCTTCGTCGTCAGAACGGGCGACGGCACCTTCAACATCACGATGACGGGCAATCAGGACGGTGACGCGCTGAGCGGGATGGCCGATTACGGCGGCAGCGCGCAAGGGGAGTGGAGCGCCCGTCGCAAGGCTGACGCCGGACCGGCATCGGACGGGGAGGCCGCGGTCGACCTGACGGGCACGTGGGCGCTCGAGGTCGACACGGGCGCCGGGACCGGCACGCCGACCGCGACGTTCAAGCAGGAAGAGGGAAGGCTCACGGGCGAGTACAGCGGTCAGTTCGGGCAATCGGCGGTAACCGGCACGATCGCGGAGGGGACGTTCACGTTCAACATCGACATCACGATCGAGGGGAGCGTGCACCGGCTCGTATACACCGGGAAGGCCGACCGCGACACCATGAAGGGCAGGGTGACCCTGGGGGAGTTCGGGGAGGGGACGTTCACGGGCCGCCGGAAGCCGGAGTGACGCACAAGAGCTTTGCATTGCAAAGCGAAACCATGGTATCCTGTTGAGCGGTCGCAGGCGAAGGCGAAGGCTTGGCGACCGACCCGGCGCAGTGCCGTCTCGAATGTCATCAGCGCCTGCCGAGTTCACGCTCGAGCTCACGCCTCGCGCCCGCGTCGACGTCATCGACGTGCGGCGTCTCGTCTCCGCCCGGTACGGCGACGCGCTCGATGTCTATCCCCGGGCGCTCTGCTGCTCGTTCCACACCACTGCGGGCTACCTCGATCAGAGCCTTGCGTTGCGGCTTCAGCACAGCCGCGCCGGCGTCATGTCCTACATCGACGTCTTCCGGACGATGTTCCCGGAGGGTGCGGGGTACGAGCACGACAAGCTGGAACGACGCACCGAGCTCAGTGAGGCCCAGAAGCCGGTGGAGCCGCAGAACGCCGATTCCCACCTGGCATTCATGGCCGGCGCGCTGCGGACCTGCGTCACGTACAAGAACCGGCCGAACGAGCCGGTCTGCTTCATCGACCTCGACGGCGTGCACGCCGGTCGGCCCCGGCGCCGGGTCACCAGCGTCATCGGGTATTCGCGCGAGGAGACCGTCGCCCAGGCACGGCTGATCGTGCCCATCTCCCGCCATCCCGTGGATTCGGTCAATCTCAAGGCGCCGAGCCTCGGGGTCTACGAGCAATGCCGGGAGCTCGTCATCCGGCACGGCGTGACCAGGGGCCGCATCCGCCTCAGCCTGGGACCGGGCGAGCGGCACGCCGGGCTCACGGTGAACGAGTACGAGACCCTGCTGATGCGGCACGATCTCTCGGAAGTGCTGCGCGACCCGCTTCGCTTCATGGCCGAGAAGGCGGGGCACATGCTCGGAAACCCCCGGGCTATCCCGTCCCGCACGCTCGACTACGCCAAGTACGACTTCGTCCGGGTCTTCAACCAGCTCGTGGACGCGCTGGGCCTGCGGGAGTCGTTCGTCGAGAGCGTTCTGTCGCGGGCGATTGCGATGCCGGCCTCGCGGTTCCTGCGGATGAAGCGCGCCGTCAGCCTCCTCGTTTCGGACCGGCAGTCGCCCGGCACCGGCGCGATTATCGAGGGGACCTACCAGAGTCCGATCCTCGTCCAGTGGCACCGCGGACCCCGGCCGTCCCGCGCGCTCGACGTGACGCTGACGCGTTTCGTCTGATCCCCGTCACCGGTTCAGCGGTTCCCGGCTGATTCCGAGTACTCGGGTTCAGATCCGTCGAGGCGGGAGCTGGAGGCTCTGGCAGCGTTGTGTCGTATCGCCGACTCTTCCTCGCCATCGCGGCCGCCGCGGCCGTCGTGCTCTCGGCGCCGTTCGTCAGCCAGATCCGCTTCTGGATCAGGGCCACGTTCCCCGGTCATTTCGTGATCGTCGTGGGAGGGCTCATCGCCGTGGCCGTGGCCGCGGCGCTCGTCGCGGCGTTCCTGCGAATACGGGACCGGCGGGTTCCGCGCTACACGGCTATCGCAGCGGCCGTCCTGATCGCGGCGGCGTACTCGGCGGCCATCGCCACCGACAACGCGCAGGCCAACGCCGTCGAGCGGTTCCACTTCGTCGAGTACGGCCTCGTGACGTTCCTGTTCTATCGCGCGTGGCGTCCACTCGGCGATGCCTCGGTGCTGGTGCTGCCCATCCTCGCCGGCCTGATCGTCGGCACGCTGGAGGAATGGTTCCAGTGGTTCCTCCCGGTTCGCGTCGGCGAGATGCGCGATGTCTTCCTGAACCTCGCGGCGATCGTCTGCGGGCTGCTGTTCAGCACGGGCGTCGATCCGCCGGAGGGGTTCGGCGGCGCGTGGCGCGCAGGCTCCCTGCGGCGCGTCGGCTGGCTCGGCGCAGCGGTCATCCTGGGGTTCGCCGCATTTCTCGACTCCGTGCACCTCGGTCACGCGATCGTCGACCCGGTGGCCGGGACGTTCACGTCCCGCTACACCGTCGACGAGCTGGATGCCCATGCGCGGGATCGCGCGGTTCGCTGGAGCGCGGCGCCGCCGGTCGTCCGGAGCCTGTCTCGCGAGGATCAATACCTGAGCGAGGGCATTCTCCACGTGCAGGAGCGGAACCGCCTCTGGGACGCGGGCGACGCGAGCGGGGCGTGGCACGAGAACCTCATTCTCGAAACCTACTACGAGCCGGTGCTCGGCACGACGTATCCTGCTGCGAACGGCTCTCCGCACCGCTGGCCCGAAGCGCACAGGGACGCCGCGGCGGCACAGGCGCGGCTCTCCGCCCCGCCGTACGTCAGCTGCGCCGATGGCGGGTTCATTCGCACGTGGCCTGGCAGCCTGTTGTGGAGCCTCGCCGTGGCTCTGGCGGCGGCCGCGCTCGCGGCCGGATACCTGCTCGATCGGCGGCAGCGCCCGGCGCGGGTGCCGATCCGCTGACGCGGTGCCGGCGACGCGCCGGCCTGCCGCCGCAATTCCGCCACCAGCCCCGGAATCCGGCCATTTCGGCGTCACCCGTCTGGCAGGGCCGTTGCACCCGCCAGTCCACGAGGGCCCGAAAGGATCTGCCATGCGGTTGCGAGTTGCCCCATGTGCGGCCCTGGCGCTCGCGATCTGGGGCTGTGATTCGTCCAATCCCGTTGCGCCCACGCCGCCTCCGACGGCGTGTGCGTTTCAGGTCACGGCGCCGGCGCAGAACTTCGGTCCCGACGGGGGGACCACCAGCGTCACCGTCTCCACAACCGCGCAGTGCTCCTGGTCGGCGAGGACCGATACGAGCTGGATCTCGATCGTATCCGGCGCGAGCGGCACCGGCCCGGGCACGGTCGGACTCAGCGTAGCCTCGAATCCCGCTCTGGAGACCCGCGAAGGCGTCGTGACGGTCGCGGAGCGATCACTCAGAATGTCCCAGCAAGGCCGTGAGGCCGCCCCGTGCACCTACGCGCTGAGGTCAGGGGCGGGCCGCTTCGGTCCGGAGGGCGGCAGTGCCGTGGCCACGGTCACCACCGAAGCCCGCTGCTCCTGGAGCGCCACGACGACCGACGACTGGCTGACCGTCGATCCCACCGAGGGCACGGGCACTGCCAGCATCACGTTCAGAGCCGCCCCGTACACCGGGGCGACGGAGCGCAAGGCCAACATCCAGGTGGCGGATCAGACCTGGACGGTCCGGCAGGATCCGCCGTCTGCCGCCGAGTGCACGTACTCGGTGACGCCTGCGGAGATCGTCCTGCACTGGCATCACACCGGCGGCGAGGTGCGCGTCAGCACACGAGCAGGGTGCTCCTGGACCGTCTCGACAGGGGAGGCCTGGCTCAACGTGAGCGGGCCGACAGCCCGGGAGGGAGACGGCGGCGTCCAGTTCACGACCGGCATCTACACGGTGGACGGGACCCGGCGTGCGCCGATCGAGGTCCGCTGGCCGACGGCGACCGCGGGGCAGAACGTCTGGGTCGTCCACGAGGGGTGCCGCTACGGTATGGATGAGTCCACTCGCACGTTCACGGCCGCGGGAGGCCAGGCGCAGGTCATGGTCGTCACGCAGCCCGTCAGCAGCTCGTGCATGCAGGGCTGCCCCTGGACGGCCGTATCCGACTCGAGCTGGATCCGCATCCTGAGCGGCTCACCTGGCGTCGGCGACAACCCGTTCTCCTACGAAGTGCTGCCGAACACGACGGGGGTGAGCCGGACCGGGGCGATTACCGTGATGGGCCACCGCGTGCCGATTGTGCAGACGCCGTGAGGCCGGCCATGGTTTACCCCTTCGGCGCCGCGAACAGGCCGTCGTCGATCGGCACGTTGGCCTCGATCCGTTCGGTGTAGATGACGAAGGACTGGACCGGCTCCTTGCCGGTCCGCTCCTCCGTGACGTCGAAGGGGAACTTCACGCCCTCGACCTCCCGCCAGTTGTCGAAATCGATCGTGACGTCGAACTGCCGGCCGCCTGGAAGGTTGAGCACCCCGCTGTGCCGGCGATCCAGATAGGTCTCCGCGTCCAGGTACACCGTGCGGATCAGTCCGCTCCTGAGGCGCACCTGCAGCTTCAGCGCCTCGCGTCCGCCCACCTGCTCACGCCCCTCGAACGTCACGGTGTGCCCCTTGGCGCTCCAGTTCACGAGCAGGCCGTCGAAGTCCGCGTCGAGATCCCGGGTTTCTGCCGCGAGCCGATCTTCCCGGGCGACGATCTTGCCGCCGGGTCCGGGGTCCCACGCGCCGTCCTGATTGATCACGCGGACGGTGAGCGGAGCGCCGGGGGCCGTCGACTGCTGTTCCGCCCGGAAGAGAGCAGGGCGTTTGCGATAGATGACGACCTTGATGTCGCTGAAGGCCGTCGCGACCGTCCGCGTGATCTTCAGCGTCCGGATGGCCTCCAGCTTCTCCGCGCCGCCTCTCGCGGCGACATGCCGGGCCACGATGTCGTCCACGGTCTGGGCCCACGCGGCGCCCGGCACCACGACCGCCGCACCAAGCACGAGTGCCCGGGCTCGAACCGCCATTCGCATTACGTCCCTCCCTGTCCTGAATCGCCGACATTATGGTCCGGCCGCGGCCAGCCTGCCGCGTTTCGTGATGAACGGGGAGCCGCGCGGGACGAGCCACGAGCGACGGGTGATTCCCTATCACCCGCGATATGATCCGCTCCATGGTCCACGAGCATCGCGCGGAGCTCGGCGACCGGTCGATCCGCTACCTCGAGTCCGGCGCCGGCTGGCCGCTCATCCTGCTGCACGCGTTCCCGCTGCAGGCGGCGATGTGGACGCCGCAGCTCGAGCGAGTCCCACGGGGCTGGCGCCTGATAGCCCCCGATATCCGCGGCTTCGGCGGAACCGCGGCCGCCGACGGTGCGCGGCCGTCGATGGAGGACTATGCCGCGGATCTGATCGGGTTGCTGGATGCGCTGGAGCTCGATCGCGCCGTCATCGGCGGGCTCTCCATGGGAGGCTACATCACCTTCGCGATGCTCCGTCTCGCCCCGGAGCGTTTCAGCGGCGTCGTACTGGCCGATACCCGCGCGCAGGCGGACACACCCGAAGGCCGGGACAATCGCCGGACGCTGTCCGAGCTCGTGCGAACCCGCGGTCCTGCGGCAGTCGCCGACCAGATGATGCCGAAGCTGCTCGGCCGGACGACCCGGGAGTCGCGGCCCGAGGTCAAGCAGGAAGTGCGGCGTCTCATCCTGTCGAACGACGCAGCCGGCATCGACGGCGCGATCCACGCGATGTTGCAGCGACCGGATTCGACGGCGGGCCTTGGCCGGATCTCCGTCCCGACGCTCGTCGTGACCGGCGACGAGGACACACTCGTGCCGGTCGCCGATGCCGAAGCGCTGCAACGGGCCATCCCGCGGTCGCAGTTCGTAGTGCTCCCGCGCGCGGGCCACCTGTCGAGCCTCGAGTCACCGGATGACTTCTCCGAAGCCCTTCGTAATTTCCTGCTCTCGAATCTCTGATCGGAGGGAGGTGTCGAACGGGGAGCCGTGCGGCTACCATAATCACGCCATGGTTCGTCTCACTGTTGCTGCGTTCGCAATCGTCCTGCTCGGCGCCGCGGCCGGGGCGCGTGGACCGGTCCAGCCGCCCGTGCCTCCCGGCCCCGGAGCCGACCCGCTCCACATACCGCTCGATCGCATCCTCGACGTGAACGTCCGTGACGGACTGGTCTACTATCGGGCGCTCCAGTCCGGCCGGGGGGCGCTCGATCGATACATCGCGTCCCTCAACGTGCCGCAGGCGACCTATGACGCCTGGTCCCGCGAGGCGCAGATGGCCTTCTGGGTCAACGCCTACAACGCGGTGGTGCTGCAGACGGTCGTCGAGCGCTACCCGATCCGCGGCCGCAGCGCGGACTATCCTTCGTCGAGCATCCGGCAGATCCCGGGCGCGTATCATGCCAGGCACCGGCTGGCGGGACGCAGCGTGACCCTGGACGAGATCGAAAAGGCGATTCTGCCCGGCTTCCGCGAGCCGCGGCTCCAGCTCGCGCTCGGCCGTGGCGCGATCGGCAGCGGTCGGCTGCGGAGCGAGGCGTACACGGCCGGGCGCCTCGACGGCCAGCTCCAGTCCGTTCAGGCCGAGTTCGTCGCGAACGACCAGATGCTCCGGATCGATCGGGTGGAGAGCCGCATCTCGGTGACGCCCATCCTCGGCTGGCACGAGCAGAGCTTCATCGACGCGTACGATCCCGGAACCGCGGGGCCGTTCGGACCCCGATCGCCCGTCGAGCGGGCGCTCGTCGCGTTCGTCACGCCGCACCTGCTGCCGCTCGAGCGCGAGTTCGTCCGGCAGAACCAGTTCAAGGTCACCTATCACGCGTTCGACTGGCGCCTGAACGATCTGACGGGCGGCGGCCGCGGGGAGTAGCGTCCGGATGGATCTCGGCCTGACAGACAGGGTCGCGCTGGTGACCGGGTCGAGCCGCGGCCTGGGGCTCGCGAGCGCGCGCGTCCTCGTGGCCGAGGGGTGCCGCGTCTGCATTTGCGCCCGTGGCGCTGAGCACCTCGCCGAGGCGGCGCTCGAGGTGGAGGCCTCCGCCCGCCGGCCGAACATGGTCGCCGCCGTGCAGGCGGATCTGTCGACGCCGGCCGGCGTCGAGCTCGTGCTCGAACGCACGGTCGAGCGATTCGGGGGCCTCGACGTGCTCGTCAACAACGTCGGACGGGCCGCCGGGGCGGACCTGCTCGATACGTCGGATGCCGAGTGGCAGGCGGCGTTCGACGAGACGCTCTTCCCGGCGATCAGGGCGTCGCGCCTCGCCGTACCTCACATGCGGCGGCAGGGCGGCGGGTCGATCGTGATCATCGCCTCGATCTACGGCCGCGAGGCGGGCGGCCGCATGACGTACAACGCCGTCAAGGCGGCCGAGATCAGCCTCGGCAAGTCGCTGGCCCAGCAGCTCGCTCCGTTCAACATCCGTGTCAACAGCGTGGCGCCCGGCTCGATCCTCTTTCCGGGCGGCTCCTGGCACCGCCGGCAGCAGGCCGACCCGGCCGCGATCGCCGAATTCGTGAAGCGCGAGATGCCGTTCGGCCGGTTCGGCCGGCCCGAGGAGGTGGCACACGTCGTCGCCTTCCTCTGCTCCCCGCGCGCCAGCTGGGTGAGCGGCGCCTGTATCGTCGTGGACGGCTGCCAGAGCCGTTCGAACATCTGACGATGCTCGCGTCTGCCGTCCAGGCCACAGCAGATGTTCTGTTCGTGCCGATTCTGGTGGTCGTGCTGTTCGGCACGGGCATCGCGCTGACGCTCCGACTCCGGTTCGTGCAGGTGCGGCGGTTTCGCGAAGCGGTCCGGGTGTTCGTGCAGCGCGGGGAGGGCCGCGCCGGCGGCGCGCTGTCACCGTTCCAGGCGTTCATGACGGCGATGGCCGCCACGATCGGCACCGGCAACATCGCCGGCGTGGCGGCCGCGATCGTCTCCGGCGGGCCCGGCGCGCTCTTCTGGATCTGGGCGTACGGGTTCCTCGCGACCTCCATCAAGTTCTCCGAGGCCGTGCTGGGCCTCAGGTTCCGGCAGCTCGACGGCCGCTCCGTCCGCTCCGGTCCGATGTACTACCTCCGCGACGGCCTCCGCTCCCCGTCGCTGGCCATGGCGTATGCCGTGGTCGCGGGCATTGCCGCCCTGACGACCACCCCGTTCACCCAGACGAACTCGATCGCGCTGGTCATGCAGACGCAGGTCGGCGTGGCCCCTTGGCTGACGGGGCTCGTGGTGGCCGTGCTCACCTGGCTGGTGATCATCGGCGGCATCGAGTCGATCGGCCGCGCGGCACAGGCGCTGACGCCGCTGAAGGTCGGCCTGTATCTGGCCGGCGGGCTGGTGGTGATCGTGGCGTTCGGCTCGCGGATTCCCGACGTGCTCGCGCTGGTCGTGCGCGAGGCGTTCTCGTTTCGCGCGACCGCTGGCGGTTCGATCGGGATCCTCGTCGCGATGCGCTACGGTCTGGCGCGGGGCCTCTATGCGAACGAAGCGGGCTACGGCACGGCAGCCGTCGCCTACGGCACTGCGCGGAGCGAGCAGCCCGTGCACCAGGGACTCAACGCCGTGATGGAAGTGCTCGTCGTGTCGTTCGTCACCTCCACCATCTCGGCGATGACGATCCTGCTGACCGGCGCGTACCTGTCGGGCCAGACGAGCACCGCGGCCGTCGCGCTCGCCTTCGATGCCGCGATGCCGGCCGTCGGCGGCTATGTCGTGGCGTTCTGCGTGTTCCTCTTCGGATACTCGACGCTCATCGGCTGGTCGTTCTACGGCGAGAAGTTTCTCGAGTACTGGCTGGGGCAGCGGGTCGTGCTGCCATACCGCTGGATCTATTGCCTGCTGATCCCCTTCGGTGCCGTCACGAGAGTCGAGCTGGTCTGGGCGTGGGGGGACCTGATGAACGCGCTGCAGATCTTCCCGAATCTCATCGGCGTGCTGGCGCTCAGCGGGCTGGCTGCGAAGGTCGCCAGGGACCGCCTCGGCCGGGCCGCCTGACGGGGGGCGGGGCGCTGTCGCGGAGCGCGCTCGCAAATCGGCGCGGCCCGGTGTCCGGACGCGGGAATCCAGTGTCTGCCGCCGACCGGGGCCGGGCGCCGGCCTCGAGGCTCGTCCTGCCAAGTCCTGATCTCGGGGACGGTTGCGGGCCGGCCACCCCTGGCACATGCGTTGTAGGAGACGGCCTCATGCTGCAGGACTTCCGCTACGCGCTCCGCACGTTCCGCCGGCACCCCGTCGTGGCGGGCGCTGCGGTGCTGACGCTCGGTCTCGGGATCGGCGGGGCGACGGCCGTGTTCACCGTGGTGGATGCCGTGCTCCTTCGGCCCTTACCCTTTCACGACCCCGACCGCCTCGTGCGCCTGTGGGCGCGTACCCCGGAAGGCGGCCGGTTCCCGTTCTCCGAACCGGACTACCTCGACCTGAGTGCCCGGACCCGCACGCTCCAGGGTGTTGCTGCCTTCAACGACGCCGGTGGCACGGCCGTGCTGGCCAGCGGCGGCGAGCCGCAGCGCATCACTGTCGTTCCCATCACGGCCTCGCTGCCGGACGTCCTCGGCGTCCATGCCGCCCTGGGCCGGATGTTCACCGCCGACGAGGATCGGCCGGCGTCGACGGATCGTCCTGTCGTGCTGTCCGATGGCCTCTGGAAGCGACGCTTCGGGGCCGACCCGCTGATCCTCGGGCGCACGATTCAGATCGACGGTCAGCCGGCGGTGGTCACGGGTGTGATGCCGGCACGCTTCGACTTCCCGGGACACGCCGAGGCCTGGGTCCCGCTCTCGGCCGATCCGCTCCGCGACCGCAGCGACAGTGAGCTGGCCGTGATCGGCCGGCTCGCGAGCGGGGCAACGCTCTCGCAGCTCCGCGGCGAACTGCGCGACGTCATGCGGCGGATCGGCGAGGGCGATCCCGAGGCCCGCGCCGGGTGGAGCGCGGATGCGGTCTTCTTCAGCGAGTGGATCGTCTCTCCACGGTTCCGTCAGGCGGTCTGGGCCTTCTCCGGCGCCGTTGGCGTGCTGCTGCTGCTCGCATGTGCCAACGTCGCGAGTCTCCTCGTCGCGCAGGCGGCCACGCGGGAAGGCGAGATGCGGATCCGGGCCGCGCTGGGCGCTGGCCGCCGGCGCCTCGTCCGCCAGCTCCTGACGGAGTCCAGCCTTCTCGCGCTCCTCGGCACGGCTGCCGCGGTGCTCGTCGCGGCCTGGTCGGTCGCGGCCATCCGCGCGCTCGGCGCCGAACGCGTGCCGCGCCTCGACGAGCTGCACGTCGACGGCAGTGTCCTGGCCTTCGCGTGTCTCACGGGCATCGCCAGCTGCCTCGCGTTCGGACTCGCTCCGGCGCTGCACGCCGCGAGGACCGACCTGCGATCGGGCGTCGACACGCTGCGCTACACGGGTGGTAACCGCCGGCTGCGCCACGCCCTGGTCGTCCTCGAGATCACGCTCGCGCTGGTCCTGCTGATCGGCGCCGGGCTGCTGGGCCACAGCTTCCTCCGGCTGATGCTGGTGAACCCGGGCTTCGACACCAAGCACACGATCGCGATGCCGCTGGCTCTTTCGTCGTCGGACGACCAGGAGGAGCAGGTGGCGCGCTTCTATCGGGACCTGCTCGATCGCGTGCGGGGCGTGCCTGGCATCGCTGCCGCCGGCGCCACGACGACGGACCCGTTCCGGCAGTTCGGGTTCAGCAACACCGTGACGCCGGCCGAGCGTGCCGCGGAATCGCCGCCCGGCGGTCTCATGCAGGCTGGATGGCGGAGCGTGACGCCCGGATATTTCGAGGCCATGGGCGTTCCGCTGCTCAGCGGCCGCTCGTTCGAGGCCTCCGACAGCGCGGGAGGTGAACGCGTGGTCGTGGTCAGCGAATCGCTGGCGCGGAGGCTGTGGCCCGGCGACACCCCCCTGGGCAAGCGCGTCTACTGGGGTGGCACGACCGGCCGCACGCGGCTCGTCATCGGGGTTGCCGGAGACATCCGCGACGTCCGCCTCGAGGCCGAGGCCGGGCCGATGTTGTTCGTGCCGCACACGCAGGTTCCGGTCCCCGCGATGACGATCGTCATGCGGACCAGCCTGGGCGCCGGCGCGGTGACGTCCGCCTTGCGCGCGGCGGTTCGCGATCTGGATCCTTCGCTGCCGGCTCCGCCCGTCCACGGGATCCGCGCGAGCCGCTTTGAGGCCGCGGCGAGCACGCGGTTCAACCTGACGCTGATTGGCGCGTTCGCGGCCGTCGCGCTGACGCTGGCCGTGACGGGCGTGTACGCGATGCTCGCGTTCGCCGTGTGGGAGCGGCGGCGCGAGATCGCGGTGCGGCTGGCGCTCGGCGCCTCTCCGCCGCGCATCGCCCGGCTCGTGCTGGGCACCGGCCTCTGGCTCGCGATCGGCGGGGTTCTGGCCGGCACCGCTGTCGCGCTCGCCGCAACCCGCATCCTCGCCAGCCTGCTGTACGGCGTCGCACCCACGGACCTGTTGACATTCGCCGCGGCCGGAAGCGCGCTGCTGGCCGTCGCGGCACTCGCTTCGTGGCTGCCGGCGCGCCGCGCCGCGCGCCTCGACCCCGCCGTCGTCTTGCGGGACACCTGAGCGCTCGCCGGTTCAGGGGTTCAAGGTTCCAGGTTCCGGGTTCTTGAACCCCCAGGGCTTCGTTTCGCCCCTTGATCGCCCGTGGGCCGGCTGCTACCATCGTTGCCGCAATTCGAACGCGCCCAACGATTTCCCATGCCGTCCCAGACCCTGGCCGTCGTCTCCGGTGACAAGGACCGTTCGCTGCAGGAGGCGCTGAGCCGGCTGACAGCTTCTCCGGCACCGCTCGGTCGGGAAGCGGAGCCGATTGTCACGGCGGCGCACCGGCTGCCGGCCGTCCCGGCGTCCTTCGCCGCCTACCCCGAGGGCACGGATTCGCGCCTGTGCGCGGCGCTCGCTGCGCGCGGCATCGACCAGCTGTACTCGCACCAGGCCGAGGCGTTCGGGCACGTGCTGGCCGGACGCCACGTGGTGACGATCACGCCGACCGCGTCCGGCAAGACGCTCTGCTACAACGCGCCCGTCCTGAACGCCATTCTGCGCGATCCGGCCACACGCGCGCTGTACCTGTTTCCGACGAAAGCGCTGGCGCAGGACCAGCTCGCCGAGCTGCACGCGCTCTCCGAGGTGGTCACCCGCGGCACGGATCTCGAGATCGGCGTGTTCACGTACGACGGTGACACGCCCTCGGATGCGAGGCGGGCGATCCGCGGCAAGGCCCACGTCGTGCTCAGCAACCCCGACATGCTGCATTCGGGGATCCTGCCCCACCATCCGCGGTGGGCGAAACTCTTCGAGAATCTGCGATTCGTCGTGATCGACGAGCTGCACGCGTACCGGGGCGTGTTCGGGAGCCACCTGGCGAACATCATCCGGCGGCTCCACCGCGTCTGCCGCCACTACGGGTCGGACCCGACCTTCATCTGCTCGTCGGCCACCATCGCGAATCCCCGGGAGCTGGCCGAGAGGCTGACGGCCCGCCCGTTCGAGCTGGTCGAGCAGAGCGGGGCGCCACGCGGCGAGAAGTTCTTCCTGTTCCTGAACCCGCCCGTGGTGAACGCGCAGCTCGGCATCCGCCGCTCGTACCTCGCCGAGGCCCGGCGCGTGGCCCTCGAGTTCCTCAAGCACAACCTCCAGCTGATCCTCTTCGCGCAGAGCCGGCTCGCGGTGGAGATCCTCACGACCTACTTGAAGGACGCCTTCCACGGTCCGCCGGGGGCCGCGGACGTCATCCGTGGCTACCGCGGGGGTTACCTGCCGAACCGCCGGCGGGAGATCGAGCGCGGGTTGCGAGAGGGGCAGGTCCGGGCCGTCGTTTCGACCAACGCCCTCGAGCTGGGCATCGACATCGGCGCACTCGACGTGGCGGTGCTCGCCGGCTATCCCGGTACGATCGCGGCAACCTGGCAGCGGGCGGGCCGGGCGGGGCGCCGCACGACGCGCTCGGCCGCCGTCCTCGTGGGCAGCAGCGCGCCGATCGATCAGTTCGTCGTCCGCAATCCCTCGTACTTCTTCGACGCCTCGCCGGAGCACGCGCTGATCAATCCCGACAACCTCCACATCCTTCTCGACCACGTGAAGTGCGCGGCGTTCGAGCTGCCGTTCAGCGAGCACGAGTCGTTCGGGCGCGAGCGCGTGCAGGACGTCCTCGCGGTGCTCGCGGAGGAGGGGTTCGTTCACTACGCCGATGGCCAGTGGAACTGGACGAGCGAATCGTACCCGGCTGACGCGGTCAGCCTCAGGTCCGTCTCGTCCGATAACTTCGTCGTCGTCGACCTGACTCGCGGCGAGCGCGTAATCGGGGAGACCGACTTCACCAGCGGACCGGCCACGCTCCACGACAAGGCGATCTACATCGTCGAGGGGCAGCTGTTCCAGGTGAACCGGTTCGACTTCGAGGGGCGAAAGGCGTTCGTCGAGGCCGTCGATTGCGACTACTACACTGACGCCATCACCTATACCAAAGTCACGATTCTCGAGACGTTCGGTGAGGGATCGGGGATAGGGGATCAGGGATCACGGATGGGCGGCCGCGGAGCGGGCACGGGGGATCGGGAGGGGGGAACTGGAAATCGGGGATTGGAAGTCGAGGACCAGGAGCCAGCGGTCGCGGAAATGGGATGGCAGATCGCACGGACGGACGGGGGAGAGGCAGCCCCCGGGGGGGAGCCGCGCGGCGCGGAACGGTCGCACGGCGAAGTGCACGTCGTCTCCCGTGTGGTCGGGTTCAAGAAGATCAGGTTCTACACGAACGAGAACGTCGGGTCCGGCGAACTGGACCTCCCCGAGCAGCAGATGCACACTTCGTCGTACTGGCTGACGATTCCATCCACCCTGATCGCGACCCTGCCGTTCGGCGCCGACGACCGGCGCGACGGCGTGGTGGGGCTGGCCTTTGCCATGAAGCACGTGGCGCAGCTCCTGCTGATGTGCGATTCGCACGACATCGGGCTCTCCGTCGATGGCGGCACGCTCGATCGATCGAGCCGGACCGGGGGAGTTGCCGGCGTGCGCGACGCGCTCGCGGCCGAGCCGCGCGTGTTCATCTACGACAACTACCCTGGCGGCATCGGATTCAGCCAGCCGCTCTTCGACATGCACGCGACCCTGCTGCAGCGCACGCGCGATCTGATCCAGGGCTGCCCCTGCGGCTCGGGATGTCCGTCCTGCGTCGGCCCGGAGGGCCACACGGGACCGCGGGCGAAAGCCGTGGCGTCGGTCCTCCTCGAACGGCTGCTTTCGGGCGCGGAGGTCGCCTGACGTGGATTTGACCTCCAGGCTCCGGACGATTGTCAGGAGCGGTCCCCGCGCAGCCGCACGCGAGCTGACGTACGAGCCCGATTCCGGCGGATACGACGCGCCGATCGAACCGGCTCGCGTCGCCGAGATCCTCGGCGGGCGGGCGCTGACGACGACGTTCGGCAGCTGCCTCGTGATCGATCGACGGTACGAGTCAGACCGGCAGTACGGGTGTCTTCGCGTGGGCGAGTGCGAGCTGGAGGCGCTGGACCAGCTGCAGCTGCTCGATCCTGCGTTGGACGCCGGCCGCGACGCGCGCCGCGCCGTCTTCATCGATCTCGAGACCACCGGCCTGAGCGGTGGAGCCGGCACGGTCGCGTTTCTCGTCGGGTGCGGCTACTTCGATCTGGGCGCGTTCCAGGTCCGGCAGTTCCTCCTCACGAGCTACTCGGGCGAACGCGCGCTCCTCATGGCCGTGGCCGATTTCTTCGAAGACGCCGACCTCCTCGTCAGTTACAACGGGAAGACCTTCGACGTTCCGGTGATGGAGACCCGCTGGCTCTTCCACCGGATGGAGATGCCGCTCGGCCGCGTGCCTCACTTCGACATGCTGCATCCGGCCCGACGCCTCTGGCGATCACGAACCCCCGCCGGAGCCGCGGGCGACGACGGGGGGTGCCGTCTCAGTACGCTGGAGCGTGCGCTCTTCGGCGTCAGGCGCGTTGGCGACGTGCCAGGGTTCGAGATCCCGTCCCGCTTCTTCCGGTTCCTCCGGTCGGGCGATCCCCGGCCGCTCGAGCCCGTGCTGGAACACAACCGGCTGGACCTGGTGTCGCTCGCGGCCGTCACGGCGCAGGCCTCCATGCTCGCCCGGGCGGGCGCCGGGGCGTGCCGCAACGAAGCCGAGGCTCTGGCGCTGGGACGTGTGTTCGAGCGAGCCGGCTTCTCCGCCCGCGCCGAGAGCTGCTACCGTCGTGGCGCAGGCGCCCGCGAGTCGGAGGTCGCGGCAGAGGCGCTCTACAGGCTGGGTCTGTGCTTGCGCCGGGCACGGCGCTTCGTAGAGGCGGCGGACTGCTGGGAACGCCTGGCCTCGCTCACCGAGCCGGCTGCAGTCAGGCGCCGGCCCGGCATGCGTGAACTGAGGATGTTCGCGACGGAGGCGCTGGCGATCCACCACGAGCACCGCGTGCGGGACCTGGGCCTGGCACGCGAGCTGGCGATGTTCGCGCTGGAGGAATCATCCGACGGACGGAGGACCGACGGCCTCCGTCACCGCGTCGCCCGGCTGGACCGCAAGATCCAGCGGCAGCCCGCGCTGCTCCCATGGCCACGGACGAACACCGACCGGCACGCGCCACCGAACAACACGGACGAACACAGACGGTAAGGTCCGCTCAGGCTTTCGCGGCCGCGGGCTGTTTCCGGGCCTTGGCTGCCTGCTTCCGGCTCTCGGTCGTCTGGGCGCCGAACCGCTTCGTGAAGCGCTCCACCCGCCCTTCCGTGTCGACCAGCTTCTGGCGGCCGGTGAAGAACGGATGGCAGTTGTTGCAGATTTCAAGGTGCAGCTCGGGCTTTGTCGAGCGCGTTTTCCAGGTCGCACCGCACGCACAGCGCGCCTCGACCTCGTGGTACTTCGGGTGAATCCCTTCCTTCACGGAGCACTCCTTGGGGACTTTACGAAACCCCCATTATAGCAACTCCCGCGGCGGCCGGCTGCCCCGGCCATTCCAACTGCACGCTTTTTCAACAACTTACTCGAAATCGACCGTTCGCTCCCAGCGATGGGTCCGCAGCTCGGCCATCAGCGCCGGGGGCAGCTGCCTGCCATCGCTCACTCCCAGGTTCTGCTCGACGTGTCGGAGCCTGCGCATGCCCGGGATCACCGTGCTGACGGCCGGGTGCTCCAGGATGTGTCGGAGCGCGAGCTCCGGCATGGTCATCCCTGCGGGGACCACCGTACTGAGCCGTTCGACCCGCGGCAGCGTGGCCGCGAGGTTCTCCGGGTGGAAGTAAAGGTTGCGGAAGTCTCCCTCCGGCCAGCGCGAGTCTCTCGTCAGGGTTCCCGTGAGGCTGCCCTCGTCGAAAGGCACGCGTGCGATGACAGCCACTCCGCGGTCCTGGCAGGCGGGGAACAGGCGGTCCTCCGGGCTCTGATCGAACACGTTGTAGACGACCTGAACGGCATCCACCAGCCCGGTTTCGAGGGCCCTGAGCGCGTTCGCCGGCTCCCAGCGATTGACGCTGATGCCGACGGCCCGGACGAGGCCTTCCTCCTTCAGCGCCGCCACTGCCCGCTGCCAGCGCTCGTCGTCGGCCCAGAGATCGCTCCACACGTGCAGCTGCTGCAGGTCCAGCGTCGAGACGCCGATGTTCTCGAGGCTTTTCTCGGTGTACTCGCGGATGTGGTCTGGCGGAAACACCTCGTCCAGCGCGTACGATGGCCGCGCGGGCCATTTCCGGTTCTTCGGCGGGATTTTCGTTGCGACGTAGAGCCGCTTGTCCGGATGGCGCCGGAGGGTCGCACCCAGGATCCGCTCGCTCCGCCCGTCGCCGTAGGCCCAGGCCGTGTCGAAGAAATTGCAGCCCAGCTCGATCGCGCGGTCCAGCGAGGCGTGCGATTCCTCGTCATCACTGCCGGTCCAGCCGGCCATGCCCCACATCCCATATCCCACTTCGGAAACCTGCCAGCCCGTGCGGCCGAAGGATCGGTAGAGCATGACGGAGCATCATAGTCTTGAACCCGGAATCATGACCCCTGAACCTGGAACCTTGAACCTGGAACCCCGAAGTGACCCTTGACGCCACCCGTGCCGACGTTCTGTGATAGACGGATGCGCAGCGCTTCTTTCCTGGCGGCATACCTCGTCCTTGCGGTTCCGGCTGTCGAGCTCTCGGCGCAGGCGCGTCAGGCGGGCCCAGTGCGGCCAGGCATGACCGTGTTCGTCACCAACCTGGAGGGCCGGCCGCTCGAGGGGGTCTGGGTGAAATCCTCCGGGCCGGTGGATCGGGAGGGCGCGACCGATGCCGACGGAACCGTCACGTTCCGCAACCTGTCCGCGGGCACCTATCGTCTCCGTTTCGAGCACGATGACTACGTCACGCTCGAACGCGAGTTGACGGTCGCGGCAGGGCGTTCGGCGAAAGTCACCGCGTCGCTCAACGCGGCGCCGCCCAGGCCGGAGCCGCCTCCACCGCCGACTCGCGAGCCCGATCCCGTCCCGGCGACACCGGCCGGGCCGCCGGCGCAGCCGACGACGATCTCGGTCCCGGACTTCATCGAGCGCAACTACATCGGCAATGCTCCCTGGACCAGGTCCGTGGTGGGGTGCGCTCCGACGGCGACGGCCAGTGTGCTGCAGCTTCGTGAGCCGCTCGCCGACCACAGCCATGGCGACGGGGACGAGATGCTCTACGTCGTGGCGGGCTCCGGAGTCCACCGCATGGCGGGTCGAGAGACGCCGCTGAGCGCGGGTGTCTTCGTGCTGGTGCCACGCGGCACCACGCATTCGGTTGCGCGACGCGGATCCAACCCCCTGATGCTGCTCACGATTCTGGCCGGGCCGCCCTGCACGGGCTCCTGACCGGCGCCTGCGCTCACCCTTTGGAGGCGACGATAACGGGGTGGTCCTCCATCGCATGGCGGAGGATGCGCAACAGCTCCATGCCCACGGCGTCCTGGAAGAGTGGACCACGCTTGCCGAGGCCGGCCAGCTCCAGCATCGCGAGCCAGAGCCGGCGCCCGGCGCGCAGCGGCCGCGGCGTATCGGCGATCTGGTGCCACCGCGTCCACCGCGCGAGATCGGCCTCGAAGTACGGAACCACATAGGCGAGGGGCTTGAGCCGCACGCGCTGGAAGCCGGCCTCCTGGCATGCAGACAGGAACGGCGCCACGAGAACCTCCTGCTCGGTCACGCCGAACGACTCGGACGCGTGCTTCGACGTGGCGGCTTCCGCATGACCCCGGCCGGGCTCGGAGAACAGCACACGCCCTCCCGGCTTCAGCACACGATAGACCTCCCGGAGCGCCTGCCGCATGTCCTGGAGGTGATGGAAGGCGTTCAGGCTGGCCGCGGCATCGAACACCCCATCGCCGAACGGCAAGAGTTCGAGATCGCCGGCCACCAGCCGGCCTGGCCGGGGCAGGCGCTCACCGGCCACGCGGAGCAAGTCGATCGAGAGATCGACGGCGACGCTGTCCACGTGCAGCCGCTGGAGCCATTCGGACACCCAGCCGCTTCCCGCGCCGAGGTCGAGGAGGCGTTCGCCGGGAGCCGGCGCCAGGCAGACGAGCAGAACGGCGAAGTCGCGGATGAGCGCTGCGCTCTCGCTCACCATGTCGTGCCCGGGAGGGGCGAACGGCTTGGTGCGTTCCCACGGGAGGGTGCCGGCCCGCCGCGCGTACTCCTTCTCGGCCTGCTTCGCGCGGTCGGGGGACGGCACGCCGTAATGGTAGATCCGAAGCGCGTGAATCCGCCTTCCTCCGCGTCCCCGTCGGACCGTGCCGTCATCCGCGTCCCGTCGACCCGACCGTCATCTGCGTGCATCCGCGTTCACCCGCGTCCCGTTGACCCGACCATCATCCGCGTGAATCCGCGTTCATCCGCGTCCCGTCCTCCCCGCCCGTCTATCCGCGGGGACTGGCGTGGAAACCGGATTGGGGTCCGAACAGGACGCCGCTGCGCGCGCGTCAGGCTGGAGCCGCGTCAGGCTCCGGCTCCGCCGTCGTCGACGAGCTCGCCTCGCGCCGCCCCACCGTGCGCTGCAGGGTGCGCAGCGGAACGACGAGCGAGCCGTAGAGCGCTGCCGACGCCAGCATGGTGGCCGGTATGCCCTGCCAGATCGAGAGGCCCACCGCCAGGATCGATCCCAGCACGCCGCAGGCGCCGTTGACCCCCCACATCCAGGCCGTCGAGGCAGGGGAGACCGAGCCGAGCCGGCGCAGGCCCACGGGGAAGAAGCAGCCGAGCAGCAGCGACAGCGGCGCGAGCAGCACGATCACCACCGCGCTGCGGACGGGAAGCGGCAAGGGGATCGTGGCCGCAGTGACGGCCGGGACGACCAGCGCCAGCCCGGCCAGACACGCGCCGGCCAGCAGCGGCAGCGCGCGCTCGGCGCGCGGCGTGGCTACGAGCCGGTCGGAGAGGTAGCTGCCCACGCCGGCGAACAGAATCATCGCGAAGAGCGTAATCGACAGCGTGTACGTCGGGTGCCCGAGGTAGATCGCGAACCGCTGCAGGAGCGCCATCTGTGCCAGCATGAACCCCAGCCCGATGCCGGCGAAATACAGGAGCGCAGCCCGGAAGGTCGCCGCCGGCAGCGCCGGCACGCCGCGCGAGGCGAGCGGGACCAGGATCACCGCGGCGACCATCGCTGCGGCAATGCCGAACAGCGCGACGAGCGTCGTCGTCGCATGGAGGTTGCCGTCCACGGCGCCGCCCGAGGGCAGCGCGCGGGCCCGCGTGAAGCTCGTGAGCTTCAGCATGTTGAAGAAGAACGGCCGCTCGTCGGACGGCGGGCTGAAATCAAGATCCGGGTCGGCCGTCGCCTGCGCCAGCTCCTCCAGGGAGCGGCTGCGGGCGATGCGATCCAGCCGCTCGATCGCGCCGCCAGACCAGGGGGCCACCTGGATCCGGAACTCCTCCAGCGCCGCGACGCGTTCGATCACCGCACGGTCCGCGGGCGTGAACGGCGCGCGCGAGACGAGCAGGGTTGCCACGGCGCCCCGCGACACCAGGATCGTATGCGCGAGCGGATCCGCGGTGCCCGCCTCGAGGAGCGCGGCCGTGGACAGCGCCAGCAGGCGGCTCGTCTCGGAGACGTGCTCGGGCGAGAACCACCGCGAGACGCTGAAGACCCCCGTCGGCGTGAGCCGCGCCAGGAGGACCTTCCATGCGCCGGTCGTGTAGAGGCCGTTCTCGGTCAGGCTGAAGGCGCCGGCGCCGGCGGCCGCCCACGTGTCGATGAGCGACATCTGGATCACGTCGAACGCCTCGCCGCTGCGCGTCATCCACGCCCGCGCGTCGTCGTGCACGAGCCGCACGTCGGAACGCCCGGCAATGCCGGCGAACGCGCGATGGCTGCCGGTCAGGAACGCCAGCATGGTGGCGTTCACGTCGATGCCCGTGATCGACGTGCTGCCGCCCCAGATGGCGGCGAGGATGTCGCGCCCGCCGCCGACGCCGATGACCGCCGCCGTTCCGCGACGCAGGTAATAGGGCAGCGTCGTCACGTCGTGGGCCACCCAGTCGAGCGCGGATCGGTCGCCGTTCCAGCGGGTGATGGGCGTGCCCGCCTCACCGTCGATGACCATCCACGCGGCCGTCACCGGCGCCGTCTGATGCCGCGCACCCGCGCCCCACAGGAACGGCATGCTGTCCCGCGGGCGTTCGACCACCACGTAGGAGTGGCTGTTCCACCTCGTGCGATCGATGTTGTCCGACATCCAGAAGAACCGGTTCTTCGTGTAGGCGACCTCGATTCCCCGCCAGTTCGCACCGTTGACCGCCGCAGCGGCGGCCAGCACCACGGCGGCCGCCGCCGGCACCCGGCCGTCCGCGCCCGAGCAGCGGCTGAAGCACCAGGCACCCGTCGCCGCGACGGCGCTTCCGAGCAGCACGAGGGAGCTGAGATTGAACCATCCCGAATCGAGGAGCGGGACGACCGCCAGGCAGCCGAACGCGGCGCCCGCAAGGTCGCAGGCGTAAAGGGTCGCTATTGATGGGTGCCCCGGGTGCCCTGCCTCCGAGCGGTGCTCTTGGTGCTGCGGGTGCGACGGGTGTTCTGGCCGTGAGCGTGGCCGCGCGGCCGCATTGCCCGCTCCGCTCGTTCGGGTCAGCACGATCGTGACGGCCATCCCCGAGAGGTAGAAGGGCACCGCGAGGAGAGCGATTGTCGTGGTGAAGGCGACGAACCCGCTGGGGGAGCTGATGGGATGGACGGACAGCGGGATGGTCAGCGTGACGAGGTGGGTGAGCGTCATCGCAAGGGCGAACCCCAGCGTGATCGAGGGCAGCCGCCTCAGCGCGGCTGAACCGGCTAACGCCGGGCCGGCGAGGAACACCCGCACGGCGCCGGCCGCCATCCCCAGCATCGCGACCGAGAGCGCGAGGAAGGAGAGGTGATACCAGGTGAGCACCGACAGCAGCCGCGCGTCCAGGATCTCGAGGAGCAGCGTCGCGAAGGTGGTGCAGAACAGGCCGCTCAGGAGCAGCCGGGGGGAGGGCATCGTGGGATCGTATCCCTTGCAGTGCCCAGGGCACCGCCGCCGTCACCTCCCATTCGCCATGGATCCCAGGAACTCCGCGTTGCCCTTGGTCTTCGCCATCTTCGAGAGCAGGAGCTCCATGGCCTCGACGGCCGACAGCGGGGTGAGGACCTTGCGCAGGACCCACACGCGGTTCAGGTCCTCGCGCGCGAGGAGCAGTTCTTCCTTGCG
>DASPFV010000197.1:0-24651 GCA_035620975.1 Vicinamibacterales bacterium
GAACTCCGCGTTGCCCTTGGTCTTCGCCATCTTCGAGAGCAGGAGCTCCATGGCCTCGACGGCCGACAGCGGGGTGAGGACCTTGCGCAGGACCCACACGCGGTTCAGGTCCTCGCGCGCGAGGAGCAGTTCTTCCTTGCGGGTGCCGCTCTTCTGGATGTCGATGGCCGGGAACACCCGCCGATCCGCGAGCTTTCGATCCAGGTGGATCTCGAGGTTGCCCGTGCCCTTGAACTCCTCGAAGATCACCTCGTCCATCCGCGAGCCCGTGTCGATGAGCGCGGTCGCGATGATCGTCAGCGAGCCGCCCCCCTCGATGTTGCGCGCGGCGCCGAAGAAGCGCTTCGGCCGCTGCAGCGCGTTGCTGTCCACGCCGCCCGAGAGCACCTTCCCCGACGGCGGGACGATCGTGTTGTACGCCCGCGCGAGGCGCGTGATCGAGTCGAGCAGGATCACGACGTCCTTCCGGTGCTCCACCAGGCGCTTCGCCTTTTCAATCACCATCTCCGCCACCTGCACGTGCCGCGTCGCCGGCTCGTCGAAGGTCGAGGAGATGACCTCTCCCTTCACCGACCGCTGCATGTCGGTGACTTCCTCCGGCCGCTCGTCGATGAGCAGCACGATCAAGTACACCTCGGGGTGGTTCGCCGTGATGCTGTTGGCGATGTTCTGCAGCAGCATCGTCTTGCCGGTGCGCGGCGGCGCGACGATGAGGCCGCGCTGGCCCTTGCCGATCGGCACCATGAGATCCATGACCCGGGCCGAGAGGTTGTCGGGGGCGGTCTCGAGCCGGATGCGCTGCTGCGGGTAGAGCGGCGTCAGGTTCTCGAAGAAGATCTTCTCGCGCGTCCGATCTGGCGGCTCGAAGTTGACGGCCTCGACCTTGATGAGCGCGAAGTAGCGCTCCCCTTCCTTCGGCGGCCGGATTTGCCCCGACACCGTGTCGCCGGTGTGCAGGTCGAACTTGCGGATCTGGGACGGGGAGACGTAGATGTCGTCGGGGCCGGGCAGGTAGTTGTAGTCGGGCGCGCGGAGAAACCCGAAGCCGTCCGGCAGCGTCTCGAGCACGCCTTCCGAGAAGAGCAGGCCGCTCTTCTCCGCCCGCGATCGCAGGATCTCGAAGATCAGCTCCGGCTTGCGCATCCCGGTGGCGCCCGGCACTTCGAGCTGCTTGGCGATCTTCGTCAGCTCGGTCACGCTCATGTCCTTGAGCGTGCCCAGTTCCACCACCGGCGGCTCGCTCGTGGCCGCCGCGCCTACGTCCTTGTTGCCGGCCTTGCGATCAGTTTCCACAGGTCATCCAATCCTTCGCCGCTCGCCGCCGAGACCGGCAGCGCGGCCGTGCCGAATGTGTCCTCACAGCGCCGGAGGCTGCGCGCGCGCTCCGCGCGCGACAGCTTGTCGATTTTCGTGGCCACGAGGTGCCACGCCGGGCGCAGCTGGTCGAGCCAGCCGGCGGCGGCCTGATCCGATTCCAGACCGGGGTGCCGGGCGTCCACGAGCAGGAGCACGGCGTCCGGTCCATTGGCCGACGTCAGGTACGCTTCCGCCACGGCGCGCAGCTCGCCCGCGGCAGCGCGTCCGCCCCGGGCATAGCCGTACCCGGGCAGATCGACGAAATGGAGCGTGTGGCGCCCCGGTCCGCCCGGGCCTCCGACGATCGTCACGCGGTACAGGTTCGCCAGCCGCGTCTTGCCGGGCGCCGCGCTCGTGCGCGCGATCGACCGCCGGCAGAGCGCGTTGATCAGGCTGGACTTGCCCACGTTGGACCTGCCGGCCAGCGCAATCTGCGGTCCCGCACCCTTCGCACCACCCGGCACGAGCTCCGACGGCGGTCGCTGCGCGATGTCGGAGCCCGTGAGGCTCGTCACGAACTCGGCGGAGAGGAGCTTCACAGTGCCGCGGCTCGCGGCTCGCGGCCCGCGGCCCGTTCGGCCGAGCCGCGAGCCCGGGGCGAGCGGCGAGTCAGTGCGTAATCGTCTCGTCCGGCATGGCGGGATCGACGGCGTCGGCGGGTGCCGCGGCGGCGGCGAGCACGGGGAGGGGCTCGGCCATCGCGATCTTCAGCACCTCGTCCATCGTCTCGACCATGTAGATGTCGAGCGAATCGAGGACGTTCTTCGGGATGTCCGCCAGGTCCTTCTCGTTGTCCTTCGGCAGCACGATGTTCTTCAGGCCGGCCCGGTGCGCGGCGAGGACTTTCTCCTTCACGCCGCCGATCGGGAGCACCTTCCCGCGCAGCGTGATCTCGCCGGTCATCGCCACGTCCTTGCGGGTGGGCACGCGCGTGATCGCCGACACGAGCGCCGTCGCCAGCGTGATGCCGGCCGAGGGCCCGTCCTTCGGAATGGCCCCCTCGGGAACGTGCACGTGCACGTCGGTCCGCCGGTTGAAGTCCTTCGGGATGCCGAACTCGTCCGACTTGGAGCGGACGTAGCTCATGGCCGCCTGCGCGGACTCCTGCATCACGTCGCCGAGCTTGCCGGTGAGCGTGAGGTGGCCCTTGCCCGGCATGAGCGTGGCCTCCGTCACGAGGATCTCGCCGCCGACCTCGGTCCAGGCGAGGCCCGTGGCGACGCCGACCTCGTTGGTCTGCTCGGCCAGCGTCGGGCGGAACCGGGGCACGCCGAGGTACTCGGTGACCTTCTCGGCCGTGATTTCCTCGCTGAACGACTTGCCCTCGACGACCACCTTGCGGGCGATCTTGCGGCAGATGGAGGAGATCTCGCGCTCGAGGTTCCGGACGCCAGCCTCGCGCGTGTACCGCTGGATGATCGTCTGGAAGGCCTCGTCGAGGAACGTGACGTTGGCGCTCGTCAGGCCGGCCCCCTCGACGGCCTTGGGCGCCAGGAACTTGCGTGCAATCTCGACCTTCTCCTGCTCGGTGTAGCCGGCGAGCTGGAGCACTTCCATGCGGTCGCGCAGCGCCTGCGGAATCGTGTGCAGCACGTTGGCCGTGCAGATGAACATCACGTTCGACAGGTCGTACTCGACGTCGAGGTAGTGATCGAGGAACGTGTTGTTCTGCTCGGGGTCCAGCACTTCGAGCAGCGCCGCCGACGGGTCGCCGCGGAAGTCCATCGACATCTTGTCGACTTCATCGAGCAGGAAGACCGGGTTCATCGTCCCGGCCTTCTTCATCATCTGGATGATCTGGCCGGGGAACGCGCCGATGTAGGTGCGGCGATGGCCGCGGATCTCCGCCTCGTCGCGCACGCCGCCGAGCGACAGCCGCACGAACTTGCGGTTCATCGCCCGCGCGATGGACTTGGCGAGCGACGTCTTGCCGACGCCGGGCGGGCCCGAGAACGTCAGGATCGTCGCCTTCGGCTTGCGGATGAGGGCGCGGACGGCCAGGAACTCCAGGATGCGATCCTTGATCTTCTCGAGGCCGTAGTGGTCCTCGTTGAGGATGTGCTCGGCGCGCTTGAGGTCGCGGCTCTCCTTCGTCTTCTTCTGCCACGGCACCGCGATCAGCCAGTCGAGGTAGTTGCGCGAGACGGTGGCCTCCGCCGACATCGGCGGCATCGCCTCGAGGCGCTTCAGCTCCTGGATGGCCTTTTCCTCGACCTCGTCGGGCATCCGCGCCTGCTCGATCTTCTTCTTCAGCTCCTCGACCTCGTTACCCTTCTCGTCCTTGCGGCCCAGCTCCTTCTGGATCGCCTTCATCTTCTCGTTGAGGTAGTACTCCTTCTGCGCCTTCTCCATCTGCTTCTTCACGCGCGACTGGATGCGGCGGTCCACCTGGAGCTTGTCCACCTCGGCTTCGAGGATGCCGGCAATGCGGTTCAGGCGCTCGACGGGAGAGATGATCTCCAGCAGGTTCTGCTTCTCGTCGACGCCCACCAGCAGGTGGGCGGCAATCGTGTCGGCGAGCTTGCCCGGATCGTCGACGCGGACGGCGGCAATCATCGCGTCGTACTGGAGGTTGTTCGACAGCTTCACGTACTGCTCGAACAGCGACACGACGCGGCTCATCGTGCTCTCGGCGTCGACGCCGGTCTCCCTGTGCTTCGGCACGACCTTCACGACGACCCGGTAGAAGCCCTTGTCCTCCTTCCACTCCACCGCGCGGGCGCGCTCGACCCCCTCGACGAGCACCTTGATGTTGCCGTCGGGCAGCTTCAGGCTCTGCACGATGTTGGCCACGCAGCCCATCGTGAAGATGTCCGAGGGCTGGGGGTCGTCCACGGCGGCATCGTGCTGCGCCGCCAGGAAGATGCGCTTGTCCTTCAGCAGCGCGTGCTCCAGCGCCCGGGTGGACGAGGGACGGCCGATGACGAAGGGCATCATCATGTGCGGGAAGACGACGACGTCGCGGAGCGGAACGATGGGAAGCGTTTCGTAGAGTTCCATGAGGTGGTGTGATGTCGACGTTTCCAGCGACCCGCGCCCGGCGTCGGGGCACGACCGTGAGATTGCCGGCCCCTGCCGGCCGCATCGTGCGCGTCCACCCGGCCTGCCGGCCGCTGGCAGCTGGAAGCTGAAGCTAGCCTGCCTTCTCGATCAACGTGATGGGTTTTTCCTTGCTTTGCACGACTTCGCGCGTGATCACGCATTCCCGGATCTTCTTCTGGCCCGGCAGCGTGTACATCAGATCCAGCATCAGATCCTCGATGATCATCCGCAATCCCCGCGCGCCGATCTTGCGCTGCAGGGCGGACTCGGCGATGGCCTCGAGCGAGTCGTCCGTGAAGCGCAGCTTCACGTTCTCGTACTCGAAGAGCTTCTGGTACTGACGCGTGATCGCGTTGCGCGGCTGCGTCAGGATCTGGACGAGCGCCGCCTTGTCCAGTTCGTGCAGCGTCCCGATCACCGGCAGCCGGCCGACGAACTCGGGGATGAGCCCGTACTTGATCAGATCCTCCGGCTCGACCATTTCGAGGGTCGTCCCGATGTCCCGGGTCGACACCGACTTCACGTCCGCCTTGAACCCGAGGGTCTTCTTCCCGATGCGGCGGTCTATCTGCTTGTCGAGCCCGACGAAGGCACCGCCGCAGATGAACAGGATGTTGGTGGTGTCGACCTGGAAGAACTCCTGGTGCGGGTGCTTCCGCCCGCCCTGGGGCGGCACGTTGGCGACCGTCCCCTCGAGGATCTTCAGCAGCGCCTGCTGCACGCCTTCGCCCGACACGTCGCGCGTGATCGACGGGTTCTCGTCCTTCCGGCAGATCTTGTCGACCTCGTCGATGTAGATGATGCCCTGCTGGCATTTCTCGATGTCGCCGCCGGCGGCCTGCAGCAGCTTCAGGATGATGTTCTCGACGTCCTCGCCGACGTAGCCCGCCTCGGTGAGCGTCGTCGCGTCGACGATCGTGAAGGGCACCGAGAGCAGCTTGGCGAGCGTCTGGGCCAGCAGGGTCTTGCCCGTCCCCGTCGGCCCGATCAGCAGGATGTTCGACTTGGTCAGCTCGATCTCGTTCCGGCTGCGGGCCTGTTTCTGGATCTCGATCCGCTTGTAGTGGTTGTAGACGGCGACCGCCAGCTTCTTCTTCGTCTGCTCCTGCCCGATGACGTACTCGTCGAGGAACTTCTTGATTTCCTGCGGGACGGGGAGCGACGAGCGCGCGCCGCCGCGCGCCTCGAAGCGGTTGTCGTCGGCGATGATGTCGTTGCAGACCTCGACGCATTCATCGCAGATGAACACGGTCGGACCCGCTATGAGCTTCCTGACGTCGTTCTGGTCCTTGTTGCAGAACGAGCAGCGCAGGATCTCGCCGTCGCCGGTTTTCTTGACCATGGGGGGTGAACCTTGAAGCTACCAGCCACCCGCTTCAGGCCGGCCCCGGCCGGGCGCTGGCGGGACGCTGGGAGCTTCACGCCCGCTTACGTATGACATCGTCAATGATACCGTATTCCTTTCCCTGGTCGGGGCTCATGATGTAGTCCCGCTCTGTGTCATCCTGGATACGCTTCAGGGGCTGCCCCGTGTGCTGGGCCAGGATCTGGTTCAGCCGCTCGCGGGTCCGCAGCAGCTCCCGCGCGTGGATGTCGATGTCGGTCGTCTGCCCTCCCAGCCCCTGCACCCACGGCTGGTGGATCAGGATCCGGGAGTTCGGCAGCGAGTACCGTTTCCCCTTGGCCCCCGCCGCCAGCAGGACCGCGGCGACCGACGCCGCCTGGCCGATGCAGTAGGTCGCCACGTCGGGTTTGATGAACTGCATCGTGTCGTAGATCGCCATCCCGGCCGTAACCACGCCGCCGGGGCTGTTGATGTAGAGCAGGATGTCCCGATCCGGGTCCTCCGCCTCCAGGAAGAGCATCTGGGCAATGACGAGGTTTGCGACGTTGTCGTCGATGGGCGTCCCGATGAAGATGATGCTGTCCTTCAGCAGGCGCGAGAAGATGTCGTAGGCGCGTTCTCCGCGGTTGGTCTGTTCGACCACCATCGGGATGAGCTGCATGCGTTCGGCCATAGAACCACGATTCGGAATCAAGCGCCGGGCATCGCGTCGGGCTCCGGGTTGTGCGTGGGAATTGTCGATCGACCCGGGGGAGCAGGCGATGGACTCGATGACGGAATTGTACCACGCCCACCGGTCGCGCCCCACTGTATCGGCCGTCGCGTCTTCGATCCTTACGCGCTCTATCCCTCCCGGATCACCGTCGCCTTCGAGAGCAGGAAGTCCATCGTCCGCTCGCGGCGCAGTCCTGAGTAAAGCCGTGCAAGCCCGCCTTCCTTCTCGAGGCGCGCCCGAACGGCCGCCGGCGTGCGGCCCGTGCGCTCGGCGTAGCGCGCGACCTCCGCCTCGATCTCCTCCTCGCTCACGCCGATGTGCTCGCGCCGCGCGATCTCGTCGAGCACGAGCGCGCTCCGGACCGACTCGGCCGCGGCTTCCTTCTGGCGCTCGCGGAACTCCTCCCAGTTGATGTTCGTGCGCATCGGATCGATCTGCTGCTCGATCAGACGCCGGACGAACTCTTCGACGCGTCGATCGATCTCCCGATCGAGGAGCGAGGCCGGCACGTCGAACGTGACGCGCGAGGCGAGCTGCCGGAGGAGGTCGCTTCGCAGCTCCCGGTCCGCCTCGTGGGTGGCCTCGCCCTCGAGGTCGGCGCGCACGCGCCCGCGCAGCGCGTCGAGCGAGTCGAATTCCCCCACGTCCTTCGCGAACTCGTCGTCGAGCTCCGGGACGATGCGCTTGCGGACGGCTTTGACGTGGATGTCGTACTGCACCGTCGTGCCCGCCAGCTCGGCGATGGTGTAGCCGGCGGGATAGTGCACGTCGAACTCCTTCGTGCTTCCCGCCTGCAGCCCGAGCAGCTGCTCGTCGAAGCCTGGCGGGTTGGCGGCGGCGCCGATGTCGACCGTCACGTTCTCGTGGCGGTCGGTCGTCGTCCCGCCCGGGTCGCCGGACTCGTCACCCGGCTGCCCCGGCGCCGTGCGCTTCAGGTCCATGAGGACCGAATCCCCCTTCTCGACGCCCCGGCCCTCCACGGGCTCGTAGCGCGCGGATCGATCGCGCAGGCGCTGGAGCCCGTCCTGCACGGCTTCGTCGGAGACCGCCACGGCCCGGCGGCGCAGCATGAGCGAGGCGTAGTCGCCCGGCTCGATGGGCGGCACCGTCTCGAACGTGGCCGTGAACTTGAGCGGCTGCCCCTCCTCCACCATGACGTCGCGGATGTCGGGTGTGTTGACGGGCTCGACGCCACGCTCGCGCAACGCCTCGTCCACCGCGCGCGGAATCAGGCCATGCGCCACGTCGTGCAGGATTTGATCGCGAAACCGCTGCCGGACCAGCTTGGCAGGCACCTTCCCCGGCCGGAACCCGGGGATGCGTGCCGCGCGGCTGTAGTCGCGGGCCACCTTGTCGATCTCGGCGTCGACGACCGTGCTGGGGATTTCGACCACGAGGTTCTTCGTCGTGTCGCTGATATCGATGAACTCTGTTTTCATGAGGTCGTCCGCCCCGGCGCGGCAGGCGATCCGGCGAGCCGGTCGTTCAGTGAGCCGGCGCCGTCCGTGGTGGTCGGTGGCGATGTTTCGTGGTGTCGTTCCGCGGCGTCCGTCCGTGTCGCTCCGTGGCGGGATGTGCGAAAGGGGGGAGTCGAACCCCCATAGCCTCTCGGCTACCGGATCCTAAGTCCGGCGCGTCTGCCAGTTCCGCCACTTTCGCGTCGAATCCGGCCAAGGACTCTAGCGTAACACAGCAGGGAGGCGCGCTTTCCCCCGGACGAGGCCGGGGAAAAACGGCGCGAACGTAGCCGATCAGAACTCGGCCTTTCCGTCCGCGCCACGCGCCGCGGCCCCGGCCGGCGACCGGATTCGCTTGACGCTCGCGCCCTTGCGGCTGCGGGCGCGCCTCGCGCGAAACCGCACGACCCGTGGCGCGCTTCCTGCACCAGTGACCGCGATGCTTGACAATTCAGGAGGACCACTGATGAAACGCCTTTTTGCAGGGACGTGTCTGGCGGCCGTGTGCGCAGTCGGCCTGGCCGCGCAGTCGCCGGGACAGAGCCCGGCGCAGTCGCCGGCGGCGAAGGATGACAAGGAAGCCACCATCACCGGCTGTCTGCGTGCAGGGGACCAGCCGAATTCGTTCGTGCTGGAGAACGTGAAGTGGGATAAGGGCGGCTCGGGCGCCGCAACCGGGACGACGGGCTCGGCTGCCGGATCGGCGCCGGGTTCGAGCGCCTCGGCCGCGGCCGGACAGAAAGTGCGCCTGATTGGCAGTCCCGCCGGAACGAAGCTCGAAGACCACATCGGCCACACCGTGCAGGTGACCGGCAAGCTCGGCCAGATGGGCTCCGCGACCGGAACCTCGGGGGCGGGCACGGGAACGGGCACGGCGGGTACCGGGACCGGTACGGGTGCTGGCAGCGGAACGGGCACCGCGACTGGCTCGGCGGCGAGGAGCAGCATGGCCGCGCAGCAGTCGCTGAACGTCGACACCGTCAAGATGGTCTCGACGACCTGCCAGCAGCAGTAGCGCCTGCATTTCGACGGCTGCCACGCGAGGACCCGGCCCCGGTCGGGTCCTTCATTTTTTGTACGGCTGTGTACGCCCCCGTTCACCTGAAACCAGCTGTGCACCGCCTGCGTCGAACGGGAGAGTGTACGGCTGCGCACGCAGCAGCCGTGCCGCGAGGCACCGGCGGGCCGGGCCTGCCGGTGTATAGTCGCCACAGTCCAGCAGCAGGAGGCTCCGTGTCCCCAGCCGGCCTCGAACCGCTCATCCCGGCCCGCACCAGCCTGGTCGACTGGTATCTTCGCAATCGCCGCCGGTCCCGGGATATCTTCGATCTGATCGAGACTGCGGCTTACTACAGTCGTCCCATCTCGTTGCGCAACCCCATCGTGTTCTACGAGGGGCACCTTCCCGCGTTCAGCCTCATCGCGTTCATCAAGCGCGGCCTCGGTCGCCCTGGCGTCGACGAGCGGCTGGAAGAGCTGTTCGCGCGGGGAATCGACCCCGAGACCGAGGCCTCCGCCGTGCCGCGGAGCGGACGCGCGACTGTCTGGCCTTCCCGCGACGATGTCCTGGCCTTCGGGCGCGCGGCCGACGCGTTGATCGTGAGCGCGCTGAGAGACGCCGCCCTCGACGGGTCACGGCCGGCGATGCGGCGCGCCGAGGGCATCTACACGGCGCTCGAGCACGAACTGATGCACCAGGAGACGCTGCTCTACATGTGGCACCGGCTGCCGCACGGCCACAAGGCGAGGCCCTCGGACCTGACCTACGAGCGGGGCAGTGAGATTCCGCCCGCCCCGGCCCGCGTGCGGATTCCCGAGGGCGTGGCGACCCTCGGTGCCGATCGCGCGGCGCTGCCGTTCGGCTGGGACAATGAGTTCCAGGAGCACCGCGTCGCTGTGCCTGCCTTCGACATGGACGTGTTCAACGTCACGAACGCGGCGTTCATGGCCTTCGTCGAGGATGGCGGGTACGCCCGGCGGGAACTGTGGTCGGAGGATGGCTGGACATGGCGTGCGCAGGAGCAGGTGGAGCATCCGCTCTTCTGGCGGCCCGGCGCAGGCGGCTGGCTCTGGCACGGCATGTTCGAGGATGTGCCGCTCCCGCCCGCATGGCCAGTCTACGTGAGCTGGGCCGAAGCGGCGGCGTTCGCCGAGTGGTGCGGGCGCCGCCTGCCCACCGAGGCGGAATACCACCGCGCCGCCTTCGGCGTCCCGGACGGAAGCGAACGCCGGTACCCGTGGGGCGACGAGGCGCCCGACGCCTCCAGGGGCAACTTCGACTTCCGCTCGTGGGAGCCCGTACCCGTCGGGGCGCGTCCCGCCGGCGCCAGCGCCTGGGGCGTGCACGATCTCGTCGGCAATGGCTGGGAGTGGACGTCCACCGTGTTCGGCCCCTTCCCGGGTTTCGAGCCGATGGCGTCGTATCCGGAGTACTCCGCCGACTTCTTCGACGGCCAGCATTACGTGATGAAGGGTGCATCGCCGGCGACGGCGAAGGAGCTCGTCCGCCGCAGCTTCCGGAACTGGTTCCGGCCGAACTATCCCTACGTGTACGCGACGTTCCGGACGGTCTCGCGCTAGCCGGGCCATATCGCGACGCCACCGGAGAGGAGCTACGCTCATGCGACAGACCGGGACCCCGGCTCAGGCGATCTTCGCCGCCGAGGTCCGGCGCGATCTCAGGCTCCGCCCGAAGCAGCTGCAGTCGAAATATCTGTACGACGCGCTCGGCTCGAGCCTCTTCGAGGCGATCTGCCGGCTGCCGTGGTACCGGATCACACGGGCCGAGACGCGCCTCCTCCAGGGCCACGGCGACGCCATCGTGGCGGCGCTCTCGGACGCGGATCCGGCCGCGACGCTCGTCGAGCTCGGGTGCGGGAGCGGCGAGAAGCTCCTGCTGCTCGCCGAGGCCCTCCAGGCGCGGGGCGCCTCGGCCCGTGTGCACCTGATCGACGTCTCGCCCCAGGCGCTCGAGCAGACGGAGCAGCGGCTCAACGGGCTCCGCCACTTCTCCGTGGTCGGCCACCAGAGTACATATGAGGAAGGACTGCGGCGTGCCGTCGCGACGAGGGCGGACGCGAGCCCCATGCTGGTCCTGCTGCTCGGATCCAACATCGGCAACTTCGACACGCCCGCGGCTGCCGCGTTTTTGACCCGCCTGCGCGGTGCGCTCGCACCGGGCGACCTGCTCCTCCTGGGTGCCGACCTGACGAAGCCCGAACGCGATCTGCTCCTCGCCTACGACGATCCCCTCGGCGTGACGGCCGCCTTCAATCGGAACCTCCTCGTCCGAATCAACCGGGAGCTCGGGGCCGACTTCGATCTGGGCGCCTTTGCGCACCGCGTCATCTGGAATCGCACGCACCAGCGTATCGAGATGCACCTGGTGAGCCTGGCCGATCAGGTCGTTCGCGTGCCGGCGTCGGATTTCGTCGTGCGCTTCGCGGCCGGCGAGTGGATCTGGACCGAGAGCTCGTACAAGTACACGCCGGAACAGATCGTCGAGATGGGGGCCGGTTCGGCATTCGCCACGCGCGATCAGTGGATCGATGCGGACGCCCGCTTCGCGTTGACGCTGTTCGTGGCGATGTAGCACGCCGGGTCCGTGTGCCTTGCACAGTTCGGCACCCTGGCGGCCGCCCGGGGAGTTTCGGATCACAAGTACAGATTCGTGTCCGGCGATGAGGTCGTGCGCCGTAGAATAGTGCTGATCCGGCGGCACACGCTTTGCGAGGTCTGCCGTGCTGCGGCGATGCGACGGTCCCTTCTCACGAGTATCGGGTTGCTCCTCCTGGCCGCGGCGCCGGCCGGCGCGCAGTTGCGGACTGTGACCTACGCGACCGGCTTCTCGGCGCCCGTGGCGTTCGCGCAGGATCCTTCCGACCCGGCCATTCAGTACGTCGCCGAGCAGGGCGGCGTGATTCGCGTGATCCGCAGCGGCGTCGTCGAAGCCACGCCTTTTCTGAACCTCTCGGCCGTCGTCGTGAGCGGCGGCGAAACGGGCCTGCTCGGCCTGGCGTTCCCGCCCGATTACGCGAGCAGCGGGCGCTTCTACGTGAACTTCACGCGGCGGCTGACCGCGCAGGAGAGCGCCGGCGTGACGGAGACCACGCCCACCGACCTGGCCACCGTCGTTGCGCGGTTCACCCGGTCCGCGAACCGGCTCGTGGCCGACCCGGCGAGCCGGCGGGACCTGGGCTGGTCGACGGGGAAACGGTTCATCCCGCAGCCGTATACGAACCACAACGCCGGGTGCCTGGAGTTCGGCCCGGACGGCTACCTGTATATCGCGCTCGGAGACGGCGGCAGCGGGAACGATCCCCAGAACTACGCGCAGAACACGTCGAGTCTGCTCGGCAAGATCCTGCGCGTGGACGTGAACGTCGCCGATGCGCATCCCGCGGGTTTCGTCGTGCCGGCGGGCAACGCCGGGCTGCCGCGGCCGGAGATCTGGAGCCTGGGCCTCCGCAACCCGTGGAAGTTCAGCTTCGACGATCCACGGCGGGGCGGGAACGGCGCCATGCTGATTGCCGACGTCGGCCAGGGCGCGATCGAGGAAGTCGACTACGAGCCGGCTGGCGCTCCGGGGCGGAATTACGGTTGGCGGAACTACGAGGGGACGCGGCTCAACGTCAACTCGCCCCCGCTCGCCTCGACCCCGGTTTTTCCCGTACACGAGTACGGGCGGACGGAGGGGCGATCGATCAGCGGAGGATACGTCTATCGGGGCAGCAGTGCGGCCTATCGTGGACGCTACTTCTTCGCCGACTACGTGACGCAGCGCGTCTGGTCGCTGGGCCTGATGATCAGTGCCTCGGGCGAGGCCACCGGCGCCGGCATTCAGGATCACACGGCGGAGCTGGGTGGCTCTGCCGTCCTGGGCAACGTGAGCGGCTTCGGCGTGGACGCGAACGGGGAGCTCTACGTCATCAATCACACTGGCGGCCGGATTCTGCGTATCCTCGTCCCGACGCCGCCCACCGCGCCGACGAACCTCCGGATCATCCGCTGAGCGGCTCGACTCCCGGGCTGTACTGCGCGCACGCCCGTTCGAGCTCGCGGGCAATCTCCGCGGCCAGCTGCGGTGGAGCCGTCACACGGACGAGCGGCCCGAACCCGAGTATCCAGCTTCGGAGCGCCCGGTCGTTCGAGACGTCGAGCGTCAGCACGGCGCCCCCATCCGCGCGCTCGCGGACGACCTGCGAGGTGTGCCAGACGCGGCTCCTGACGTGCCGCGCGACCTGCGGATCGAACTCCAGCTCCACACGCTCGGGCGGCGTGCCCTGGTGTACGCCGAGCGAATGGGCGAAGGCGTCCTCATCCAGGTCGGCTGGCTCGAAGCGCTCCTCCGTCATCGAGACGGCGGCGATGCGATCGACGGCGAACGTGCGGACCTGGTCGTACTCGGGCACGAACGCGACCAGGTAGAGACCGCCGTGCGCGAAGACGAGCCGGTAGGGCTCGAGATCGTATGACTTCTCGCGGTTGCTCGAGAACGAGTGATAACGCACCACCACACGCCGATGGTGCAGGGTGGCGTCGAGCAGCTGCGCGACGCGGGTGCGCTCGGCGGCGGCCTGCTTCGGATCGGTGTCGGCCATCTCCGCAGCACCGGCCGGGCGCGACCCGGGCTCGGGCTTCGTCTGGATTGCGAGCGGGAGGCGATCGAGGAACTGCCGCATGCCCGGCGTGAGGGCAGAGGCCAGCTTGTCGAAGGCGCTCTGCACGTCGTGGCGGAAGGGCGTCGCTGCCAGGCACTCTACGAGCGAGCGGCTGAAATAGAGCGCGCTCAGCTCGGCCAGCGTGAACCCGGTGTCGTCCAGCCGCCGGAACGCCTTCTGCTCGAGGCGCCAGTACCGCTTCCCCTCCTCGACCTCGTCGAACAGCGGAAACCCCGCTGCCTGAAGGGCGTCGAGGTCCCGCCGGATGGTCCGGGTGGAGACCTGGGTGCGGTGTGCCAGGTCATCGATCGTCAGCCGGCGGGACGCCTCGAGGTCGCGCAGGATGGACCACTGGCGGATGACTTCTGCGTTCCGCGGCATCTTCACTCTTCCCCTTTCCCCTGTGACCTTCCCTGTCACACCCGCCTTCTACACTGGGCTCACGGGGAAGGAGCCATGACCATGCGCCGGTTCGAGGGGGCCACGGCCCGACAGCTCGATTTCGGGGAGATCACGACCACCGCCACGCTGGGCGCGCGGGCCAGGGGGAATCCCGGTCTTCGGCTGGCCGGCCCGGCCGCGGCTGGCCCCGGGCCTGACAAGTACCGCCTGATCGAGCAGCGCCGCCGCCGCGCGCAGATCCGGGCCCGGCACCTGCTTGATCTCGTGGAGGGTTCCGATGCGTAAAGCGGCCGATCACATCTGCATCCGTCACGCGATCTGCTTCCAGTGCTTCCGGGCCGGTGCCGAGCGGACGCGGGCGCGCCGGGAGGCCTGGGCCCAGCGAGCGCTGCCGTTCGAGCAGCCCTCGGCCGAGCTCACCGCGCGCGAGGTGGCCCACCGGCGCCGGATGCTGGAGCACCTGGCCAACGCCGCCCGCCGCGCTTGACCACTTGAGCCCTGAGCCCTGAGCCCTGAGCCCCGCCAGGCTACCCCGCCCCCGACGCCCCGCCGCCGGCCGCGCCGCCAGCGGCGCCGGCCCCGCCGCCGCTGCTGCTCGCGCCCCAGACGGCCACGAACGCGGGGAACCCCCCGTCGTCCGCGGACGATACCGACTGGAACCAGGGCGGGGCGGCCGCCGGCTGGTGCTTGAGGAACTTCGACCAGGCGGACGCCAGACCGAGCGCGATGGCGATGCCCAGCAGGCTCGTGCTGATATCCGGCGCGGCGCGGACTCTGCTGTGCGCCACGTCCTTGAGATGCCGCCCGAATTCCCGCCAGGCTTCGGCATGGTGAAGGCCTTCATCCGAGAGCGGAGTCGTGGCGCCCTGCACGATGAAGCCAATCACGGCTGCGGCTACCAGCGCGCCCGGTACGAAGAGCGGCCAGGGCCCGAACCGGGGCACCAGGAGGCCGGCGGCCAGCAGCCCAGCGGAGGCAGTCACGAGCATGGCGAGGGAGACGCGGCCGTATCGATCCTTGATCCGCTGACGGTCCTCGTGGATGAGGCCTCGGGCGGTCAGCTCGCGTCGCACGTCCGCGCGGAAGCGGCGGAATCGCCTGGTAATCCGGCTCCTCGCCTTCGACAGCGTGACCTGCTCGGGGTCGTCCGACATCCGATCGAACACCGTGTCCAGCAGTCCCTCCTCGTGGGGGGCCAGCGGGCCGGTGTTCCGCAGGCGGCGGAGCGTGAAGCGCCGCTGCCTCAGGGTCCCCTTGGGCTCCTCTGTAATAGCCAGCTGGCGGCGATCGGCCAGGCCAACGAGCGCAGCCATCGCGTGCTCGAGTTGTACGCGTCCGTTGGCGGCCAACGCGCCGGCGAGCGCTGGCTGCAGATCGTCGGGCGGTTCGAATACGGGGGCCGTCCGCACGCGGCGGTCTGGTGCCGGATACTGTTGCCGTAGCGCGAACAGCCATACGAGCCCCGCGACGAAAACCAGGCCTCCGGCGGCCATCCAGCTCGGGCCCAGCGCTGCCTGGCGGGCCTGTTTCTGCTGCCAGAGGGGTGCCTGGGCGATGACGCTGCCGGCTTCGAAGGGCACACGCAGCTCGAGCCAGCCGTTTCGCCGGATGGCGGCGGTCGACACGCGAATCCGGTTGTCCTGCACGTCGATCGCCGGGTCCGGGGCCCGGCGGGTCTCGACCCGCGGTTCTCCGACGCGCACGCCGGGATGTTCGACCACGATGGTGCTGGCATGGATGGCGTAGGCGTGCTCGGACGGCAGCGCCCTCCACCAGAGAAGATCCACCCCCCCTTCACGATGGACAGTGCCCCTGGCGAGATAGGTGACCGTGAAGGTGTGCGAAGACGACGAGGTCGGGTCGAAACGCCACTGCACGCGCACGCGCGATCGCCTGGTGACCTCGACCTGGCCCCGGCCGGTTCCGAACGCGAGCGCGCGGCCGTCCATGCTGGCGCCGAGCACGTCGATGCCGTCCGTCCGCCGCGTCGGGATCTCGCGGAAGACGTGCTCGAACGTCCCCGTCTCGAAGCGAAAGACGACGGTCTCGCTCACCTCGATGTCGCCGCCGGGTCGCACGCGGATGGTGCTGTCGAACCGTTCGGCACTGTATGTCTTGGCCGCGGCTGGGGCCGCGGCCCAGACGAGCAGCGCGGCGATCAGCAGCGTGCCCGGGGCGATCCCCGGACGGGGACGCGCGCAAACCTGAGCCCGGCGCGAATCGGTGTGTGCGCGTGACATCGACATCGCTCGTTTCCCTGATTCCTGTCGATTTTACCCTCGACACGCCCGTGATCCCCGTTACGGCCGCAGGCTGCCTGACCGGCCGGGGGAGGGCCTGGGGCCTTGGCGCTTCGCCGTCGTTTCGGCGATGCTACGGGCGTGCGGATTATCATCACCGGCGGCGGCGAAGTCGGCTATGCGCTGGCGCGAGCGCTGGCGACCGATCACGAGATCTTCGTCATTGATCACAGCCCCGAGGTTGCCGACCGGTTCGCTGCGCTCGACATCGGCTTCATCCATGGCAGCGCCACCAGCGCGGACGTGCTGCGCCGGGCTCACGTCGACCGCGCGGATCTCCTGATTGCCTGCACCGGCCTGGACGAGGTCAACTTCGTATCCTGCGCGATCGCACACCGATCGGGCCTTCCACGCACGATCTGCTTCGTCTCCCGCGACGATTTCCTGCGCGAGGAGGGCGACGACAGCATGCGTGCGCACTTCGGGATCGAGCGGGTCGTCTGGCCGGAGGCGCAGCTTGCCGAGGACATCGAGCGGATCATCGCCGCGCCCGGGGCGATCGATGCGGAAGTCTTCTCGGGCGGTCGGATCCGGCTGCTGGAGTACCGGCTGCAGTCCGGCTCTCCCCTGACGGCCGGGCCCCTCGCGGCGCTGAACGTGCCGCGTCGCGCGCTGATCGTGGCTGTCAAGCACCGGGAGGCGTTTCAGATCCCGCGCGGCGACACGCGTCTCGCCGCAGGAGACAAGATCGTCGTGATGGGCACGCCGGACGCGCTGCGGGCGCTCCAGCCGCTCATCGACCCCTCGGCTGCGCCGGCGGCCCGCCGCCAGGTCGTCACGATCATCGGCGGTGGAGACGTCGGCTTCCGGCTGGCCCAGCGGCTCGACAGTTCTTCCGACTGCGACGTGCGGATCTTCGAGAAGGAGCGCCGGCGGGGGGAGCTGCTCGCCGCGACCCTGCGGCGCGCGCTCGTCCTGCATGGGGACGGAACCGATCTGGAGCTGCTGGAAGGGGAGGAGATCGGGCGCAGCGACGTGCTCGTCTCGGTGATCGACAACGACGAGCGGAACCTGCTTGCGTCCCTGCTCGCGCGGCAGCTCGGCGTCCGCAAGATCATCACGCGCGTCAGCCGGCCCGCCAACCTTCGTCTGTTCGAGCGGGTCGGCATCGATGTCGCGCTGTCCGCACGCGGCGCCGCCGTCGCGTCGGTCGTCCATCAGATTCAGGGTGGGCGGGCGAACCTGCTGGCCGTGCTGGAAGAGGGTCAAGCCACCATCGTAGAGCTGGTCGTGCCACCAGGGTACAGGCCGCGGTCGCTGCAGGAACTCGATGCTCCGCCACAGTCCATCGTGGGGGCGATTCTGCGTGGCGACGAGGTGATCATCCCCCGCGGGGCCGATCAGATCCGCCCGCTCGATCGGCTGCTGGTGTTCGCCACGTCGGACTCGGTCGCCCGCATTCGTGACTTCTTCGCGACGGCGCACTGACCTCCCATGCGGCTTCCCATCGTCCTGCACCTCATCGGGATCATCCTGCGACTCTTCGGCCTGATGTTCCTCGGGCCTTTCGCCGTCGCATGGTACCACGCGGAGCTCCGCGACGCGCTGGCATTCGGGATCTCGGGGCTGGCCGCTGCCGTCCTGGGCCACATCATGATCCGGTCGAGCGCCGGAGGCGGCGACGACCTCCGTCGCGTCGAAGGCCTGGCGGTCGTGGCGGCTACCTGGCTCCTCGTCGCGCACGCGGCCGCGGCCCCTTACGTGCTCGTCGGCATGAGCCCCGTCGACGCGCTCTTCGAGTCGATGTCAGGCCTCACGACCACCGGCGCCACCGTCATCCGCGACTTCAGCCAGTTCGGCCGGGGCGTGTTCTTCTGGCGCTCGATGACCCAGTGGCTCGGCGGGATGGGAGTGATCGCGCTGTTCGTCGCCGTCCTGCCGCGATTGTCGATAGGCGGGCGCCAGCTCTTTTTCGCGGAGGCGCCCGGTCCGACGGACGAGAAGCTGACGCCGCAGATTCGCAAGACGGCCGCCGCGCTCTGGGCCGTCTACGCCGCCCTCACCGCTGCAGAGATCGTGGCGCTGGCCCTCGTCGGTATGCCGTTGTTCGATGCCACGTGCAACGCCTTCACCACGCTCGCGGCGGGCGGGTTCTCGCCGCACCCGCTGTCGATCATGGGATACGGGAACCCGGCGGCCGAATGGATCATCACCTTCTTCATGCTGGCGGCGGGCGCGAACTTCGCGCTCCATTACCGGCTGTTCCGTGGCGAGGGCCGAGTCTTCGTGCGGGACGAGGAGTTCCGTGCGTATCTTGGTATCGTCATCGTCTCGACGGCGCTCCTCGTCTGGCTGCTCGGGTCCGGCAGCGGAGCGCTCTGGGACCGCGTGCGTGTCGCGGTGTTTCAGGTCACCTCGATCCTCACGACCACGGGGTACGCCAGCGTGGACTTCCAGCTCTGGAGCGACCAGGCCAAGATGGTGCTCTTCATCCTGATGTTCATCGGCGGGTGCGCAGGCTCCGCCTCGGGCGGCCCGAAAGTCGTCAGGCAAGTACTCATCGCCCGGTACACCTTACTCGAGCTCCGGCGGACGATCCATCCGCGCGGGGTGCTGCCCGTCAAGCTCGGCGGACGCGTCGTACCGGACGACGTCATGCGCGGTGTGCTCGTGTTCTTCCTCTTCTACCTGCTCGTGTTCGCCGTCTGCGCGTTCGTCGTGGTTGCCCTCGGCGCGGACCTCGTCACCGGCATCACCGCCGCCATCGCCACACTGGGAAACACCGGGCCGGGATTCGGCGCGGTCGGCCCGATGTCCCACTTCGGCGACCTGCATCCGGTGTCGAAGATCGTGCTGACCGCAGCGATGTGGATCGGCCGCCTGGAGGTCCTCACGGTCCTGGCCCTGCTGCGGCCCGAGGTCTGGCGGACGACCAGGTGGAGTTCCTGACGCCGACCGTCATGGCCGGCGCAGGCCCGAGCGAATAGAATCCCTCCAGTGATCCATGTCCTCCTGGCTGCGCTCGCGCTGGGCGCCCTGAGCACGTTCGGGGACTTCGTCTGGGCTGCGCTCGAGCTGCGGCACCGGATGGGGTACGGCCGCGCGGCCGTCCATGCTGGCGCCGAGCGCGTCGATGCCGTCCGTGCGCCGCGTCGGGATCTCGGAAGACGCGCTCGAACGTGCCGTCTTGAAGCGAAAGACGACGGTCTCGGTCACCTCGATGTCGCCGCCGGGTCGCACGCGGATGGGCTGTCGAACCGTTCGGCACTGCATGTCTTCGCCGCGGTTGGGGCAGCGACGCCCAGGACTGTAAGTACGACTGCGGCGCGAAACGAAACTCGACTGACACGGCGTGTGATCAGAGGCCGGCAACCGTCGACTGTTCGAACCGTCATGGACATCCTGCCCCGCTCGCTCGCGGAGTGGACCGGTCGGCCCGCGAATTCTGGTGGCGCGTTACGAAACCCGACAGAACGCCGGACGCAAGGCGACCGAGGAACGTCGGCATTTCTGCGATGCGCCGAATGATCAATCCGCAGATCTTGCACGTGGATGCCGGGATCCTCCGAGCATTCTGACCACGACGCCCTCTGCTGCACGGAACATCCCACCGCGCGGATGCGGGCAACCGCCGCGCCCGAGCCATCACCGGCAGTTGATATCATGCGCCACCGAAGTACCCCTGCCCATTGCGGTCGCTGGTGGAGCCGGTTCACGATGACGCAGGCAGACCGGGTCCTCCTGATGGTGATCGTCGCGATCGCGGGCGCCGTCCGCCTGTGGGGCATTTCGTTCGGTCTGCCGCACAGTGAAACGAGACCCGATGAACGGCAGCTCATCAACCTGGCGATCCGCATTGCGTCCGGGGATTCGAACCCGCACTATTTCATCTGGCCCAGTGCGCAGATGTACGCGCTGGCCGCGCTGTTCCGCGGCGGATCGTGGCTCAGTGCCTCAATCAATGGGGTCGAGCTGTCGAGACCGGATCTCCACCTGATCGCCCGTCTCTTCAGCGCAGCGCTCGGAACCGCCAGCGTCGGCCTGATCTGGATCATCGCGCGCCGATTCGAGCTGCACCGACTGGCGTCCGCTGCTGCCCTGTTTCTCGCACTCGCATACTTACACGTCCGGGACTCTCACTTCGGCACTCTGGACGTGCCGATGACGTTCGCGGTTCTTGCCGCGTTCGTCCTTCTTCCAATGCCGGAATCAAACGTCCGGCGGTTGGCGCTGTACGGGCTCGTCGCCGGGCTGGCCACCTCCGTCAAGTACAACGCCGCCGTGCTTGCGCTTCCGGCCATCTGGCTCGTCATCCGCGATGCGCTGATACTGCGGCAGAACGGACTGAGGCCGCTTGCGCACCTCGCCGCGGTCGCGCTGGCGTTCGTTGGCGGTTTTCTGATCGGAACGCCCTACGCCGTTCTCGATCCGGACGCGTTCGTCGCTGGTCTCACAGCCCTGCGCCGGCATATTGCCGACGGCCATGTCCACGGGGGGCAGGTGCTCGCAGTCCCGGACGCGGGACGCTACTACCTCTCGGTCGTGCTGCCGGCGGCGGTAGGGTGGCCTCTGTTCACAGCAGGAATGACGGGCCTGGCATTGCTCGTCATCCGCCGCCCGCGTGAAGGCATTGCGACGGTCATTGTTCCCCTCGTCTCGCTCACAATCGCCGCGACCGGCCAGACGGCGTTCGCGCGTTACGTCATTCCTGTCATCCCGTTTCTGTGCCTCGGTGCCGCGGAGGTCGTCTCTGCCGCTGCTGCGCGCCTCAACGCTGGCGGCCTGATGCGTCAGGTCGTCACGCTCGTGCTCCCGCTCGCATTGATCTTTCCATCAGCCTGGACCGTCGTCTGGCTCGATCTCCTGCTCGCGCGGCGCGATAATCGCCTTGTCGCGACTGAATGGATTGAGAAGAACATTCCCGCGGGCGCGTCGATCGCGCAAACCGGATCGATCTATGGCAGGCTCCAGCTGCCGGTCGGACGATATGCCGAATGGAGCTGGGACGAGCGCGCCGAACAGTTCGTGCGGGAAGGTCGTCCGCAGGAGGCGGGGCCGGACGTGCTCGTGGTCCAGAATTCGCCACTCACCCTGTACAGTCCGGTGCCCGCATCCTTGAAGTCCGTGGTTCGCAGCAGCTACCTTCTCGTCCAGAGCCTGCGTACGGGGATTGCGGCTGTGCCGGAGCAATACTTCGATCCGGCGGACGCATTTTACGTTCCGCTGGTCCGTGTCGACGGCATCAGACGGCCGGGTCCCGATGTTCTCGTCTACAGACGGCGGGAATAGCAGCTGCGGTTCATGCGGACCCGCTTGCCTCGGCTCAGTCCACAGGGGTCGCGTGCCGGAAGGACATCACGGGATACCCTGATCGCCGGCGCGCTCGCTGTCGCGATGTGCCTCGTCTTCAATGCCAACGGCCGCGAGATCCCGAGCTTCGATTCGCAGCCTGCCAAGTTCGCCGCGATTGAGTTCGCGCGTCGCGGAACCCTGCGGCTCAACCACGTGGTCGGGGCCACCCCCTTGCTGGCCGAGCGATCCGGCTTTGCGCGGGACCGTGAGGGTAACTACCGTTCGGCTTATCCTGCGCCGTCGTCGGTCGTGGCTGGCGGCCTGGCCTGGCTCCTCTCGGCAGCTGGTCTCATTGACCTCGGTTCGCCTGCCGCACCGAGCCTCGTGGCCAAGCTGACCGCCTCGGCTCTGGCGGCGTTGGCCGTGTCGCTGGCGTTCGTCTGTGCGCGGGCGCGCCTTCGGCGGGGGGCAGCGCTCTGTGTGGCAGTGGGTTTCGGTCTCGGCACGAACATGTGGGCCACCGTGGGTCAGACGCTCTGGCAGCAGGAGACCGCGTTGTGCGCCCTGATGGGGGCCGTTGCCCTGATGTCATCCAACCTCGGTGCAAGCCTGGCGCGCGGCGTACTGACTGGAGCGTGTCTTGGAGTGGCCGGAGCTGCGCGACCGCAGCTCGCACCCACCATCGCGGTCATGTCGACCGCGCTTCTTGCACGCTACGGCTGTCGCTGGCGTGCTCTGCTGCCCGCTGCGCCGGTTGCGGTGGCGGCCGCGACCGCGATCGGGCTGAACGTGCACTGGTTCGGACACCCGCTGGGCGCGGTCCCGATGCTGGAAGCGCTGCACCCGAAGGTCCACCGTGTCTACGGCAGCACCGGTGGAGACATCTGGTCTGCTGCGCTTGGTCTCCTGTTCAGTCCGAGCCGCGGGTTGCTGGTGTTCAGCCCGATCGTCCTCGTCGCGATCGGCTCGGTGGCGACAGTCCGCCGGGAGGGGTGGTCATCCGATCTGCTCTGGTGCTGGATGGCAGCAGCTGTGCAGTTCCTCTTCTACGCTTCGTACACGGTCTGGTGGGGTGGACACACCTACGGCCCACGGTACGCGCTGGATCTGCTCCCGGCCCTGGTGCCCCTTGGAGCGGCGGGACTCGCGGTCGTTCCGGCGCGACCGGTTCTGCGGATTGCGCTGGCGGCCGCGCTGGGCTGGTCGATCGCCGTCGCGGGCACCGGCGCGTTCGTCTACCCTGCAGAACGCTGGAACACGGAACCTGCGAGCGTCGATTTCCATCATGAGCGTCTGTGGGACTGGTCAGATTCCCAGATCCGACGCGCCTGGCAGACAGGACCGAGCCCGCAAAACTTCTCCCTCTTCGGAGATCGGAACTGATGGACGGAGCTCAGCGCGTCGAGCAGCGGATCGCGTGGCATGGCAAACACTGCATGAGGCAATCGGGCTGCGGTTCGGCGCGGTGGCCCCATGGTCCTCCTCGACGGCCGCGCCCGGCCGCGAAGATCGCGCCGACGGCAGCGATGTGGATCGGCTTGTGAAGTCTTCACCGACCTGGCGCGTAGGCGCCAGGTCTGACGGACGACCTGATGGCGTCCCTCACCGTGGCCGTCATGGCCGGCGCAGGCCCGAGCGCATAGAATCCCTCCAGTGACCCATGTCCTCCTGGCTGCGCTCGCGCTGGGCGCCCTGAGCACGTTCGGGGACTTCGTCTGGGCTGCGCTCGAGCTGCGGCACCGGATGGGGTACGGCCTGGCGCACGGGGCGGCCATCTGTCTGGCCATTGGCGCCGCCGTCGGTCTGCGGCACGGCCGTACGGGCGCCGGCGCAGCCGCCGGTCCGGTGATCGGTCTCGCGGCTGCCGGCGGCTTCTACCTGCTTGCCCCCTGGCTCCGCTACTCCGCGATGTTCCCGATGTGGATGTTCTTCTGGATCTGTTTCGCCCTCCTGCAGGCGCGCCTCGGGCCCGAGCGCAGCCTGGCCATGGCGTTCGCCCGGGGCCTGATCGCGGCCGTGCTGTCCGGCCTGGCCTTCTACGCCATTTCGGGGATCTGGACGCGGCCGGCGCCGGGAGGGCCCGACTACCTCCGGCACTTCCTGTCCTGGACCATCGCATTCCTTCCGGGATTCGCGGCGCTGTTCCTGTTCAGCCCCCGGGGGTCCCGACGCGTCTGAGCCCGGTCACGCGCCCTTCAGGGCGTCCAGCGCCGAGAGCACTTCGTCGATGTCGGCCGCCGAGTGCGCCGCGTTGATCTGGAACCGGATCGTCTCGTCGCCGCGCGGCACCACCGGAAACGTCAGCCCCACCGCGAGGATGCCGCGGTCGAACAGCCCCCGTACGAGCGCGCGCGTGCGGCCGGTGTCGCGGACGAGCAGCGGCACCACGGGGTGCGGGCCGGGGATGGACTCCAGGCCGAGCGCGGCCAGGCCCTTCCGGAACTGCTCGGTGCGCGCCTTCAGCTGCCCCAGCCGGTTCCGGCCCTCGGCGCTGTCGGCCACGTCGATGGCCTTGATTGCCGCCGCGCTGTCGGCCGCGCCGAGCGGGTTCGTGTAGGTGTAGGTGTCGGCCTTCTGGCGCACGGCTTCCATCAGCTCCGGGCTGCCGGCGACGAACCCGCCGTTGACGCCGAACGCCTTGCCGAACGTGCCTGCGAGAATGTCGACGCCGGCGCCGCAGTGCTCCTCGGTGCCGCGTCCCGTGGCGCCGTAGGCGCCGACGCCATGCGAGTCGTCCATCACCGTGACCACGCCATCGCGGAACCTGTCGTCGTGCGGTCGAACGGCGTCGAGGATCGGCCGCAGCGGAGCGTGGTCCCCCCGCATGCTGAAGATGCCGTCGAAGATGACGACGACGCGCCCGGCGTCGGGGGGGACGGCGGCGAGATGCCGCTCGAGATCCTGCACGTCGTTGTGCCGGAAGATCGCACGCTGGTTCGACGGCACGTTCGCGATGCGCATCGCCCGGATGATGCAGTTATGGTTCAGCTCGTCGCCCACCCACCACGTGTCGGACCCCGACAGCGTGATGGCCGTTCCGAGCACGGTCGTGTAGGCGGAGTTGAAGATTCTGGCCGACGGGCGGCCGACGAACCGCGCGATGCGCTCTTCGAGCGCCCGATGCGGCGCGAAGGTGCCGTCG
>DASPFV010000198.1:0-37648 GCA_035620975.1 Vicinamibacterales bacterium
AGCAGCTCGAGGAGTGCCCGCGCGTCGAGCGACGTCCGCCCGACCGCCACAGCGTTGAGGTACAGCGGCTGGTTCGAGACCTCTTCCCCCTGCGGCTCGGTCTCAATCGCGGTGCTGAAGGTGAGATCCTCGACGAACGGAGCCAGACGGCCGGCAGCGAACGCGAGGGCGGCCGCCCGATCGCCGAGGTTGCTGCCAAACGCGATCGCTACCCGATCCACCGGTTGGGAAGCACGCCGCCGCCCGTGCCCGCGCCGTCGGCGCGGCGGCCGAGCAGATCGGTGCGGCCCGCCAGCGCCTGCTCGAAGAAGCGCTTGTGCTCCACCGTCTCCCCGAGCACGACCCGCAGCATCGTCCGGTGCCGCGCGTTGGTGAGGGTCTCCACGCGCGACCGCCACTTCTCCAGAAAGGCCCCCGCCGCATCCCGATCCTCGGTCAGGAGGGCTGTCTGCGCCGCGTCGCCCTTTCCCCGAACGCTGATCGACGGCTCGGGCACGTCCTCGGGCTCGGCACCCGCCTCGACGATGGCGTCCACGAGCCAGCGGACGTGAACCTCCTCCCGGGCGATCACGTACTGATAGGTGTTGTTGAAGTCGTAGTGGCTGATATGCCGGGCGGCCGCGATGTGCCGCTTGAGCATCGCCAGCCTGTCGCGATGAAACTCCTTGAGCAGCGCCAGCTGATCGGTGGCCCTCACGAGCTTTGCTTTTCCTTGCAGGTGATGCAGACCCGCGTCCAGGGAATCGCGTTCAGCCTGGCCTGCGCGATCGGCTCGCCGCAGTCGCGGCACACCCCGTAGGTCCCCTTCTCCATCCGCCAGAGCGCTTCTTCGATCGCCTGCAGAATCTTCGCGTCGGTCTGCTTCAGCTTGAGCTGGATGTGGACTTCGTTGTTCCCGCTCGCCTGATCCGCCAGGTCGCCCTGGCGCGAGTTGTTCTCCATCGTGGTCTGGAGCGGCTTTACACCGCCCCCGGCCGACAGGATTTCACCACGCTTTCGCAGCAGCGCTTCTTTGTAGGGGGCCAGATCCATGGTCCTTCTCCACGGGTGCGCCTCTCGGCGCGCCGGCAAAACCCGATCTTAGCATGGCGGAAAGGGGCGACGTGGCTGCGGCGGCGGGAGTCCCGCATGCGCCGGCAGCCGCACGGACGCGGCGCGGGACCGCGCGAACGCCGTGCGCGGCAGCCGGAGCGGGGACCGGAGCCTGGAAGCGGACGCTGCAGCGGAAGCTACCGATCGCCCCCAATAAGATCGCCCAGCCCGCCGAGCACCCCTCCGAAATCCCGCTTGACGTCCTCGCGGTCGCTACGGTAGGCGGCGTGAATGCGGTCGGCCAGCCGCGAGAACGGCAGCGTCTGCAGCCAGACGCGCCCAGGCCCCGTCAGAGCGGCAAAGAACAACCCTTCACCGCCGAACAGGCTGGTCTTGATCCCGCCGACGCGGACGATGTCGTACTCGACGGAGGGATCGAAGGCGACGAGGCAGCCCGTGTCCACCTTCAGACGCTCCCCCGACGCGAGCTGCATGGGCACGATGGTGCCGCCGCTGTGAAAGAAGAGCTTGCCGGAGCCCTCGATCTTCTGGAGGATGAACCCTTCCCCGCCGAAGAACCCGGCGCCGATCCGCCGCGTGAAGGCGATGCTGATGTCGATATCGCCCTGCGCGCAGAGAAACGCGTCCTTCTGGCACAGCAGCGCCTGGGCCTGGAGGTCGAGGGCGACGATCTTCCCCGGATACGGGCCGGCGAAGGCCACGCGTCCGGGCCCGGCGGTCGCGCGGAAGTGGGTGATGAAAAAGCTCTCTCCGGCGAGCAGCTTGCGCTTGAGGCCTCCGAGGAGGCCCCCCTCCATCCGGGCATCCATCTCGATGCCGTCGGTCATGAACATCATCGCGCCGGCCTCGGCGCGGACCTGGTCGCCGGGACCGAGCGAGAGGATGACGGCCTGCATGTCGTCGCCAATGATCTCGTGACTGACCATGTTCGAAGCCTCGTGAGCCGGAGTGAAGTTCCTGGACGGTCCGCGCTCCTGCCGCCAGCCTCGTCGTCTTCTCCGCGGATTCCTTCAACGCACGGCCCCGAGCATCCTCGTCCCGTGACGCACCCGCGTCCATCCGTGCCCGCGGATCAGCCGCGCCCTCCCCTTGAGTGGCGAAGGAACTCGCTTCATGTCATCCGCGTCCATCCGCGTCGCGTGATGTATCCGGTTCATCCGCGTCCCGGCGAAGGCATGCGCGCCGTGGATGCATCCGTGATCTCACTCCGCTCGCAGCGTTCCCAGCGGCTTCCGCCGAAGCACGTCGAGGCTCGCGAGCACCCCGATGGTGCCTACCAGAGCGGCGGTCAGTATCGTCCCGGCGCCGAGCAGCACCGGTGTCGGCTCCCACGGGATGTCGAACAGGTGGCGCGACACGGCCCAGCTCAGGGCAAGGGCGCCGGCGGCGCCAATCAGGCCCGCCAGGAGACCCAGTGCGCAGTACTCGATGGCGATCATGAGCGTCAGCAGTCGCGTGCCGGCGCCGAGCGTCCGCAGAATGGCGGCCTCGTAGACGCGCTGGAACTTCGTCATGGCCACGGCGCCGACGAGGATCAGCACGCCGCCGAAGAACGCGACGCCTCCCACGATCGAAATCGCGAGCATGACATTGTCGACGATCGACTGGATGCGCGCCAGGATGTCGCGCCCGTCGATGGCGCTGATGTTGGGGTAACGCTCCACAAGCGCGTGCTGGAGGCGCGCCCGGTCGATCGCGTCGGCGGGGCCCCGCAGGAAGCCGATGAACGAGTGCGGCGCCTCCGACAACGCGCCTGGCCGGAAGACGAACATGAACCCGCCACTCCGCGAATCTTCCCACTCCACGCGGCGGACGCTGGTCACGCGCGCTTCGAGACTCCGTCCCAGCACATCGAAGCGCATCGTGTCGCCGACGTTGATGTCGAAGCGCTCGTGGATGCTCTGCTCGATCGAGACCTCCTGCACGCCTGCGGCGGGCAGCGGCGCCTCGCTGTTCCAGATCGCTCCCGCCGTGATCGTCTCGTTCGCCTCGAGGCCGGCGCGGTAGGTGATCGTGTACTCGCGTGCCAGGGAGCCGCGACCCCGGACGTCGGCGTAGCTCTCGAGGTTGACCTCGCGCCCCCGGACGGCCGTGACGCGGGCCCGCAGCACGGGTACGAGACGGGCGGCGGCCCCGCCCTCCCCGCCGCGCTCACGGAGGATCTGCCGGACGCCAGCGACCTGGTCCCGCTGGATGTCGATGAGGAACATGTCCGCGCCGCGCTGATCGAGCTCCAGCGCGAACTCCGCCATCAGGTTCTGCTGAAGGGCCCGGACGCCCAGAACGAAGAAGCTGCCAAGCCCGACGGCAAGCAGGATGACGCGGGTCTGGTTGCCCGGGCGGCGCAGGCTCAGCACGGCGTGTCTGAGCGGGAACCACGGCGTGGCGCTGAGCGGCCGCACGACACGAACCACGGCCCAGGCGGCCCCGGACAGGACCAACGCCACGCCCGCGAACCCGAGCGAGACCAGTCCCCCCGCCCGCAGCGAAGCGGCCTGCCAGGAGGCGACGAGCACGAGCGCCGCCGTAACCGCCACGCCGGTCCCCGCCTGGACGTAGTCGATCCGGCGCAGCCAGCTCCCGAGCCCCCAGCCGGGCGTCCGGTCCGGGGTTCCGGCCCCCAGGCCCGACTCACCGCCCCGCAGCAGGAGCAGCGGGCGTACGCGCCGCACCTCCAGCAGCGGCACGAGCGCGAACAGCAGGGACACGAGCAGGCCTACGAGCAGGCCCTGCACGACGGCCGAGGCTGTGAGGCCATAGGCGGCGCCGCCGAAAGCTGCCGTGACGGACGCCGGAATGGATGCGACCCCGAGCCACGCCAGGGCGACCCCGAGGCCGCTGCCGGCCAGCCCCAGGAGGGCGACCTGCACGACGTATGTCGCGAGCACCTGGCGGGTCGTCGCGCCGACGCACTTGAGAATCGCGACACTGCGGATTTTCTGCCGGACGAACACGCGGGTGACGCTCCACACCCCGATGCCGCCCAGCACGACGATCACGAACCCCACGAGGCTCAGGTAGTTCTCGGCGCGCTGCAGGTCCTCGCCGATGTCGTCTTCGAGCGCCTGATAGGACCGCGTCGAGACGAACCGGTCGCGCAGGTCCTCGCGCAGCCGCCGCGTCAGCGCAGCGACCGCCGGTTCGCGCACGCGAAGGAGGATCTGATGGGACGCGCGGCTCCCGTACGACAGCAGGCCGGTGCTCAGGAGATCTTCGAGATCGACCAGCACGCGGGCGCCGAAGCTGAACGCGCCCACGCGGCGGCCCGGCTCCTGCTCGATGATGCCGCGGACCTCGAACGGCTGGCCGCCGATCACGATCCGGTCTCCCCCTTGGATGCCGAGCTGCACCAGCAGCTCGGGCCCCACGAGCGCGCCCCTGCCGCGGACGAGGGCATGCGAGTAGGGTTGCCCGCCTCTCAGCACGAGCGTTCCGTAGAACGGGAACGCCGGCTCGACGCCCCGCAGCTCCACCATTCGCGCGACGCGCCCCTGCTCGGCGCGCACCATGGTCGCCGTCTCGATCGACTCGGTACGATCGAGCACGTCGGCGTCGGCGAGACGCCGGTCGACCTCGGCGCGCAAATCGGGCGTCCATCCACGATTGGTCTGGATCAGCACGTCGGAGGCGATGATGCTTCGGGCTTCCCGCACCAGGCCGGCGCGCACGGTCTGGATGACCGACCGGAGCGCGACGATGGCGCCGACGCCAATCGCCACGCACAGGAAGAAAAACAGCAGGCGCCGCCAGGATGCCCGCAGCTCGCGGGCCGCCATCCGGAGGACGAAGCGCATACTACGGGTCGGCGAGCGCGAGCCGCTCGTCCGCCTGGACGACCCGGCCGTCGCGAAGAGATACGGTCATGTCGGCCAGAGCCGCCAGCTCGGGGTCGTGGGTGACGAGCACCAGCGTCGTCCGCCGCGTGCGGTTCACGTTCAGCAGCAGCTCTATCACCTGGTGGCCGGTCGCGCTGTCCAGATTGCCGGTGGGCTCGTCGGCCAGCAGGATCGGCGGGTCGTTGGCGAGCGCGCGGGCAATCGCGACGCGCTGCTGCTCGCCGCCCGACAGCTGCGAGGGATAGTGATGGCGCCGGTCGGTGAGCCCGACCTCCGCGAGGAGCCCATCCGCCCGGCGCGCACCGCCGCGGCCGCCGGCTATCTCCATCGGGACGAGGACGTTCTCGAACGCCGTGAGCGAGGGCAGCAGGTGGAAGAACTGGAAGACGAACCCGATCTTCGCTCCGCGCAACTTGGCGAGGCCATCCTCGCCGAGAACGGTGATATCGGTGCCGTCGATCACGATGCGACCCTGGCTCGGCGCATCGAGCCCCGCAATCAGCCCCAGCAGCGTGGACTTGCCGCTCCCGGAGGGTCCCGTGATCGCGACGACGCGCCCGGCAGGAATGACGAGATCGAGAGGGTGGAGGATCGTGAGCGTGCCGCTCCCGCTCGGCACCGTCCTCGAGACGCCGCGAAGCTCGATCATGAGGCGCCCGTCATCTGATCCAGGAGGGGCCGCAGCACCGACCAGACCGTGTCGGCCACGATCCGCGTGCCCTGCGCGTTGGGGTGGATGCCGTCGGCCTGATTGAGCGCGCCCTGGCCGGCGACCTTGTCGAGGAGGAAGGGGATGAACAGCACGCGCTCCTTCTGCGCCACATCCCGGTAGGCCTGGCGGAAAGCGACCGCATACTCCTGTCCGTAGTTTGGCGGCGCCTCCATGCCGGCGAGGATGACGACGGCGTTGCGGTCGCGCGCGCGCTGGATGATCTGCGTCAGGTTCTGCTTCATCTCGCCGATCGAGAGGCCCCTCAGCCCGTCGTTGGCGCCGAGCGCCACGATCACCACGCGGACGTCCCCGTCGAGGGCCCAGTCGAGCCGGCGGACGCCCCCTGCGGACGTATCCCCGGAAACGCCGGCGTTGACCACCTCGAACTCGTACCCGTCCTCGTCGAGCCGGGACTGGAGCAGTGCCGGGTATGACTGGCTCTCGAGGAGGCCATAGCCTGCGGTGAGGCTGTCGCCGAGGGCGACGATCCGGGGTCGCGCCGGCGGCGCTGACGGATCCGTCACGGGGGTGGACCGCGGGCTCTCCGCAGCGGGCTCGACACCCAGGCCCCAGCCAAACGAGCAGGCGCCGCCTCCGCAGCCGGCCGCCACGCTCAGCGCGAAGGCGAGCGCGAGCACCCGGGGCGACAATGACGTCATGTCGTTCGATTATAGCCGCCGGCCGCAGCGGCCGAGCTGGCGCTTCTGTGTGGACAACCAAACGTCTCTGAGATCAGAATGCTCCATGGCCCGGGGATGGGAATCGAAGGCGATCGAAGCACAGCAGCACGAGGCCGCGGAGGACCGGCCGGCTATCCGCCCGTCCAGCGAGGAGCAGCGCCTGCTCGCCAGCCGCCGCCGAACGCTCGAGCTCACCCGTGCCCGTGCGGAGGACGACCTGCGCCGCGCCGTGGTTCCGCACCACCGCCAGATGCTCGAGCAGGCCATCCGCGCGCTCGACGATCAGATCAATCGGCTGGACCGGTAACGTCCAGCTGGTGCGAGCCGGCGGCCGATTCATTCACGCGTTGAGCTTCTCTCTCCACGTGCTCAGCTTCCTTCTTTCTTTCTTTCTTTCTCTTCTTCTCTTTCCTTTCTTCTTCTTCTTCGCGGGCGCCGACTGCTGACCTCAACCTGACCGCGGTGCGGGTCAGGTCTGTCCTCAGCTGATAACGGATGTGACGCGCAGGCGCCACGGCGGTTCCGTGGCGCAGCTTTTGCTCAACCGTGCCGCATGGGGGCCACCCGCGACATCGTCCGGATTGCGGCCCTGGGCGACCTGCATTACGGCCGCGCGTCGGCGCAGGGATCGCTCCAGCCGCTGCTCGGCCAGATCACCGAGTCGGCCGACATTCTCGTGCTTGCCGGTGATCTGACCGACTACGGACTGGCTGACGAAGCCCGTGCGCTCGCCCGAGAGATGACCAGCGCGCTGAAGATTCCGGCTGTGGCCGTGCTCGGCAATCACGACTACGAGTCGGGGCAGCAGGACGACATCAGGAACATCCTGAAGGACGCCGGCGTCGTGACCCTCGACGGCGACACGACCGAGGTGCACGGCATCGGGTTCGCCGGCGTGAAGGGCTTTGCCGGCGGCTTCGGACGGCGCGCCCTGGGTCCCTGGGGTGAAGAAATCATCAAGCGGTTCGTGCGGGAGGCAGTCGACGAGGCGCTGAAGCTCGAGTCGGCGCTCGCACGCCTGCGAACGCCGCAGCTCATCGCAGTCCTGCACTACTCCCCCATCCAGGAGACCGTTGAAGGCGAGCCTCCAGAGATCTATCCGTATCTGGGCTGCAGCCGGCTCGAGGAGCCGCTGCTCCGGTTCCCCGTGAGCGCCGTCTTTCACGGGCACGCGCACCACGGACAACCTGAGGGCCGGACACGCTCCCACGTGCCCGTCTTCAATGTCTCCAGCACGTTGATGCGGGAGCTGTTCCCCGAGCGGCCCTTCCGCATCGTCGAAGTGGACCCGCGGGCCCAGAGCGACGCGCCCGAACGGCGCAGCGGCGGCGATCGGCGTGGCCTCGAGCGGGCCGGGACGGGTGTCGAGAAGGTTCAGGCAGGAGGGTAACGTTGCAGCTGGCGTATGCGCTCGCCTGGGTGGTGATACTCGTTCAGCAGCCGCAGGGCGCTCCGATTGCGCCGGCACCTGGACCTCTCGACGCGTTTGCCCTCCAGGTCGCCCTCGATCGCGCCGGGTTCTCCCCTGGCGTGATCGACGGCCAGCCCGGACCGAATACCACCCGCGCCCTGGAGGCTCACGTGCGCCAGTTCGGGCGGGAACCGGCGACGGTTCCGGACCCGCTCGTCGACTACTCGATTACCGAAGCCGACCTTTCCGCAGGGTTCGTCGAGCGCATGCCGGCGGATCTCATGGACCAGGCCACGCTCCCGGCGCTCGCCTACACCAGCGTCCAGGAACTGCTGGCGGAGCGGTTCCACACCACGCCTGTCTTCCTGCAGAAGATCAATCCCGACGCGGCCTTCGTCGCCGGGGAGTCGATTCGCGTGCCGAACGTCGAGCCGTTCCTCGTTCCGGCGCCCCGCCTCGAAACGGGGGCGCAACCAGAGCCCCGCCCCGAGGGCACGAGCGGCCGCGGCGGCAATCGTGCGGGCACGCCTGCACCGCCGGCAAGAGAGGTAGTGGTCACGGTCACCGCCTCGGGAGGATCTTTGACCGTGGCCGAGCCAGGCGGCAAGGTGCTGTTCTTCGCTCCCGTGACGACCGGCAGCACCTACGACCCGCTGCCGATCGGCGAGTGGAAGATCACGGGGCTTCAGTTCAGCCCAGAGTTCCGCTACAACCCCGAGCTCTTCTGGGATGCGGATCCGGCCCACAGCAAGGCCACGCTGCCGCCCGGGCCGAACAGCCCGGTAGGCGTCGTCTGGATCGACCTGTCGAAGGAGCACTACGGCCTTCACGGTACGCCCGAACCGACGCGAATCGGTCGGAGCGAGTCTCACGGCTGCGTGCGGCTGACCAACTGGGACGCCATGCGAGTGGCGGGGCTCGTCAGGCCAGGGACCCGGGTGGTGTTCACGCAATGAAGTGGCCTCGCCCCTCGTTCCCGTCCGACTGGAGTCGACTGGCGAAGGTGTTCGTCATGGGAAGCCTGCTCGGCTTCCTCGTCGGCGCGGCACTGGTCAGCGTGCTCGTCTGGCGGCAAGGGATCGTGCCGGCGGCCTCCGCCGGGGATCACCGCTCACCCACGACGCTGCTCGACGATCCCGGTCAGGCCGTGCTCGAAGGTCGCGGGGACACGCCTGTCGCGACGACCGGCACCCCCGTCGAACGCGCCGACCCGAGACCCGTGCCGCCGCTGCCCTTCACGTCGACGCCGCCGGCGGAGCTGCTGGAGCGCGATCTCGAGATACCCGTCGAAGGCGTCCCGGCCAGCGCCCTGATCCGTCAGTTCGATGACGAGCGGAGCGGATCACGCCGGCACGAGGCGATCGACATCCTGGCTCCCCGGAACACGCCGGTGCGCGCTGTCGAAGGCGGGACCATCGCCCGCCTGTTCGAGAGCCGGGCCGGCGGATTGACGATCTATCAGTTCGACCCCACCGAGCAGTTCTGCTACTACTATGCCCACCTGGAACGCTACGCGCCCGGGCTGAAGGAGGGTGATCGCGTCTCTCGCGGCCAGGTCATCGGCTACGTCGGAACATCGGGCAATGCCCCCAAGAACACGCCACACCTGCACTTCGCCATTTTCCGCCTGACGCAAGCGAAGCGCTGGTGGGAGGGGGAGCCTGTCGACCCGTATGACGTGCTGAAGTAGCCCTTCCAACCCTCGAGGGCAGTGCCGCCGTCCAAGCGAGTGCAGGAGAAACAGTTGCAGGCCAGCGGGCGCCTGCTGGACGCTGGAAGCCGGGAACCGGGGAGCTGGAAGCTGTCGAACACCTGCACGGGGGCCTTACCGCTGCGGTCCCAGAGCGACGAGTTCGCCGTCCGGCGCGGCCAGGATGCCGATTCCGACGTGGTGCGTGCCGCGGCCGGGGACGTGCGCGCGTTCGAGGCGCTGTACCGCCAGCACCTGCCGCGAGTCAGCAGCCTGGTGCGGCGGATGACCGGCGGCCGGGACAGCGACGAGCTGACGCAGGATGTGTTCGTGCGCGTCTGGCAGAAGCTCGGCAGCTTCCGCGGCGATTCAGCCTTCAGCACCTGGCTGCACCGCCTGGCCGTGAACGTCGTCATCGAACGGTTCCGGGCGGAGGCCACGCGACGGGGCCGACTGCATGAGGGTGAGGAGATCTTCGAGACGATCTCGGCGCCCCAGCGGGGTGGCGACTGGTCGATGGACTTCGAAGCGGCGCTGATGAAGCTGCCCGGCGGCGCCCGGGAGATCTTCGTGCTGCACGACGTCGAGGGCTACAAGCACCAGGAGATCGCCGCGCTGCTGGGTATCTCGGCCGGGACGTCGAAGGCGCAGCTGCACCGGGCCCGCATGATGCTGCGGCGGCACTTGAACCCGCCGCGCCCGGCCGATCAGCCGTCGGAGTGACGCCCATGCACGATGCTTTTGCCGACCGACTTTCGGACTACCTCGACGACGAGGATCTCGACGCGTCCGAACGCGCGGAGATTGCGCGGCACGTTCGGGAGTGCGGCGACTGCCGCCGTGCGCTCGCCGACCTGCGCGAGGTCGCCGCGCGCGCGCGGGCGCTTCCCGACACGGCGCCAGATGCGGACCTCTGGCCCGGCGTCGAAGCCCGCATTTCGGCCGATCGCCTGCTCCCCTTCCGCACGAGGCTGCCCCGCCGGTTCTCCTTCACGCTGCCTCAGCTCGTGGCGGCGGCGCTCGCGCTGATGGTTCTCTCGGGCGGGATGGTCTGGCTCGCGCGCATCGGTGGATCGCGAGCGGACTTCGTCCCACTGCTCGGCGCGCCGGCGCCGAACCAGGCCGTGCCTGCGCCGGCCGGGTCAATCGAGGTCAGGCCGGCCAATTTCGCCGACGCGCAGTACGACGCGGCGGTCGCCGACCTGGAGCACGCGCTCGAAGCCGGACGCGGCCGCCTCGATCCGGAAACCGTGCGCGTGCTCGAAGCCAACCTGCAGGCCATCGACCGCGCCATCGAGCAGAGCCGGCGCGCCCTCAGCGACGACCCGGCCAACCTGTACCTGAACACTCACCTCGCGCGCTACCGGCAGCACAAGCTCGCGCTGCTGCGGCGCGCCACGGCGCTGGCCGCCAACGAAAGCTGATGTCCGAGACGATGCGCCACACCCGATCGCTGCTGGTGCTGCTGGTGCTGCTGACGGGAACCTCGCCCGCTGAAGGTCAGACGGCGGACCGCCGCGCGCCCGAGACCGATCAGACGGTTCCGGTGTCGCGCGGCGCGCGCCTCACGATTGACAACTTCGCGGGCGAAGTGGTGATCCGGACGGAAGCGAGGGACTCGGTCCGCGTCGCCGCGCGACACTCGTCGCGCAATCGCGTCGACATCCAGACGACGGCCGCCGGCGTGGTGATCCGCGCGCGCGGCAGCGCGGGGCCCGCCGCCGTGGACTACGAGGTGACGGCCCCGAACTGGATGCCGATCAAGGTGAGCGGAACGTACACGTTCGTCAGCATCGAGGGGGCGCAGAGCGAGGTCTCCGCCGAGACCGTCCGGGGGGACATCGTGGTGAAGGGCGGCACGGGCTTCGTCACGGCGAAATCCATCGAAGGCGAGGTCATCGTCGAAGGCGCACGCGGCAAGGTGAACGTGAGCTCGGTGAACGAAGGGGTCCGGATCACCGGCGCGAGCGGCGACATCGTCGCCGAGACCACCAACGGCGATATCGCGCTCACGCAGATCGAGTCGCAGAGCGTCGACGTCACCACGGTGAACGGCGACATCCTCTACGAAGGCTCGATCATGGCCGGCGGACGGTACCGCCTCGGCACGCACAACGGTGATGTCACCCTCGGGGTGCCGGAGACCGCGAACGCCACGTTCTCGGTGCGCACCTACAGCGGCGACTTCAGCAACAATCTCGGGCTGAAGGCGGTCGGCGAGGTGCGGCGAGGCCGGCGCACGACCTACGTCCTCGGCAGCGGTGCCGCGGAAGTGGAGCTCGAGTCGTTCAACGGAACGGTCCGGATACGGCGCGCCGGCACCCTGCCGGCGCCCAAGTCCCGCGGGGGTGAGCACGCACACGCGCACGGTACGGATCAGATCGACGACCACGGCTTCGTCGTTCCTCTCCTCGCGACATACTCCCCCGTCGCCGCAAGCGCCCGCTGACTCTCGCCGACGCCGGCCAGCGGCCCCGCTCCCGCGCTGTCTCGGGCGGCCTCCCCGCCCGTCCAGCTCGCAGTATCCGTGTTTGTCCGTGTTCGTCCGTGGCATTTACCAGTCCGTGCTTGTCCGTGTTGTTCCGTGGCCCCACCGCCCGTGTTGTTCTGTGGCGGAACGGCGCTGTTCGGAACCGAACAGCGCCGTGGCGCACAGCGGCCGGGCTGCCGCCGCCAGCGGCCGGAATCCCCCGTGAATTCGCGGGATTCCCCGAGACCCCGGTCCTGCCGGCCCCCGGCACGTGCTTTGGACTTCCGGCGGCGTCATGACGAGCGTCTGCGAGACCCGGGCGAATATTCTGATTGCCGACGACCAGCCGGACCTGCTCGATGCCCTGCGTCTGCTCCTCAAGGGCGAGGGTCTGGGCATGGAGGCGGTCACCTCGCCGGAGGCCGTGCTCGACGCGGTCGCCTCGGCATCCTTCGACCTGCTCCTGATGGACCTGAACTACACCGTGGACACGACGTCGGGACGCGAGGGGATCGATCTGCTCGCCAGAGTCCAGGCGATCGACCCCACGCTGCCCGTGGTCGTGATGACCGGGTGGGGCTCGGTCGATCTCGCGGTCGAAGCGATGCGGCGGGGTGTTCGGGACTTCGTCCAGAAACCCTGGGACAACGCGCAGCTCCTGGCGACCCTCCGCCAGGAGATCGACGCCGGGCGCGCGCTGCGGCGGCGGCTCGAGCTCGAACAGCTGGAGATGTCCGAGGCGCGCCGGATCCAGCGCAAGCTGCTGCCGTCCAGCCTGCCGGAGCTGGACGGCTGGGAGATCACCGCATCGTGGCAGCCGGCTGGCGGGGTGGGCGGTGACTGCTACGACGCGATCACGTTGAGCCCGACCCGCGTGGCGATCACGATCGCCGACGTCGTCGGAAAAGGGATACCCGCGGCGCTGCTGATGTCGAACCTCCAGGCAGCGGTGCGGGCGTTCGCGAGCGACGCCGTGCGGCCGGCCGACCTCTGCCACCAGGTGAACCGCGTACTGTGCGGGAACATCGCCGAGGGACGCTTCATCAGTTTCTTCTACTGCGTGCTCGACGCCGAGGTGGGCACGCTGACCTATTCCAACGCCGGACACTACCCGCCCATCCTCGTGCGCGCGAGCGGCGCGGTCGAGCGCCTCGCCGCCGGCGGCGCGGTGCTCGGGGTCTTCCCCGAAGGGGCCTACGACCAGGGCCTGACGAGGATCGGACCCGGCGATCGGTTGATCCTGTTCACCGACGGAATCACGGAGGCGCGAAGTCCGCAGGACGAGGAGTTCGGGGAGGAACGGCTCGAGGGCGAAGCCGTCACCAACCGGACCTGCAGCGCGCCGGCCCTGCAGGCGACGCTCGCAGCACGGGTCGCGGACTTCTCGGGAGGCCTGTTCCAGGACGACGCGACGCTGATCGTGCTGGCTGCGAGATAGCGCTTTCACCCAGCGAAAACGCCCGGCGTGGCCCCCTGGTACGAAACGCCAGATTTCAGGGTCTAATCGCCGGTTATGGCGTACGAATGGCCCACCGGGAGGGACTGACCGGCCCCGAAAGTCCGCCTGTCAAATTTACTTTTTCTTGACGTGTTTCGTCCCAGGCTGAAATAGTGGAGCAGCATGCAGAAGGTGTGGACGCCGCCGCGGCGGTGGGTGTTTCTGGCGGCGACTCTCCTCGGCCTCTTTTCAACGCTTCAGGCGTACCGCCTGACGTCGCTCGCCGCCTATCCTGAAGGCGCCAAGTTCTTCCCCCTGCTGGTGCTCAATCTGGCGTTCTGGTACGTGCCGGCGGCGTTCGTGCCGACGATCTTCAGGCTCGCCCAGCGCTTCCACGTGGGGAGCCGGCATTGGCCGCGGTCGGTGGGGATTCACTGCGGCTGCGCCGTGCTGCTGGCCCTGATGCATGCCGGCTGCATGATCGGCGTGCGCAGCGTGCTGTGGCCCGACGCAGGCAAGATGGCGAACGTCGCCTGGAGCACCTTCGCGCAGCGGCTGTTCCTGATCAATCTCGACTGGCTGCTGGCGACTTACTGGGCCGTTCTCGGCCTGAGCTACGCGCTCAGCTACAACCGCGAGGCCCAGCAGCGGCAGATCCGTGAAGCGCACCTCGAGGCGAGGCTCGTCGAGGCCCGCCTGCGTACCCTCGAGGCCGAGCTCCATCCGCACTTCCTGTTCAATACTCTCCACGCCATCTCCACGCTGGTGCACTCCGACGGCGACGCCGCCGACCGCATGATCAGCCGGCTGAGCGATCTGCTTCGCCTCACGTTCGATCGGTCGGGAGCCCCGGGCATCCCGCTGCACGAGGAGCTCGAGTTCCTGCAGAAGTACCTCGAGATCGAGCAGATCCGTTTCCAGGATCGGCTGGCGGTGCGGTTCGAGATCGATCCCGAGACGCTCGACGCCGAGGTCCCGCGACTCATCCTGCAACCGCTCGTCGAGAACGCGATCAAGCACGGCGTGTCGCCGCGCGCGGGACAGGGCCTGGTGCAAGTCGCGGCGCAGCGCCGTGGCGAGCGCCTGTGGCTGGAGGTCCGCGACAACGGGGTCGGCCTCACGGCAGGCGCGCGCGCGCGCCTCGACTCCGGCGTGGGCCTGTCGAATACCCGGGACCGTCTCGAGTGCCTCTACGGCGAAGCGCACCGCCTCGAGTTCTCCGACGGCACCAATGGCCTCGCCGTGCGGGTCGAGATTCCCTTCCACCGCACCGCGCCCGCGGCCGAGGCGGCGTTCCGCGTCGCATGAGCGCACGAGCGCCCCGGATGCGTGCGCTGCTGGCCGACGACGAGCCGCTGGCGCGCGAACGCCTCCGGACGCTTCTCGCCGGCGAGTCCTGGGTGGAACTGGTGGCGGAGTGCAGGGACGGCACCGAAGCCATCGAGGCCATCCCCCGTCTCAAGCCCGACCTCGCGTTCCTCGACGTGCAGATGCCGGGCGCCACGGGCTTCGACGTCATCGCCCGCGTCGGATCGGATCGGATGCCGCTGGTCATCTTCGTCACGGCGTTCGACCACTACGCGCTGCGCGCCTTCGACGTGCACGCCCTCGATTACCTGCTCAAGCCATTCGACCGCGAGCGGTTCCAGCAGGCGCTCGCCCGCGCCCGGCAGCAGCTCGAGCGCCGGTCCAGCGGCGAGTTCGAGCGGCGGCTGCTCGAGCTGGTGCAGGACCTCAGGACGCCCTCGCAGCGGCTGGAACGCTTCGTCGTCAAGTCGGGGGGGCGCGTCTTCTTCGTCCGGTCCGACGAGATCGACTGGATCGAGGCCGCGGGGAACTACGTCAAGCTGCACGTCGGCACGGACGCGCACCTGTTCCGCGAGACGATGAACACGCTCGAGGCGCAGCTCGATCCCGACGTCTTCTACCGCATCCACCGATCGCACATGGTGAACATCGAGCGGGTGAAGGAGCTGCAGCCCTGGTTCAACGGCGAGTACGTCGTGTTCCTCCGGACCGGCGCACGCCTCACGCTCAGCCGCGGGTACCGCGAGAAGCTTCAGGAGCGGCTCGGCCGGGTGCTCTGACAGCGGTCGGCCTTCTCAGCCCGGACGGCAGGCCGGGACGCGGCCCGGCCCCGGCAGATCATGGGTGCGGGCAGAGCTGCTCGAACTCCTGCACGTGAACGGCGCGTGCGTGCGCGTCGCGCCATTCCACGGCCCCCTCTTTCACCAGCCGCGCCAGCGACTCCTCGAGCGAGAACGATCCCGCGCGCCTCGTCATCGTGATCTCCTGGTTCAGGTGCTGCAGCGCGTTCCGGCGGATGTGCTGCCTGGCTCCATAGCTCACCATCAGCAGCTCGGCGGCCGGCACCACGCCGCCGCCGATCCTCGGCAGCAGCGACTGCGTCAACACGGCGGCGACCGCCATCGCCATCTCCTGTCGGATGGTGTTCTGGCGCTCGGGCGGGAACGAGTCTGCGATCCGCGCCACGGTCGACGCGACGTCCGTGGTGTGCACCGTCGAGAGGACCAGGTGGCCCGTCTCCGCCGCGGCCAGCGCGATCCGCATGGTCTCCGGGTCGCGCATCTCGCCCACGACGATGACGTCGGGTGCCTGCCGGAGGGCGGCGCGCAGCGCCGTCGGGAAATCCGGCGCGTCGATGCCGATCTCCACCTGCTCGATCAGGCTGCCGGCGTGCTGGTGCTCGTACTCGATCGGGTCCTCGATCGTCACGATGTGACGCGCATCCTCGCGATTGATCGCCTCGACGAGCGCGGCCAGCGTGGTCGTCTTGCCCGAGCCGGTCGGGCCGCCGATGAGGACCAGCCCGCGGGGGAGCCTGGGCAGCAGCTCCAGCGTGGGCGGCAGGCCGAGCGACGACAGCCGCGGGACCCGCGCCGGCAGCAGGCGGACGGCGGCGGCAGCCCGCCCCCGTTCGCGGTGCAGGTTGATGCGGAACCGCCCCACACCGGCGAGCCGGAACGAGGCGTCCGCAATCTTCGTCTCGCGGTACAGCCGTCTGGCGTGCGGCGCGAGCGCCGGCACCACCGCCGCCTCGATGTCGACGCCGTCGAGCGGCCCCTCGGCCAGCGGCACGATCTTGCCGTCGAGCCGGATGGCCGGCGGCGCCCCGGCCACGAGCAGCAGGTCGCTGCCGCCGCGAGCCGCGAGCAGCTGCAGCCAGCTCTCGAGTCGCGCAGTGTCCTCCGTCGCCGCGCGGCGCGCCGGCTCCGGCAGGCTCGAGTTCAGCTCCAGCACCAGCCGATCGATGTCGTCGTCGCTCTCGCTCATGGGAGGAGCCGGTCCCGGAAGTTCCGGCTGAGGCGCAGCCGCTGCCCGTCGGACAGGTGCACCTCGAAGTCGCCGTGCCAGGCGGGTGTGATCTCGCGGATGCCGTCGACGTTGACCATCGTCGACCGGTGAATGCGCGCGAAGCGTGCGGGGTCGAGCTTCTGCTCCAGCTCCGCCATCGTCATGCGGATCATGTAGTTCCCCGCGGGCGTCCGGAGCCGGATGTAGTTGCCGTTGGCCTCGAAGACGCTCACGTCCGACACGCGCACGAGCACGAACCGCTCCCCATGGCGGACCACGAACCGGGCGAGATAGGCGCTCTCGAGCCCGCGCGCCGCGAGCAGATCGAGGAGCCGGCGCCGTGTCGCGTGCGCGCCGCGCGAGGCGATCTCGTCGCGCGCCCGCTGCAGCGCCTCGTCGAAGCGCGCCGCCGTGAACGGCTTCAGCAGGTAGTCGAGCGCGTGCACGTCGAAGGCGCGAAGCGCATGCTGATCGTGCGCCGTCACCAGGATCACCACGGGCAGGTGCACGCCGGCAATCGCCTCGAGCACTTCGAAGCCGTCGAGCACCGGCATCTGCACGTCGAGGAACAGCAGGTCCGGGCGCGCCTCGGTCACCAGCCCCGCCGCTTCCTGGCCGTCGCGCGCCTCGGCGACGATCTCGATCCCCGCGTGCCGCTCGACGTGGAGGCGGATGCTCTCCCGGGCGAGCGGCTCGTCGTCGGCGATGATCGTCCGGATCAGGCTGTCCATCGCCTCTTCTTTGCATCGCCGGCCGGGAGCGACGCCACGCCGCCAAGTGTACCGCCTTCATGGCAGCCCGCGATCGGGCTGTCGCGCCGGTCCCTGGACCTGCCGGCCAGCTGCTATTCCTCGCGCAGCACCACCATCGGGTCCACGCGCATCGCCCGACTCGCCGGCACGTAGCATGCCGCGAGCGCCACGAGCGCAATGGCTGCGACGACGGCCGCCATCGTCGTGGGGTCCGTGGGGCGGACGTTGAACAGTTGCGCCTGCAGCAGGCGGGTCAGGGCGAGCGCGGCCGCGACGCCGACCACCAGCCCCGCCAGCGTCAGCCGCATTCCCTGGCCGAGCACCATCCCGAGCACCGCCCGGCGGCTGGCTCCGAGCGCCATGTGGATGCCGATCTCCTTTCGCCGCTCGCCGACCGAATACGAGAGGATTCCGTACGTGCCGATTGCGGCGAGCGCAAGGGCCAGACCCGCGAAAATCCCGAGCAGCTGCGCCAGGAATCGCGGCCTCGAGATCGTGTCCGCGAACACCTCGTCCATCGTGCGCAGCCGGATCACCGGCAGGGTCGGGTCCATCTCCTGGACCAGGCGGCGGATGTCGCCGCCGAGCGACTCGATCGGGAGGCTGGACCGGACCACGACGTTCATGCTCCGCGGGGCGAAGTTCACGACCCGCGGGCCCTGATCGGCCAGGAAGTAGATCTCCGTGCCGGTCTTCTGGTCCACCCCGCCCTGCTTCACGTCCCGGACCACGCCCACGATCGTGAACCAGGGAACCTCCGCGCCGAAACTGGGCTTCAGGCGTCGTCCGACAGGGCTCTGCCCCGGGAAGAACGTCTTCGCGAGCGTCTCGTTGATCAGCACCACGGGTGCGCCGGTCACGTCCGGCGCCACGAAGTCGCGCCCCTCCACTACGGCGATTCCCATCGTCTGGAGGTAGCCGGGGGTGACATTCTGGTAGTAGTCCACGTTCTCGAACGGGCCCTCCGGCGGCGCGGTATAGCCTTCGAAGTCCGTGTCGTTCGCGTTCACGTTCCGGAACGGGGGCAGTCCCTGCATGGCGGCCACGCCCTGCACGCCGGGAACCGCCGAGAGCCGCTCGTTCAGCCGGCGGAAGAAGTCGATCACACTCTGGGGTTCGCGGTAGGTGGACTGCGGCAGCACGAGCCCGAACGTCACGAGGCGGCTGCGGGAAAAGCCCGGGTCGACGGTGAGCAGGTTCCAGAAGCTGCGGAGGAGCAGACCGGCTCCGATCACGAGCACGACCGCGAGGGCGACCTCGATCATCACGAGCCCGGCCCGGACGCGCGCGCGGGCCGATCCCGCCGTGGCCCGCTGCCCCGCTTCCTTGAGGGAGAGGGTCACCACGTACTCGCGCAGGTTCAGGAGCGGTGCGAACCCGAAGATCAGACCTGTCGCGAGCGAAATCACGATCGTGAACAGCAGCACGATCGGATCGAGGGTGATCTCGGCCGACCGGGGCAGGCTGTCGGGATTCGCCGCGAGCATCCCCTGGAGCGCGCCGAACCCGAGCGCCGCACCCGCGATCCCGCCGGCCACCGCGAGGACCAGCCCTTCCGTGAGGAACTGCCGCAGCAGCCGCAGGCGGCCGGCACCGAGGGCAGTGCGGATGGCGAACTCCTTCTGCCGCGATTCGGCGCGGGCGAGCAGCAGGTTCGCGAGGTTCGCGCACGCGATGAGCAGCACGAAGGCGACGGCGCCCTGCAGCACCCACAGCGCCGTCCGGATGCCGCCGACCATGTCGTCCTGCAGCCCGTCGATCCGCAGCCGGTGGCCCTGCGGATTCGGCGCGTGCACACCTGGATTGAGCTCCGGCCAGCGCGCGAGCATGCTCTCCACGTCCGCCAGGGCCTGCGCGCGCGTTACACCGGCCCTCAGCCGGCCGACGAGGTAAAGGAAGTGGCCGCCGCGATTGCCAGGACTCGCCGGGTTCAGCGTCAGCGGCTCCCAGAGCAGGATGCGCTGATCGTGCACGTCGTAGCCCGGTGGCATGATGCCAACCACCCGGGTCTGCGTGCCGTTGACCAGGAGCTGTCGCCCGAGCACCGACGCCTCGCCGCCGAAGGCGCTCTGCCAGAGCTCGCTCGACAGGATCGCCACCGGCTCGGCGCCAGGGAGCGTGTCCTCGTAGGTGAAGGTTCGGCCGCGAAGGGGCGGGACACCCAAGACGTTCATCAGCTCCGACGTGACGATCGCCGAGTTGACCCGTCGAGGCTGATCGTCGGTCCCGAGGTTGACGGCCTGCGACCGGTAAGCGCCGACCGCGGCAAACGCCTGTGTGCGATCGCGGAACTCGATGAATTCCGGCGCCGAGACCCAGAACTGGTCGAAGCCGAGTCCCGGGAACTGGCTGGTGATGAAGTAGAGCCGTTCAGCCTCGGGATACGGCAGCGGCTTGAGCAGCACGCCGTTGACGACGCTGAAGATGGCCGTGTTCGCTCCGACCCCGAGCGCGAGCGTCAGCACGGTGATCGCCGCGTATCCGGGGGATTTCCGAAGGTTCCGCAGCGCGTAAACGAGATCTTGTCTCATAGGAGCTTTCGAGGGACGGCTCCCGGCTTCAGACGGGGCGCCGGTTGCGCGTCACGACAGGCACTTGGACGAGGAGGACGGGTGCAGCGGTTGGGAGCTCATGGGCCAATCGTGCCGGCCTTCGCCAGCTCGCCGCGGCGCAGCTTCCGGTAGAGGTCGAGGGCGTCGCGGATGATCCGAACCGCATCGTCCACGCCGAGCAGATCCTCGACGATCACCTGCTTGTGCTCCAGCACTTTGTAGTCCTCGAAGAACCGCCGGATTTCACGGAGCATGTGCGGCGGGAGCTGGCTCTTGTCCGTGTACTCCGCAAAGGCGGGATCCCGGACGCTGACGGCGACGATCTTGTCGTCGATCCCCTTCTCGTCGCGCATGCGCATCACGCCGATGGCCCGCGCCTCGACGATCGTCAGCGGGTGGACCGGCTCCTGGCTGAGGACGAGCGCGTCGAGCGGGTCGCCATCGTCACAGAACGTCCGGGGAATGAAACCGTAGTCGGCCGGATAGTGCACGGCGCTGTACAGCACGCGGTCGAGCCGCAACAGCCCCGTTTCCTTGTCGAGCTCGTACTTGTTCTTGCTGCCCTTCGGCACTTCGATGATGACCGGAAACGCGGCTTCCACGAGCGCGTCGTCCACGTAGCTGTCGTGCCAGGGATGCATGACGTGAACGTAGCATGAGCCGGTGCCACGGCACCACGACGGCGGGTCAGAGGCGGCGTGGCTGGCACACGTCTGGCTGGGCTCGAGACGTATGCGTTTCGTGTTCTGGGCCACGGCCGGGCTGGTTCTGACGGGCACTGCGTGGCTTCTCGCCCCAAATCCCGCGGCAACACAGGCTTCGGCGCCGAGCGCACCCGAACAGAGTCGGCCCCCTGCGCGTATCGACTTCGTACACGAGCTCGTCCGGATCGACGTCGCATCCCCTCAGCCGCCCAAGCCGCCAGCCCGGCGCATGGAGCCGCAGCGTGCGGCCAGGTCCGAGTCAACCGAGCCGGAACGGGAACGGGTCGAGCCTCCCTCGGGGCCGCCGGCTGGTGGAAACGCGTTCGTGCGTGCCGTGCGCGCGATCGCCGGAGACGGACGCCATCGTCCCGAGCCATTTCCGAGGCCGCGGCCGTAGCCGGCCTACAGCGGCTTGTTCGACAGGTTCCTCGGGGACCGCCTGTCGAGGAGGCCGACGAGCGGACGCGCGGCCGACGGGACTGGGACGGCTCCCTGGCGAACGATCTCGCGCGCGCTGACCCGGCGGCCGTAGAGCCTCTGGTTGGCGTCTCCATCCGCGCGAAGCGTCGATCCCTCGAGTGAGATGCCCGCGAAGAGTCCGCGGGCACGCGAGTAGGTCAGTATCTCCGCGCGCATGGCCACGTCAGTCGATGCTCCAGCGGTCCGGCCCTTGGGCCCGGCCGCGGCGGAGGCGTCCGCGCCGAGCTTTACCTTGCTGCCGAGCACCGAGTCGGCCCCTCGATCGTTCATGACGAGCAGTACGTAATCGGTCGCCTGGCCGCCAAGCTGCAGGCCGATGCTGCCGCCTTCGAGCGCAAACATGGCCGGTGCCGTCCACGGCCCTGTGAAGTCCTGTCCGCTGCGGCAGACGATGACGCCGCGGCCGTAGCTGCCGCCGATACCAACGGCGACCTTCATGACCGAAGGGAACACGATGATGCATTCGGCCCGATCGAGGAGATCGGCCGGGATGCTGTCGGGCATCCCCAGAATCTCCTTCATGACCGTGGCGGCGTTCGCCAGCCGCTCCGTCTCGCGCTCGGCCTGAGCGCTCGCGTGGCTCCCCACCAGGATTCCGAGCGCGGCCCCGGCACTGAAGAGTCGTCTCAACATCGGGCTCCCGTTTCACAGATTTGTCTCACCATCGATCTCCGTTTTCGCGTCATACCGTCGTCGAGGCCTTTCCTAATGGAGGCACGCGGCCGGTGACAGTCCAGCATAGCGCAATGCCCCCATCCAGCAATCCGCCCTTTCCCCTCTCCCCTTCCCATGCAGGACGCACCCTTCGGCATCCTGTTAGACTCGGGGGAGAGAAGGTGTTCGCATGTCGCTCCGAACGCGCCTGATTCTCGCATTCTTCCTGCTCTCCGTCGTGCCGCTCAGCGCCGTCACGCTCTTCTGGTACGTGTCGTCCGTCCAGGCCTTCGAGCGCGCCGCGCGTCGGGAGTCGATGCAGGCCGCGACCGACATGGGGCGGCGCATGGAGTTCATCGCGACCGATGTCGGCCGCAAGATGGACCGCCTCTTCGAGGTCGCCGGCATGCCCGAGGGCGAAGGCCCGGAGCCCGATGCGGTGCGGGCACGGATCGCGCCGATGCTGGGAGAGACGGCGGCGCTGGTCGAGCGCGTGGAGTTCCACCCGATGCCTCCGCCGCCAGGGGCGGCGCATCCGGAATCCCTCCCGCACCGGCCCCCATTTCCGCCCCCATCCGCGCGCGAGCCGGGCGGCAGGGGCGGCGCGCCGCAGCCCCCCATCCCGCCGAAGCCGGTCGTCGTCGACGTGCCTGCCCTGATCGCCGAAGCCAAACGGGCGGCCCGCGCTGGAGCCGGGTCGGCCGGACTCGACATAGGCCCGCTCGTCGACGGGGCGCTCGACGCCAGCCTGCCGGCTATCGAAGCCGGTATCGCGGCGGCCGCCGAGGCCGTGGCGCGCGAGGCTGGGAAGTCGGCCGCGGCGGCGGAAAAACTGCAGCTCCAGTTGAGCGGCCGCGAGATCGAGATCGCCGTGAAGAAGGACGGCCGGGTGGTCGGGAAGGCGAACGCCGTGATGAACCTCGAGCGCACGCTCCATACCGTGCTCGCGTTCGCCCGCCGCGATCAGGGCGAGATCCCGTTCGCGATCGATCGGCAGGGAGCGGTCTACACGCCCGATCCGATCCATCGCTCGCAGCTCGCATCGCTCGGCATCGCGAACGCGGCAAACGTCGCCGCCGAAGGCTCGCCGTATCGGGTCGGTGACTGGATGTTGGTCGCGCGCCGGGACGCCGGAGGGTTCGTATTCGGGATCGCGAGGCCGATCGGCGATTCGCTGCGCGAGATCCGGCGGATGTCCTGGAGGAATCTGTCGGTCGGGCTGGCAATGATCGCGCTCGCGTGCATCGGGATCGTACCCATCTCGCACAGGATGACGCAGCACGTCTCGTCGCTGAGCGCCGGGGTCCGCCAGCTCGCCGGGGGGGACTTCTCGGCCCGCGTGGCCGTGCGTTCGAGCGACGAGTTCGGCGCGCTCGCGACGGCGTTCAACCGGATGGCCGCCGATCTCGAGCGGCACCAGACCCTCCTCGTCGAGCAGGAGCGCCTCCGGCGCGAGCTGGAGCTCTCGCGGCAGATCCAGACCGAGATGCTGCCGCGCACGCCCCTCCGGCTCGGAGCGGCGGAGATCAAGGGCGTGTCGATTCCCGCGCGCGAGGTCGGGGGAGATTTCTTCAACTACTTCGCGCTGCCGGACGGCCGGCTGGCGCTGCTCGTCGGCGACGTCTCGGGCAAGGGCGTCGGCGCCGCGCTGCTCATGGCGAACGTCCAGGCCACGCTGCGGGCGCGCATGCCGCTCGAGACCGACCTGGCCCGCCTGGCCGATGCCCTGGATGCCGAGATCGACGCGAACACGCCGCGCGGCGTGTACCTGACGCTCTTTCTCGGGATCCTCGATGTCGACCGGGGCATGCTCCGGTACGTCAACGCCGGGCACAATCCGCAGTTCCTGCTGCGCGCCCGGGGCGGCATCCTGCCTCTCTCGACGACCGGCATGCCGATTGCGCTGTATCCCGGCCACGGGTATGCCGAGTCCGAAGTCGCCATCGAAGCCGGCGACCTGCTCTTCTTCTACACGGACGGCCTGGTCGAGGCGGAGAACGAGACCGGCGAAATGTTCGGTGCCGATCGGCTCCAGGCGCTCCTGGCCGATGAACACGAACAGCACATCGATACCGTGCTGGAACGGGCCGAAGGAGCCATCCGCACCTTCCGCGGGCGCGCCGAGCCGTTCGACGACGCCACGCTGATGGCCCTGCGGATCAACAGGTAGCGAGGCGAATCTCGCGCTCAGGAGGCCCCTGACGCGTGCCGGCGGCACGGCCAGAGGAGCCGCCGGAGTCTACAGTTCCACCGTCGGGGAGCCGAAACCCGCTACGTGTTCTACTTCTTCGAGAAGGACCGGCATTTCATCCAGTGCGAAGTCCGGAACACGGCCGTCCCCGACACGTTCGCCATCGTCCTGACGGAGCCCGATGGCCATGTCCGCACGCATTACGTCACCGGGTCGAACGACGTGCACCGCCGCTGGCGCGAGCTCGAGCTGGAGCTGATTGCCGCGGGCTGGTCCGGCCCCCACGGCCGGCACAGCTGATAGGCTCAGCGGCCGCTTCGCGCTCCTGCATGCGGCGGCACATCACCTCACGATTTCGCACCCGTCTTCCCACGCTGGCGCAGTTCTTCGCCCGGTCCCCAGCTCAGTAGTTGACTCTGACGCGGTACTTCAACGTCGCCGAGGCGTCGGCGGGCACCGGCACCGAGAACTGCGCCGCCCACGCGGCGGTCTTCGTCCACTCGTGCGACGAGGACAGCATCCGCCACGTGCCGCCAATCGGCTCGTTCACCTCGACCGCCACCGGGACCGACTTGTGGTTGCGCAGGACGATCTCGTACTCGACTTCGTGCACGCCCGTCGAGATCTTGCGGAAATCCGTCTGGTTGCGCTCGCACACGACGTCGAAGGCGTTTCCGATCTTGATGTTCAAGGTCTCGTCCTTGGGCGTGTGGCCGATCCGGTCCTCGCCGACGAAGTGGACGCCGCCTTTCGAATCACCCTGATAGACGCGCACCGTGCCGGCCGGCATCGGCAGGCCCAGCCCGCTCTTCTGCTCGTTCCGGAACTGGTAGAACACCTGCACGACGTCTTTCAGGGGCGCGCCCGGGTGCTGGAAGTTGTGGTAGTAGAACTGCTGCCCGCTGACCACGTACCGCTTGAGCATCGGCACGCCCGTCCCCGTCAGCATGCTGACCTGCTTCGTCTCGTTGTGGTTGATCGTCGTGCGCCGCCCGAGCGTGTAGAGGTGATACTCAGAGAACGCCTCCTGCTGCATCGGTTCCGGCGCGGCGGCTGCCCGCTCCGCCGCCATGTCCTGCCGGCGCATCAGGACCTGGCGCACCCGGTTGAGATCGCCTGCCACGAGCTGCAGCTTCGCGTTCCTGAACCCGGTTCCGCTTCCATTGGTGAGAGTGACCCAGCCGTCGAGATCCGCCGCCTTGTCGTCGCGCGTGACGGTCAGCACGTAGTCGGCGTTCCACGCGAGCTTGCCGGCCAGATAGGAGGCTTCCACGCGGTGCTGCGCCGCGCCGCCGTTCTGCAGCGTCCAGATGAGCGTGGGACGGCTGTACAGGTTCCCCGGCAGCTCGGGGAAGCGGATGTGATCGGCATGCAGACCAGTCACGATTTCCTTTCCAATCTGCCAGACGGGCGCGTTGTTGTAGCTCAGGAGGAGCGCGCGCACCTCTTCCTGCCGCGTGCTGCCGTCCTCCTGCCGCGTGCGCACGAGCGTCACTTCGCGCCCCACGTACTTGCGCAGCAGCTTGTCGGGCTCGAGCAGGTCGTACTCGTAGTTCTGCTCCAGCACGCCGAGCGCCGACGGTTCCGTCAGCGAACGGAAGTGCACCGTGGCAGGATTGACGGTCGCCGCGATGTCCATGAACTGCAGATCGAAGCTGCCCGCAGGCAGCCGCAGGTTGCGCACGTCGCGCACGAGGGCGATGTCGGAGTTGTAGACCGTCAGCGACAGCTCCGCCTGATCGGTCACCGTCGTGGTGCGCTGTGGGGCCGGCGCGGCGCCCGCGACGGGGATGATCTCCGGAGTCGAACTGGGAACGGAAGCACCGGCCAGCGCCAGTGCGAGGATCCCGAGTGTCAGTCCTGCACGCATGAACGTCGCTCCTTTCGAAGGCGGGCGCGACTGCCCGCTATTCCTGGAACGAAGCGTCCGGCGTTTCTTGCAGGACCCAGCTCGCGCCGCCGTCGGTCGTGCGGTAAGCTGTCCCGGCTGAAGTCGTTACGACCGCGACCCGATCGTCACTGGCCGTAATGGCTACGAGATCCGCGGTGGCAGGGGCAACGACCTGCCGCCACGTGCGGCCGTCGTTGGTGAGCAGGACGGTCCCCGCTTCCCCGGCCAGCCAGCACACCGATGCGGAGGGCGCCGAGCCGGCTGCAATCCGCGCGGCGGATCCGGTCTGCTGCGTCTCCCACGTGCCGCCGCCATCGACCGATCGCTCCACGACGGCTCCCCTTACGCGCCAGCGCACGGAGGGATCGGACGAGACGACCACCAGTGACGCTTCCGTGGGCGCCCGCAGCTCCTGGCGGGCACCGGCGGCGAGGCGCGCACTCTCGGCCGCCGACTCGGCGACCGTCGGGGGCTCGGGACGCTCGACTGACCTGGCTCCGGCCTGGTCCATCCGGCTGGCGGCATCTGGCACCGGCGCCGGAGTCGCTGGCGCAGCCGCCTCGGGGGATCGTCCGGGAACCGATGCCTGGACACGATCCCGCCTGGATCGTTCCTCCTTGGCCTCCGGGATTCGGTCCGCCAGGCGGTCCTCAGGAGCAGGTGCAGCCTCCGCGGGCTTCTGCTGCGGGACCGGCTCGGCGGAAGGCGCCTGCAGGGCCGGGCGCTGCTCTCGGGGCTTGATGTCGACTCTCGGATCGACCGCCACCCAGAGCGCGACCGCCGCGCCGATCGCGGCAGCAGGGGCGAGCCATCGCACGGTCAGCGGGACGCGCCACCATGGATCGCGCGCCGGAGGCTCGGCCTGCGGCATCGCCGCGAGCACGGCCAGGCACCGGCTGCAGTCAGCTGCATGGACCTCGGCTGCCGCGCGCTCGGCTGGCTGCAGCGTTCCCGCGCTCCACGCCGCCAGCGTCTCGGCATCCAGGCAGGCTGCCCCTTCAACCTTGCCTTGCCGCAGTACCCGCCCCGCGCTTCGTCCGACTGCCTCTTCCCTATCCATCGCCCTCATACCTTGAACGTCCGACCTCGTCGTCCTTGCGCGTGGCTGCCCCGCCCAGCAGGACCTCGACGTCCAGCCCGGCAGGATCCTCGAGCAGCAGCTCGAATGCGCGGGCGACCTGAGCTTCGGCAAGGCCGCCGGCGGTCAGGGTGCGCTCGACCTCGGCGCGCAGCCCGCGGCGCGTGCGCGCGAGGTGACGTGAGACGGTTGCCTCGTGCTCGCCGATCAGGCGGCCGATCCGCGCGAGCGTGAGGCCCACAGCATGATAGCTGCGGAGGCGCAGCCGATCGCGGGAGGCCAGCCGCTCGATCGCGGCCTTCAACGCCGTCTCGGCGAGGCCGCGGAGCCGCCGGTCATCCGGGTCGCACGAGGGGCTCGGAGGCGCGACGACTGCATCTTCGTCCTCGGGCAGCGACTCGGTGCGCCGCCGGCTCCGGACGAGATCGACATGACGCTGGGCGAGCACGGCACGGAGCCACGTGCCGAGGCTGCTCCGCCCGTGGAAATACCGGAAGAGGGAGTGGCGCCGGCCGTCGGTGTCCCGCAGCCCGTAGAGATCGGCGTACAGGGAATCGGCCAGCTCACGCGCGCCCCCGCCCGGCACGAGCGCGTCCGCAGCCCTGTAGAGCACGGGGCGGTGCTCGCGTACGAAGTGTTCCCACGCCCCTTCGTGCCCGAGCGCGCACGCGCAGGCGAGCGCGAGGTCGGCGGCGTGCAGCGACGACAGATACCGCTCGACCTCGCGAGTCGTCGGCCCGCGGCCAGCGAAGGCCTTGGCCACGCTCGCCTCGAGCGCGTCGGCGAAAGCCTGCTTCGGCAGATCCCACCGATCTGCGCCTGCCCCGCGCCACAGGCGCGCTACCGCCGAGGCATCCACCGGCTTCCAGTTCGACACGGGATGAGTCAGCTCCAGCCCGGGAAAGAGCGCCCGGCCGTCACTTCATCGTCGAGGCCGCCGGTCACCGACCGCTCCTTCGCCGGGGCCGCTGTTTTGCCGAGACCGAACGGATGATCAGCCGGCCTCGGCCGTTCTGCCTGAACGGCGTCCTCGCCTTCGCGGCCGCCGCGTCCAGGAGCGCGCGGACCTGCGGCCGATCGAGCACGGCCGCCGAGTCCAGACGGATGAAGCGGGTCTGCCGGCCGGAGCCGAGCAGGATCTTGGCCGGGTCGGGAAGTGTCGCCCCGTGTATGAAGCACAACCCGACGCCGCTCGCCGCCGCCGTGAGCGACACGATCGCATCGGACGGCCGCTCGGTCGGCGAGTAGCCAATCACGAAGAAGTTGTAGTTGTCGTACACGAGCTCGTGCGCGGCGCGGAACCGCCGGCGCAGCGATCTCCGCACCGCGCGAATCAGCGATCGATGCGCGGGCTCGAACTTCGCGACGAAGCCCGCGAGCTGCTGCTCGGGAGTTTCCGGGAGCTTCGAGGCGCTCTTCATCGGACATCACCTCCCGTGACACCCGCACGGGGAACCGGTCCTGTCGACGCGCGGTCCAGCCAAGTCAAAATGAGGATGATAGCCCTCCAGCCGCCAGCGGGCCGTGGTGGCTGCGGCAGGCATCTGTCAAGGGCACTTGACATCCTGTCAAGTCTACTTTACAGTGCCGGCATGCATTCCGAAGCCGCTCCCGCGAAGCATCACCCGCAGGGCGCCTCTCTCTATCGGCTGTACGTCCTCGCCCTGGCAGCGGCCGTAGGCGGGAACCTCCTCATCCGGCTCGGGGACCGCGCTGGCTGGCCCTCGCAGGCCGGACAGGCACTCCTGGCCGTCCTCACCGCGCTGCCACTGTTCGCGGCTGCCGTGCTGTTCTGGCGGCTGCTCAGGCGCGACCTCGACGAGCTCCTCCAGCGCATCGTCCTCGAAGGGCTCGCGTTCGCCCTCGTGATCTGGGTCCCGCTGGCTGCGCTGTACATCAATCTGCACACGGCCGGTGTGTGGACCCCGCGGCTCGATGCGCCGGACCTCGTGATGGCGCCGGCACTGCTGGCCGCAATCGGCATGGCCGTGGCCAGCCGGCGGTACTCGTGAAGAACGTGCTCGCGGCGCTGCGGGGGGAGCGCGGCTGGTCGCAGGGCGACCTCGCGGATCGCCTCGGAGTGTCGCGGCAGACCGTTAACGCGCTCGAGCGGGGCAAGTACGATCCCAGCCTGCCGCTGGCCTTCAGGATCGCGCGGTTGTTCCAGCGCCGGATCGAGGAAATCTTCGCGCTGGACGAGTAAGCACCTCACTCGACCGGCGCCGATCCGAGCGCGGCCAGCACTTCCTTGTAGAGATACTTCGCCCCCTCGACGCCATTGAGCGGACCGGCCTCGTACTCCAGGGCGAACGTCCCCTTGAACCCGCCCGCCAGCATGATGTGGACGCCCCGCTGCACGTCGTTCTTGTCGCCCCAGCGATCCCAGTATTTCGCGTGCGCGTTGGTGTGCGAGTAGGGCGCCAGCGCACGAAGCCCGCTCACGAGCATGTACTCGTGCTCCCAGTTGCAGAAATCGGGCGATGCCTCGCAGAAAGGGTGGTTCACCGCGTCGATGATGATGCGGATGTTCTGCGGATCCGCCGCGAGGCCCCAGTGGTTCTCGATCGTCACCTTGATGCCCACCTCACCGCCGTAGTCGGCCATCTCCTTGTACGACTCGATCGCCGCGTCGAGCATCGGAACGATGTCCAGATTGCGCGGGTAGCCGTCGCCGCTGCGCGGAATCGCGTTCGGCCTGATCGGCGGGCCGAGCGCTGACGTCGAGTTCATGCGCATCGAGCGCACGCCGAGCACGGCACAGCCCTGAAGCCACCGTCTGGCCATGGCGACGCCGGCTTTCCGTCGGGCGTCGGCTTCCGGCGATCCGTGCTCCGCGAGGCCGAACGGCGCGTTGTTCGAGATGTGCTGCACTTTCGTCCCGGTCCTGACGCAGGTCGAGGCCAGCGCGTCGAGCCACTTGCGGCCCGACGGGCTCAGCGGATCGAAGCCGCCGCCGCCCCCGCCGCCCTGTTCGGCCGTGATGAACATGCTCTCGTCGGTGACGTCGCCGAACAGCCCCGAGAACAGATCCATCCTCGTGACGCCCGGGAAGTTGTCCTTCGTCCACTGCGGGAAGTCGAGCATCGTGATCTCGCCGTACCGCGCCTTCATGTCGGCCGCGGTCGTCCGATCCCGATTCTCGGGAATGGCCGGAACCCGTGTCGCCTCGGCTGCCGCGGCACCTTCGCCGGCTCCGCCGCCCGCGCCGCGTCCGCCTCCTCCGGCGCCCCGGCCGCCGCGGCCGGCGCCCGCCCGCGTCTTGAAGAGGCTGCGAATGGGCCAGGTGCAGCTCGCGATCCGCTCGAGCCGGGCCTTCTCGGCCAGACTCTGGGCCAGCGCCTCCCCGCGTGGCGTCATCACGAGGCCGGCCGCGGTCAGGGCCCCGCCGGCCGTTCTGAAGAACTCGCGCCGATTCACGCCGCGGTCGTCGCTCCGCGTCATGCGTCTCTCCTCTCCGATCAGTCGTGACCCGCCATTCTTCCCCTCGCTCCCGGCGAAGTCAACGCACCACGCTACTCGAATTTCTGAGGCTACTCCCACCTGAATACCCGGACCGACACGAGCGTGAAGATCGCGGACATGCCGGCGAGCACCGACACGTCACCGGCGTGCGCCGCCCAGCCCTCCCCGCCCCACACGCCCTTCAGCAGCGAGACCGCATAGGTCATCGGCAGCATGCGCGCCACGATCTGCAGCGCGGGCGACAGCGCGTCGACAGGTACGAACAGCCCGGACACGCCGAACATCGGGTACAGAACCAGCGTGCCGATCGGCTGCGCGAACCGCGCCGTCGGAACGACGCTGGCGATGAGAAAGCCGAGCGACATGATGCACAGGGTCGTGAAGAGCAGGGCGACCGTGAACGAGGCGAACGGGACGTTCGAGCCCATGGGGTAATACCGCCGGCCGGCGAAGATCATCGCGGCGAGCGTGATCGCGGTGAACAGCAGCTTCACCAGCACGTGCGCAACCAGGATGGTGTGCGGCCGCAGGGGCGTCGCACGCAGGCGTTTCAGGATGCCGCCTTCGCGATAGATGGCGATGATCGTGATGAGCGACAGCACGACGCTGGTGGCGATGAGCAGGGACCCGAGCACCGGCAGGTCGCTGAGATCGACGCCGCGCGCGGCGGCAGCTCCCGCTCGGATCCGCGGACCCAGGACCCTGCCGAGCACCACGAACATGAGCACGGGGATGCCGATCGTGCCGATCACGCCCAGGGGCTCGCGCACGAAGATCTTCGTCTCCAGCCAGGTCAGCGTCCACAATCCGGCAAACATCCTCTACCTCCAACGCTGGAGTTTCTTCCCGATCGCGCGTGACGCTCGCTCGCGGGGCCCCACGCGCCCCCCGGTCCAGGGTCTCCTTCGTTGCGCTCACTCGGCCTGACCGACCCGACATCGCCCGGTATGGCTCCTGTGGCGTCGCTCGCTGGGCAGACTGCGGACACGCCAGCACCTGCACACCCGCTCAGTCCTGACTTTCGTAATTACGGTGGCATTCGGCCGGCGATACATCCCGCCCCGCGGCGTTGCTAGTCGGTCACATACTCCCGGTCTTCTTCCTCCCCGCGCCTTGCGGGCGGGCGCCTCGCCTGCCCCGGTGCGTCACCGTAATTACGAAAGGCAGGACTCAGTCCCTGAGTCGGTGGCCGGTCAGGCGGAGAAAGACATCCTCGAGCGTGGGGAACTCGGTACGGAAATCCATCACCTGGATCCCGTGTTCCGCCAGGCAGCGGATCACCTGCGTGACGAGCTCGTCGCCCTCACCGAGGATCGAATGCTCCGCGTCACGGCTGCTGACCGCCCTGACCTGCCCGAGCGCGCGGAAGCGCTCCGGCGCGCGCTCGTCACCCGTCGTGACGATGACGGTCCGCTCCGGGCAATGGCGGCGGACGAGCTCGCCCGGAGTTCCGATGTCCACGATGCGGCCATGATCGAGGATCGCAACCCGATCGCACAGCCGTTCGGCCTCCTCCATCAGATGCGTCGTCAGGAACACCGTCTTGCCGCGCTGCCGGATGCCGCGCACCAGCTCCCAGATCGCCCGTCGAGCCTGCGGATCCAGCCCTGTGGTGAGCTCGTCGAGGAACACCACCTCGGGGTCGTTGATGAGGGCGAGCCCGATGAACAGCCGCTGCTTCTGTCCGCCCGACAGCGTCATGAACCAGGCGTTCCGCTTGTCGCCGAGGCCCAGCTGGTCGATCAGGCGATCCCCGTCCACCGTCCGCCGATACAGCCGTCGCCACAGCGCGACGGCCTCGCGGACCTTGATCCGCTTCTGCAGCTGCGCCTCCTGGAGCTGGACTCCGATGCGCTGCTGGAGCGCGTAGGCGTCCCGCACAGGGTCCAGTCCCAGCACCGAGACCGTGCCCCGATCGGGCCGGCGCAGACCCTCGATGCACTCCATGGCGGTCGTCTTCCCGGCGCCGTTCGGTCCGATCAGACCGAAGATCTCGCCCGGGTGGACGTCGAAGGTCACCTCGCCGAGGGCGACGATGCGGCCGTAGGTTTTCCGGATGCCGGACACGCGGATGACAGGATCGGCCGGGCGTGTCTCGCCGGCGCGACCCGGAGCAGCCGCGTTCATCGATCGTCGGGTTCAGCGACAGCAACCGCCGCACGTCGGCCTCCCGGCCGGGGGCTGAGCGGCGCAGGCTTCCACGCATGAGGATCGCGGGGTGGACCCGGAGGCCGGCGGCCGAGAGAGCGCAGCCATTGGACCCAGCGCCGAAGGAGACGGATCAGTCCCATGCGCGACCTCCTCGATCACACGCCGGTCAGTCGGATACGCTCGACTCAGGGCTCAGGGCTCAGGGCTCTCGGCTCTGGGCTGTCGGGCTTTGGACTCTCGGTGACGGACACGCCCGCCGGAGGCAGTCTCGTAACGGAGTTCCGTCGGGTATACCGGGTCGTTCCAAGTGGTCACCCGGGCGGTATCGAAGTCTCCAGGTCCACTCTCCAGGCGCCGCCGGGCGTGCGGATGATCACAGCGACCGGCTCCTTCAGCGCAATGCCGACGATCGCTCCTCCGATGTTCTCGACCGAGACGACGAGCCGCTCGATCGGCTCGATCACGACGTCGCCCACAGTCACGGGCCGGCCGGCGCGTTCGCCGCTCATCTCCGGGCCCGCCACGCCGATCTCGCCGCTCGCATCACGGGGGGTGACAGGACGAATGCGACCAGCGCCCCGACGACCGACAGGGGGCGAACGGAGACCGTCGCGTTGAACACCCCGCGCAGGCCCGCTTCCGGAAACATGGGACGGCATTCGACGTCCAGGCCCCGCATTTCGGCCAGTACCAGCAGCGGCGACAGGAATCCGTAGACAATCCCGGTGTCGGCGGGATTGTCGAAGCCAAACGCCATGTGCAGCCGGAACTCCTCGAGCCTCGCCCGTCGGAGCAGCGACAGCGCGAGTCGCTGCACTCGCCGGAGCAGGCCGCGCGTGCGCAAGACGGCGAGTGCCATCCGCGCTCTTCCCGTTCCGTCCCTGGCGGGCGCGCGTGCCGGTCTCGCCTCAGCGCCCGTGCGCGAGGGTTGCGGCGATCCTCTTCGTCCGGACCGGACATCGACCAGTCCGAAGAACCAGCGGACTCGCCAGACAGCCTGCAGCGTGTCCAGACGCCGGGCATCGATGACGAGCACGACCGGCACGGCAAGCAGCGTGACGACGATGAGCGCGAGGAGCGCCGCGAGCGTCGCCGTGAACGCGAGCATCCTGTCCAGCTAGGTGGTCTTCTCGCCGCGCTTTTCGATGATCCTGCCGACCGCCTCGCCGACCTTCTCCACCATCGTCGCCGCGCCCCTGCGGGTGGACTCCACCCGGACGCCGTCCTTGTTGATGACGATGATCGCGACGGGCCTGATGCCGCCACCGCCGCCAGAACCGGCACCAAGGCCCTCCCTTGTCGCCGTCTTCTGATCCTTGCCGGACCCACCCCCGCCACCGAAGCCGAAACCGATCGCTACGAGCGGGATCAGGGTATTCCCCTCGATCGTGATCGGCTCGCCCACTACCGTCCGTGTGCTGAGCAGACGCTCGATCTCGCCAAGCGTCACCTTCAGCAGGTTCTCTACATGGTCCATGACTGCCTCCCCGTCCGAACGGGACTACCCGCCGCCATTCCCGATCGCGCGCCACGTCGGTCGTGCGCAACGCCTTGAGGATGGCAGTCAACCTCGGTCTCGGTCAACCCTCATTGCGCCCGTCTCCCGCCTCGCGGAAGCGGGCCTCGGATGGCCGGTGCCGGCGCGTGGCAGCGATGGCTCGTGACCGAGACGCAGACCGTGCCGCGACACGAAGGCTCAAAACGTTGCATTGGGTCAGGCCGGACGCCGGCCATTGGTTCGATTAGCGACTCACGCGGTCATTTCTTCACCGCGAAGCAGGCTAGCGCCCCGCCGAACCGGGCTCGACCTCGACGACCAGCTCGATCTCGACAGGTATGTCGAGCGGCAGCTCGTTCGCCCCAACTGCACTGCGGGCGTGCCGGCCAGCGTCTCCGAAGATTTCAACGAGCAGCTCCGACGCGCCGTTGATCACCCAGGGCTGACGCGTGAACCCCGGCGCGCTGTTGACCCAGCCCACGAGCTTGACGATGCGGCGGACGCGGTCGAGCGAGCCGATCTCGGCCCGGAGCGCCGCGAGCGAGTTCAGGATGGTCGCACGTGCGGCCTTGTATCCCTCCTCCTCGGTCAGCTCGGCACCCACCTTGCCCGTCACCGCCGGCTTGCCATCCTTCATGGGTCCCTGGCCGGCCAGGAACACCAGGTTGCCCGTGCGCACGGCCGGTACGTATGCCGCGATGGGCTTCGGAGCGGGAGGCAGTTCGAGCCCCAGCGCCTTGATCCGGGCTTCCGGCGATGGCCCTGCCTGGGCACCGGCGTGCGGGGCGGGCAGGATCAGGACAAGCCCGGCCAGCCATAGTGTGCTCCATGACACGTTCATCGTGCTCATCATGACAGCTCCTTGCCGGCTGCATTCATGCCGGGATTATCTCCTGACAGAGCGCTGAAGAATATCGCGGCCTGGATGAGGATGGAGCTGACAATGGCGACACGCGCTCGAATCGCTCTGGACGGCCTGGAGACAGACCGGCGCTCAGCGTCGCGACGGCTGCGCCACGCTGATCGCGCGCCGGCGGGCAAGACGCCTGGTAATTGGTGAGCGTGAGGAACTCGGGCAGAGCCGCGCGCGCCTCCGGGTTCAGGGGTTTACAGCCGCGGGGAGTCGGAGAACGCCGAGGTCGCGACGCTCGCCGGGTTTGAGGTCGAACACGGCGGCCTCCCTGTCGTTCCCTGTCCCGGGGAGAAACACCGGGACGCCCGATGGGCCACGCCCCGCGTCGCTCGTCAGGTGCACACCGAAGACGTAGCTCCCCGGCGGAAGCGTATCGAACTCGAACCGGCCATGCCGGTCGGTCCTGGCCGGATAGTGATACGCGGGCGGCCGGTGAGCGGCCAACTCTGCGGCTACCGCGTCGATCGATACGCCGACCGCAGGTCGCCCGGCTGCATCGAGCACCAGCCCGGTCACCGTGGCCGTCTGTCGGAGCTGAAAGTCGTTCAGGCTGCACGCCCTCGGATCCTTCAGCTTGATTTCGCGTTTCAGATACTGCGGGTCGTACTCCGGCGGCGCGAGGACGAGAACTGTGACGTTCCCGGTTGGAATGCCGGTGATTTCGTAACGCCCGTTCCGATCCGTCACGGCGTCGCGCGAGAATGCCGCGCCGGTGACGTTGACGATCAGACCCTCGACCGGGCCGAAGTCGATCTCCTCACGCTCGTAGGCTTCACGACGGGATTCGGTCACGCGGCCGTAGACGCGCGCACCGGAACTCTCCGCCGCGATCGAGGCCAGGTAGCGGAGATCCTCTTCAGCGTCCTCGACAGGTCGTGTTCGAGAGCAGATACCGGTGGATAGACCACCCCCGGGCCCCTTCCAGGCATAGACGAGGTAGCGGCGCCCGGCCTTGAATGCGTACCCGCATGAGCCCCCGCCCCTGCCCGTGACGACATCGAGTCGCCCGGTCGTCGCATTCACGATGCCACGGTCCACATCGAACGACACGAGCAGCTCCGTGTAGCGCGAGCCCAGGGTTTCATGCGGCACCTCCTCGATCGAACGCACCGTTCCCAGGAAGACGACATCGGCGCTCCACGTCGCCTGGCACGGCGGGCCGCTCCTAGGGCACGAGCACGCACGTGCGTCGTCCGCGAGCAGCCCGAGAAGCGAGGCGGCGGCCAGGAGCGCCCGCAGCACGTTCACGTTCATCGCCGATCCTCGTCGGGAAGCATGATCCACCCCCGCCTGGGCGGGTTGTCGTCGAACCGCCAGCGCACGTGGCCGGAGCGGATGATCTCGAGATGAAGCCGGGAAGCAAGGTCGGCCGGCAGGTCACGGGCCGGCCATGATTCCCTGGTCGCGAGCTGCTCCATCGCGACGACCTCCAGCTGACCCTTCTGTATTTCGTGGACCTCCCACATGAGCGCGTAGCGGGGCGAGCCGCCGCCGGCCGGCGTGCCGCCGATCCACGACAGCATTTCCAGGAGATGCCTGGGCTTCACGTCCGGCGCGGCGTTGTCCGGCGCCTCCAGGGTGAAGGCCCGAACTCGCACCACGACGACAGGACAGTTCAGGAGGTTCCCGGGTTCCTGGACGGGTCGCGTCGCCAGCGCGATGCCGGCCCGGCCGAACCGGACCATGTGCGGGCCGAGCTGAACGGAGCCCTCCGGCATGCCGAAGGCAAAGCAGCCCATCGCCCGCCCCGCGGCGATGCCGTCCTCCGGTGAAAGGACAACGCAGAGGTCCCGCTGGAAGCTCTCGGCCGCATCGACGACCGCCTTGTAGGTGACGACATCCTGGGCGTATCGCGGCGCGATCATGTGCGTCGCGCCCATCGCCATGTTCGCCAGTGCGCATGCGGCAATCGGATCACGCTGGACGCCAAGACCCCGCTCGTACAGGGTCGCGAGTGCGTGGAAGGGCTCCGGATCCCACTGGATCAGCTGTTGCGCAAGCTCGACGACGACGGGATAGAGCAGGTCGGCGGCCTTCTCGTACTGCCCGGCCTGGTACGCGTCCGCCCAGGGTTGGGGTGACGGCTGGGCGGGGCCCGCTACGAGGATGGCGGCAAGGAGTACGAACACGAGGTGCTTTCCTGCAGCGGCAGTGCCACGGCGCAGACAGCCACAGACCTCCCCGGACGGTCAGCGCTGCTTACGAATCCGCAATGCCGCTGCCGATTTCTGGTACTCTGACGCGTTCGGGCCAAGGTCGGTCGGTACTCCGTTCCCGCTCACGGCGGACCAATGCCTGCCGCCGCGCCAGCGCGTACTCGCGAGGCCGGGCCCAGCGAGCAGAGCACGCGGTCATGATTCCTGGGACCTGCGACCACGAGACCTGCCAGATTCGCTGAAGCTGGCGGAGCAGACCTTCACTGCCCACGCCCGTCGGTTCCGAGGACCGGCAAATCATGGCCGCACGGCCAGCGCGTAGGCATCGAAGTACTTCTGCAGGCCCGCCGCTGTGGAGTGGTACTGGTTCTCTCCGGCGAAGAAGTCCGCGACGACCTCGCGGGCCCGGGCGAGCTCGCGCAGCCGCGCCGGCGACTGTCGATGACGAGGATCGTCGAGCGTGAGGTCGAACAGTTCGAGAGCCCGTTCCAGCGCGCCGCGCGACAGCTCGTCGTTCCGCCCGGACCACCGGGCGGCACGGCTGACCTCGCTGCCGATGTT
>DASPFV010000199.1:0-7794 GCA_035620975.1 Vicinamibacterales bacterium
ATTGCTCGAGACCTTCGTGCTGCTGGTGAGCATGCGCGCGTCAAGTCCGATCCCCTTTGTATTCAGCGCGTTGGCGCCGACCGACTCGGAGCCTCCGATGAATTGTGTAAGACCTCTTGATGTGCCGCCCACGGCAATTAGTTACAGGCACCCCGGAATCCGCAGGAAGTGAAACCCCGCTCCTGGCAGCTCGAAAGCTCAACGATAGGCGTATGGAGGCGGGATCGTGTGACACGAGCCTGTCGCGAGCAGGCAGCATACTGCACCGAGCATAGTAAAATCGGTGTGATCCCGGCCCGACGCAATCGGCCGCGATTCCGCGCGCCCGCGTTCTGTCCCACGAACGCCGGTCGCGCCGCCTGACGCGTCGAATGTTCGCCGATGGGGAAAATGCATGAGCAACCCAGGGCAACCGGTGCGACTAGCGGGAACAGCCCTCGGAAGATCGCGTCACGTGTGTGCCTTCTTCAACAGCAAGGACGAGGAATACCGGGTGCTGCTTCCCTTCATCAAAGAGGGGCTCGAGCACGGTGAAAAGGCATTCCACATCGTCAAGGACAGCCACCGGCCCGAGCACCGTCGGCGGCTGCAGCAGGCGGGCATCGCGGTGGAGCCGGCCGAACACACGAGGCAGCTGGAAATCCGACGCTGGGAGGACGCGTATCTGCGGGACGGTCACTTCGATCAGAGCAGAATGCTCGCGTTGATTGAGGAAGTCCTGCAAGGCGGCAAGACCGAAGGCTATCCGCTGACGCGACTGGTCGCCAACATGGAGTGGGCGCTCGAGGATCGACCCGGCGTCGACGACATCGTTGAGTACGAAACACGACTCAATTACGTGCTGCCCAAGTACGACGACGCCGTCTGTTGAACGTACGACTTGCACCAGTTTGGTGCAGAAGTCGTCATGGACATCATGCGGACGCACCCGATGGTGATCATCGGAGGGATCCTGCAAGAGAACCCCTTCTTCGTACCGCCAGACGAGATGCTGCGCGAGATACGCGAACGCCAGCGGCGCCCTGCCACCGGAGTGTAATCCGCACCGATGGACATCAGCCGCGCAAGCGCCGCTGAGTCGCAGGCCCTGCGCCGGTGTGTGCGTGAGCTGGCCGGGCTGTCGACGCTGTCGGCCGTTTGGAGTAGCCGCGACCTGCCGCAGATCGCGGCCGGCCTGAGCGGCGTTCTTTGCCGCTCCCTGCCGGTGGAGTTCGTGTACGTCCGCCTGAATAGCGCGGAGGGCCCGAAGGCTGTCGAAGCAGGATCCTCGCCTGCGGGAGCGCTGCCGCCGGAGTGCGTCGAGATCCTCAGCAGGAGCCTTGAACCGCTGGTGACGACGAGCGCGACCCACTCGGCCACGATGCCGAGTCCGTTCGGTGGCGGTCCTCTGCAACTCTTCGTCACGGCGCTCGGATTTAGTGGCGATTGTGGTGTCGTGATCGCCGGTTCACTGCAACTCGACTTTCCCACGGCCACCGACCGGCTGATGCTTGGCGTCGCGGCCAATCAAGCTGCCATCGTCCTGCAGCAGCAGCGCTCGGAAGCGCGCATTCGCCGCAGCGAGCAGGAACTCGCCGACTTCTTCGAAAACGCCACAGTCGGGCTCCATTCGGCCGGCCCCGACGGGACGATTCTGCGGGCCAATCGGGCGGAGTTGAGCACGCTCGGCTACTCCGCGGACGAGTACATCGGCCATCACGTCACCGAGTTCCACGTCGACGCCTGCATCATCGAGGACATCCTGCGCCGGCTCCGAACCGGCGAGAACGTGCGCAATTGCGAGGCTCGTATGCGATGCCGCGACGGCTCGATCAAGCACGTCCTCATTGACGCCAGCGCCCTGTGGGAGGACGGTCGTTTCGTTCACACGCGCTGTTTCACCCGCGACATCACGGAGCAAAAGCGCGCGGAGGAAGCGCGGTTGCGGCTAGCGGCACTTGTCGAGTCCAGCGAGGATGCCATCATCGGCAAGGATCTGAACGGTACGATCACCAGCTGGAATCGTGGCGCCGAGGCTCTGTACGGCTACACCGCCGAGGAGATCGTCGGCAAGACCGTCTCCGTGCTCATCCCACCCGACCACCAGGACGATTTCCCGACCATCATGGATCGGCTGAGGCGCGGCGAACGGATCGAGCACTACGAAACCGTGCGGCTCTGCAAGGACGGGCGCCGGGTGAACGTGGCGCTGACCGTGTCGCCAATCCGCGCGCCGGATGGAAACATTCAGGGCGCGTCGAAGATCGCGCGAGACATCACGCCACGTAAGCGCGCCGAGGAGACCTTGCGGAAGCAGAGCGATCGGCTGCGCCTGTTATGGGAGGCCGCGGCGGTGTTGCTCAGCGCCGACGATCCGGACGGCATGTTGCGAACGCTCTTCGGCAAGATCGGTCCGCACCTGGGCCTCGACGCATACTTCAGCCACGTCGTCGACGAGGGCGGTGATGCCCTGCGGCTGTCATCGTCTGAGGGTGTTTCGGCCGAGTCCGCGAGTCACCTCGCCCAGCTGGAACTCGGCGCGGGCCTCATTGGCGGCGTGGCGTTGCAACGTCGGTCACTCGTGGCATCCCATATTCAGCAGTCGGATGACGCGAACACGCAGGCGCTGAAGCTGCTGGGCATTCGAGCGTGTGCGTGCAACCCTTTGTTGGCCGGCGATCGGCTGCTCGGAACGTTATCCCTCGCCAGCCGGGTCAAGGACCGGTTCGACGATGACGAAGTCGCCTTCATCGAAACCATTTGTCACTACGTCACCGTCGCGTGCGAGCGGCTGCGTCTGTTGAACGAGTTGAGAGAGTCGGGCACGCGAAAGGACGAGTTCCTGGCGATGCTGGCCCACGAACTCCGTAATCCGCTCGCTCCCATCCGCACCGCCGTGCAGGTGCTGCATGTCAAGGGGTCCCCGGTGCCAGACGCACGGTGGAGCCGCGCGGTGATCGACCGGCAGGTGCAACACTTGACGCGGCTCGTCGATGACCTGCTGGACATCAGCCGCATCACGCGCAACAAGCTGGTGCTGCGCAGATCGCCCATCGAGTTAGCGGAAGTCATCACCGCCGCCGTGGAATCAAGCCGGCCGCTCATCGAGCAGTCCGGGCACGAACTGACGGTCTCGCTCGCGTCGGAACCTGTGTACATCGACGGCGACGCGGTGCGCCTCTCGCAGGTCTTTCAAAACCTGCTCAATAACGCGGCGAAGTACACCCAACGCGGCGGGCGCATTTCGCTAGTCGCCGAGCGGCAGGACGATGGCGTGGTCGTGCGCGTGAAGGATACGGGCGTCGGCATTCCGCCGGACACACTGCCTCGCCTCTTCGAGATGTTTTATCAGGCGGATCGCTCGCTCGAACGGGCCCAGAGCGGGCTCGGTGTCGGCCTCGCGCTGGTTCGGCGGCTCGTTGAAGCGCATGGCGGCCGGGTCGAAGCCCGCAGCGAGGGCGTCGGCAGGGGCAGCGAGTTCATCGTCCGGCTTCCCGTGCTCGCCGAGCCGCCAACGGTCGTGGCGGTACCGCAGGCGGGGAACCAGGAGAGGAACGTCATCACCGGACTGCGAATCCTGGTGGCGGACGACAATCGGGATTCCGCGGATCTCTTCGCCATGTTCCTCGAGATGATGGGCAACGAGGTCCAGACGGCTTATGACGGCGTCGCAGCGTTTGAGGAGGCCGAGCGGTTCAGGCCGGACGCTGTGCTGCTCGATATCGGAATGCCACGGCTGAACGGCGAGGAGGTCTGCCGCCGGATTCGGTCCACTCCATGGGGCAGGGACACGGTACTGATCGCCGTCACCGGATGGGATCACGAGGACAATCGCCGTCGCATCGTCGAAGCGGGGTTCGACGCTCACCTGGTCAAGCCCGTCGATCCGAGCAGCGTGGCGGAGCTGCTCGCGTCGCGATTGCGCGCGCCACACGGCGCCGGCACCGCAGAAGGCCGAGGACCGGGTCAATCCAATTGACGGGCCTTCCTGGAATCACGATCTGTTGATCCGTGCTCGGGCACACCCCAGTTCGGGGCACATCCCCGGACATCGCGCGGGTGTCGCGATCCGCGCGGCCGCGATGTCGAAGATCGGCGCGTCGAGCCGCGGCGCGATCGCGCGCTACGCCGAAACGCGAGGATGGCCTTCGCGTTCCTATTCGACGGAGCCCACATCGCGTGAGCCACGAGCCACACGTCGTCACCCCCGTTGGCCTCGTGCCGTCAAAGGTAGGCGCCGGTCAGCGCCCCACCATCACTGCCACGATCAGGATTGCGATCGATTCGCATGCTTACCTCGATTCGCACACGATCGGCGACGAATCCAGGCCCGTTCAGAGTGCTGGCGCCGAGTCAGGACCGGACTTCACAACCTCCGCGCCATGACCTGATTCAGCAGCGGTTCACTGCGATCAAAGGCCCGGACGTTTGCTAGTGTCGTCTCGGCGATGTTCGTCAGGGCCTCATGCGTCAGAAACGCCTGATGCGATGTCACGAGCACGTTTGGAAAGGTCAGAAGCCGGGCGAGCACGTCGTCCTGCAATACCTGGTCGGACAAGTCACGAAAGAAGATGCCTTCCTCTTCTTCGTACACGTCCAAGCCGGCCGCGCCAACGTGGCCACGCTTGAGGGCATCGATCAAGGCGCGGCTGTCCACCAGGGCGCCGCGACCAGTGTTGATCAACATGACCCCAGGTTTCATCTGAGTGAACGCTGCCGCATCGACCAGATGACGACTCGTCGGCGTGAGCGGGATGTGCAGGGTGATGATGTCGGCTTCCCGGTAGATGGTCCCAATGTCGGTGTAACGAACGCCCAGTTCCCTAGCCAAGGCGTCATTGGGCTTGAGATCGAATCCGAGGATCTGACAACCAAACCCCTGCATGATGCGCGCGACGACGGCGCCGATCCGGCCGGTACCCACGACACCACAGACCTTGCCGAACAAGTCGAAGCCGACAAGGCCCTCCAGCGAGAAGTTGGCCTCTCGCACTCGGTTGTAGGCGCGATGGATTTTCCGGTTCAGAGAGAGGATCAGTCCGACCGTGTGCTCGGCGACTGCATGTGGCGAGTATTCAGGCACCCGGACGACAATCAGGCCCAGTCGGCCGGCTTCCTCGAGGTCCAAGTGGTTGTAGCCGGCTGAGCGAAGAGCGATCAACCGGGTTCCGCCCGTCCGCAGGATCGCCAAGGCCTCGGCATCAAGCCGATCGTTGACAAAGGAGCATACAGCCGGGAACCCCGCAGCGAGAGGCGCAGTCTCTCGCGTCAACCGCGGCTCCAGGAACGTCAGATCATAGCCATACCGCTGGTTGACTGCGACCAGCGCGTCTCGATCGTATGCGTGGGTGTCGAAGATTGCCAGCTTCATATGCGTCCGCCAGGGCGCCAAACTGATTGGCGCGAACATCCCGAAGATGGTGAGTATCGAAGGTGTTCTCCTTTCGCGCCAAGGCGCGTCACAACTGATTCTTGAGAATCACCACGTCAAGGATCCGTTGCACCGTTTCCGGCTTCAACTTCACATCCGACCCGACCTCGCGCAGGAACCGCTGCTCGTTACCCTCGAGCTTGCCGTCGGCGAGGAGCAGATCAACAAGGACCGCGAATGCAGAGGAGCGCAGGCGGGCGGGCATCGCCTTCGTGGCACGGTCGACGGCCACGCGTGCATCGGTCGTCGAGACCAAGTCGCGCATCTGCTCAATCAGTCTGCCAACCGTCTCTCCGGACTTGCGCCGAATACGCCGCGTCGACCTAATCAAATGGCGCGCCCGCGCCGCTTCGTCGGCTGCAACATGATCGTTTGCGTGCGTCGCGCCGATGAACAACGCGATCAACGCTTCGTCCAGACCGAGCGTTCCACTACTTGCAACTGCGCCGACGAGTGCGCGTGATCTGTCTCGTGCCGAATCTTCGAGATCAGCTCCTTGTCGTGCGGTCAGGCCGCGCGTCCGTGTCGCTCCGCCGGCCGCCGCACCAACGAGGCGAAGATAGCGGTGGTCAACAACACGGCGATGACGCCGAAGGACCATTCGATGGGGAACTTGCCGCCGAAGGCGTCGTTCAGCCAGACCATCTTCAGGCCGACAAAGATCAGGATAAGCGCCAGCGCGTACTTGAGCAGATAAAAGCGCTCAATCGCTCCCGCCAACAGGAAGTACATCGCCCGTAGTCCCAGGATCGCGAACACGTTTGACGTGAACACGATGAACGGTTCCCGTGAGATGGCGAAGATCGCCGGCACGGAATCGACGGCGAAGATGACGTCGCTCATCTCGAGAAATAGCAACGCCACCAGCAGAGGAGTCGCATGCCATTGGCCGTTCAGCCGCACGACGAAGCGCGGGCCGTGGAAGTCAGGCGTGACCGGTACCCACCGCCGGAACAAGCGAATCAATGCGTTGCGTTCGGGATCGACCTTGTGCTCCGGCGCGCGCAGCATGTTGATGCCCGTGAGAATCAGGAATGCGCCAAAGACCAGGACCACCGCCGTGTACTGCATCAGCACTGAGCCGAGTGCAATGAAGATCGCTCTGAAGACGAGAGCCCCGATGATTCCGTAGAACAGCACGCGATGCTGATATTGCAGAGGGATGCCGAAATACGCGAAGACCAGGACGAAGACGAAAATGTTGTCAATGGCGAGCGACTTCTCGACCACGTAGCCAGTGAGGAACTCGAGTGCCAGGCGCTCCGCGACGTCACCGCCAAAACGGCCGTTGGTATACAGGTAGAAGCCGTAGTTGAAGACCAACGCGAGGGTGACCCAGACCACGGACCAGCCGAGCGACTCACGGAAGGACACGACATGGGCGTGCCGGTGGAACACGCCCAGATCGAGGGCCAGTAACAGCAGGACGAACGCCGTGAACGCAGCGTACAGCCACCAAAACTCGGCGAAGGGAAATGCAAGATCCACGTCTGGGTCACCTTCTTACGGGCGCACCGCTTGGCGCGCAATCCATCTCGCGCCCGGCGGGACACGCCGTGACGCTGCGACACCCCGGCCGCGCCCACCGCGCACCACGGCACTCGATCAGGCGCGCTGAAGAGTTCGCCACCCGGATGCGGCCTGAATGGCTCGTGCAACGGTGCGCGCGGTGCGGTCGGCTGCACGGTCCACCACAATAGCGGCATCCGCATCGACATCGTCGATGACCACCGTTCGGCTCGGGCCCTGGAGCTGCACCGTCACCCGACAGCGTTTGTCGACGCCGCCTCGCGGGCCATTCACGTCCGTCACCCGAACGACGAGCGATCGCACCCGGTGCCCGAACCTGCTCAACGCGAATTCGAAACGTCGTCGGGCAAGCCGCGTCACCCACCGACTGGACGCGCGAACCGTGATCCGCATATCAGCCTCCATGACTACGCGATCGCCACATGTCGCCGCGAGCGCGGCGGCACTGCGGCCTCTTCGTCACGCGGTAGGCAGTATTCGCCTTTGGGACTGCGCCGCAGACTGCCTGCGGCCACAAGTGCATCGAGAATGGCCTGGCAGTGCACTGCGTCCATGGCCCATAGGCGGGCCGCTTGTCGCAGCGTCAGTCGGAGTCCGGGCATCTCCCGGTACTCCGCCAGGATTCGTTGGGACCACTCACGGTCTGCCGGACGCCAGGTGACCACAGATCGTCCTCCCCTTCAGAAACCGAACCAACGCCGCGCCGCGATGGGCGCCAGTTCCACCGTTGCCCAGACGAGGGCCGCCAGCAGCGCGCCAGCAACCGCGGGTCCAGCCATGTCACTCATCGTTCTTCCGTTCAGCATTGCGCTCTCCTCATTGCGCTCTCCTCGTGCCAACACGGCAAGCGTACG
>DASPFV010000200.1:0-9263 GCA_035620975.1 Vicinamibacterales bacterium
GAACGCGGGCGACGACGTCATCCCGAGAAACGCAATCTCGTTCTGGAAATCGCCACTGAGATAGACGCTGCCGTGATCGTGCCGGAGCGCGAGGCCGTGGGCGGCCGCCGCGGCGAGTCCACCGAAATGGTCGCGGACCCCCTTGACGCAGCGGTTCGAGGGCCTCGAAGCGATCGCCACAGCGCGCCGCATGGATCCCGACGCACTCGGCCGTGCAGTGATCGATCGCCGCGAAGATCGTCGCCGGACCCTCGACGAGCGCATCCGTTGGCGGCATCCACGCCGGATCCACCGCGCCGCCGTCGACGACCACGACATCTGCATTGAAAGCACCGCCGATACTGCCGCCTCCCCCGAGAAACGCCAACGCGGTGCCGTCGGGTCTGACGGCGTACAGACCGTACCGAGGCGAGTAATCAACAGAGTCTGGCGCGAACCAAGAGAAAGCTATCCACGCACCATCTGCAGACCACGCGGGAAGCCGACCCGTCACGCCGCTACCAACTGCCATTACGTCGGAGCCGTCGGCGCCTATCGTTGCGAGCAGCGGAGTTGCGGCATCGAAACGTGTCGTCGCGAACAGGATCCTGCCGTCCGTCGGAGACCACGCGGGGTGGATGTCACTTGCCGGGTCTGAAGTGATTCGGCGGAAACCGGAGCCATCGCGGTTCATGACGCAGATGTCCTCGTTGCCGGCTTCAACCTGACAGGTAAACGCAAGCCGGGTGCTGTCCGGGGACCACGCCGGACGCGCCACGTCGACTGCGAATTGCCGCGTGAGCTGCGCCACGTTGGAGCCGTCGGCATTCATGACGTGAATCTCAGCGCGGCCGGTGCGAGTACTCACGAAGGCAATCGTGCTTCCGTCAGGAGACCAGGCGGGACGGCTATTGCCGTGGGTGCTTGTCAACACAACTCGATCCGCTGATGGGCTCGTCACGACGACGTCGCCGCCGCTGATGAAAACCACTCGCCTGGCATCTGGTGACCAGGTCGGCTCGACACCGGACAGGACCGCCCAGGGCGTGACGATATTGGTGTACGCAGTACCCAGGCATAACATCTGGCCGTAGCATTCCGCCGAATACGTGAACGTCAAGCCAGTGTAGGTGAGATCGGAGATGTCCTGCGCGCCGGCGGCACGGCCCGTCAGTATCACGGCTGCGCAACAGACCGCCGTCGTTACTTGAGACATGACAACCTCCTGGGATCCATGCGCGACGCATCTACTTCACGCGGACCTCGCCCCAGTTCGCGAACGCATTGATCCCGAGTGTATTGGTCACCTGCGTCTGTCCCGACCCGTCGCGGTTCATCACGAACACCTGAAAACGACCGGCAACCAGGCGGTGATAGGCGATTCCCGAGCCATCAGGAGACCATGTGGGCGTCAGCTCGGCGACGGCAGTGGAGGTCAACTGCACCTGGTTGCTGCCGTCGGCATTCATGACGCACAGCTCGAAGGTCGCCCCCTTCCGGCACGAATAGAGAATTTGAGTTCCGTCGGGGGACCAGCTCGGGGCACGTTCCTCTTCGCTGTTGAGGGTCAGGCGGACAGGAGCAGTCGAGCCCGCCGCGTCGATGACGTAAATCTCTGCGGTCACCGAGTTGTTCGGATTGTCCCCGACGAGGTGACTGGCGTACACGATCCACAGCCCGTCAGGTGACCAGTCGGGATCGTCATCGATCGCGCTGGGATTCTGGGTGATGTTTGTTGCCGCCTGTCCGAGTTCCGCCGCCTCGTCGACGTTCACGATGAAGATGTCACTGTCCGAGGTTGCCGCGCCGGGGTCGGGCTTGATGGGGAGTCCGTTGCCCGAGGCCGAGGCGTGGAATGCGACCCACTTGCTGTCCGGCGACCAGCTGGCCGAGCTGCCGCGCGCGACGAACGTCTGTCCGCTGCCGTCGACATCCATCACGAAGATGTCGGACGTGTTCGGCGGCTCGCCGTCGCTGCGCAGACGGTTGGAGTCGAACACGATCTTCTTGCCATTCGGCGAGAGCGCCGGGAATCCATCGCCGTCGTCGTTGAACGTGACGCGCCGGGCGTTGTTCCCAGTGCCATCCATCAGATAGATCTCGGCCGCGACGAATGGATCGGTGGCCGGGCTGTCTCGCGTGCTCACGAACGCGATGGCGGATTCGAGAGGAAAGACGGGCGCCTGCGGGGACGCGAGGGCGACGAATCCGAACGAGGTGATCACCAGCTTGCGTGTTGGTCCCATGACCCGGCTCCTTTACCCTGCAGACACCCATGTGAAATCCGCCGGATCGCTTTCGCGACTCGCGATGCCGCTCCCCTGGGCGACATACCGGAACCGGAACCCGACGGTGCGTGGAATGAGAACAACGCCGAAGTTGAGGTAGGCGTTTCCCGACGCGTTCAGCTCGATGCCCGTCAGCGTTGCCCACGTTGCCGATCCCGTGTCACAGGCCGCGCTCGGTGCCTCATCGGGTCGCGTGATGTCGTTTGGCGGCAGGCCGCGCAGCGAGCAGTACTCGAACACGACACGCCCGCGCTGGGCGGCCTCGCCGTTCCCATCGCTGACGTGCGCACCGAGAATCAATTCTTCATCGGCGGCGGGAAGACTCGCGATGGGCTGCAGATTGCCATCGAGAAATGACAGTTGGTAGATGCCCTCCGGGGCTCGAACTGTCGTCCCGACGTCGTCGCTCACCCCCGCGGGCACTTGCTGAGCGGTCGGCCTCGTGGGTGATACCGGCAGGTCCCTCGCGCATGCGAACGTGACCGTGCAGGCCACGCCGGCGGCAGCAGCTTTCAAAATGGTGCACCTCATCTGGTTTTTCCCTTCATACCGTGCCGCTTGGTTTTCAAAGCGGACGGTGAATATGACGTCGCGGACGGTGAATATGACGTCGTGCGGCGGCGCGCGCCAAGTGACATGCTCTGCCACCAGCGCAATGGCGGCGTATGGCACATGACGAAAGCGTCATTGCGGGCCGACCGGTGGTGCCCTAGAATGCACCTCACTCATTTCGCTCCCATGTCCGGAACTCCCGAGCGAACCTATCCGGAACGGCTGAATCCCTCGACGGCGGAGCGTCTCGATTCCTGGAAGGAAATCGCAAGCTATCTGAAGCGGTCGGTTCGAACCGTGCACCGGTGGGAGGCGGAGCAGGGCTTGCCGGTCCACCGGCATCTGCACCAGAGCTCGGGAACTGTTTATGCGTTCAAGGATGAGCTCGACCGCTGGTGGGCATCGCGGCGCGTGGAACTCGAGTCCCCCGCCGCGGGAACTCACGACACGCGCAATGCGGAAGGCCGACCCACCGCCCGTGCACGCCGGCAGTGGTGGATCACGGTGTCCGCTGGTGGGGCCACCGTCGCCCTTGTCGCAGCATGGATACTGTTCCGCGGCGGTGACACTGCCCCAAATCTGTCATCGATCAGATCGGTCGCGGTCCTACCCCTGGAGAACCTGACCGGCGACCCCGCCGACGAATACTTCGCTGATGCGTTGACCGATGTGCTCATCACGAAGCTGGCGCAAACGGCCGACCTGCGCGTGATCTCGCGCACTTCGGTCGTTCAGTACAAGCGAACGAAGAAGCCGCTGCCAGCCATCGCGAAGGAGCTCGACGTCGAGGGCGTCATCGAGGGGGCCGTTCTGCGCTCCGGCAGTCGGGTGCGGATTACCGCGCAGTTGATTGACGTTCGAACCGATCGCCATCTCTGGGCGAACAGCTATGAACGTGACCTGTCCGACGTGATGGGGCTGCAGGAAGAGATCGCCGCCGCGATCGGCGGTGCCGTGACAGGCCGGCTAGCCGATGGCCAGCGGAGCACACCGTCGTCATCACGGCGCGTCCATGCGGAGGCAGCGGAGCTGCTTTATAAAGGGCTGGCGGCAGCCGCTCCGCCTACGGCGCAGGGAATGGCGAGCGCGATCCGCTATTTCGAGGAGGCCGTTCGAAAGCAGCCGGACTTTGCCGAAGCGTATGCGGCGATGGCCATGTGTTACAACCAGCTGCTCTTCTTCAGCGCTCAGCCACCGGGAGACTTCATGCCGAAGGCGGAGGCGGCCGCGCGGAAAGCGATCGAGCTCGATGATCACTCAGCGGAAGCGCACGCCGCCCTGGGGTTCGGCCTCTTCCGATACCGCTGGCAGTGGGCGGCCGCCGAACAGGAGTTCCGCCGCGCGCTGGCCCTGAATCCGAACTACGCCTACGGCCGCCAGGTTTTCTCGGGGTTTCTAACTGCGATGGGCCGACGTGAGGAGGCGATGCAGCAAGCGATTCGCGCGCGGCAACTCGATCCGCTCTCGATGCAAGGGGCGCTGGATCGTGCCATTTCATATCGGAACTCGCGTCAGTATGACCGTGCCATCTCGGAGTTCCGAACGATACTGCGGAAGGAAACGGCACCCCCGCGCGCTCATTTCCAGCTCGGCGTGACGTATGTGGAGGCCGGCCGACCTCACGAGGCGATACAGGAGCTGGCGGCGGCGGTGAATCTGTCGAACAGCCCGAATACACGATTTCTTGCGTACCTAGGGTATGCGCAGGCTGCTTCGGGTCGGCGGGTCGAGGCGCGGCGCACCCTCGACACGTTGAATGCGATGGCCGCAGCGCAGTACATCTCGCCGCTTGGCGTTGCCGCGATTCACGCCGGCCTGGGAGACAAGCCGAGCGCACTCGCCTGGCTGCAGAAGCCTACGAGGCGCACGATGGCGACCTCGCGCTGCTCGGGAGCGATCCGCGGTTCGACGCTCTCCGATCGGAGCCCGCGTTTCAGGAGGTCTGGCTCCGTGTCGGTCCGGGCGACGCTCGCCGCTAGTGACCGGTCAGTCCTTGATCTGGACCTCCTCGCTCTTCTCGGAATCAGCTTGTCAAACATTCGAGAACTGCGAGATAAACACCGACCGTACGGGCGTGGCGCAGATCACCCACAGTCGAAACCTCGCGTCGGAGGGTGTGATGAAGGTGTCCGGCAGTCCTCGCTGGTGTCGGCAGAGCGGATCAGACGGACCTGCGTGACAGGCTGCGCCGGATCGATGGCCTGCACGGCCTGGCGAAGAAAAGAGGCTGTCGCCGCCGATTCCGCCGACGTGCGCACGATGACGGTCGTCGCGCTCAGGGGCTGTTGCGACACGGCGAAATAGGCCGCCGCTCCTGGATCGAGATCGAGACCGCCACCACGAGGACCCTGTCCGGCGGCACCGCGCACATCGCCCACCACGCCGATCACCGTTGCGGGGCGTACACCGTTCCATTCCACCGTCTGGCCGATCGGATTGGCGCCTGACCACAGCGCGCGCGCGATGCTTTCGGAGACGATCGTCACGCGCGGCGATTCGAGCGTGTCTTCCTCGCCGAACGTGCGGCCGGCCAGCACCGGAATACCGAGCGTCCGGAAGTAGTTCGCGCTCACGACGTGCTCGACCGCACCTATCGACCCGTCCGGCGGGGCCGAGGCAGTCCGCCGGTCGCGCACCCGTCCACCCGCCCGTACACCCGGCGTGAACGGCGCGCTCGTGCCGATCGCGGCACTCTGCACGCCGCCATGGCCGCCGAGCGATTCCAGCAGTTGCTGCCAGAACGCAAGCGTCCGGGCACCATCCGGATACGATGTCCGGGGCAGCGCAATTCGAGCGGAGATGAGGCCATCCGGTTGGAAGCCGAGACGGACCTGTTCGAGCCGCGCGAAACTCTGGAGCAGCAGGGCCGCTCCGACCAGCAGCATCGTCGCGAGCGCCGTCTGTACGACGACGAGCCCGTTGCGTGTCAACATCCGTGACGTCCCGGCGACGCCCCGGCCCTGCTGGGCGAGTTCGGGCGTCAACACCGCGCAGGAGGCGCGCCAAGCCGGAATCAACCCCACCACCAGACCGCTGACCGTCGACGCAAAGAGGCCGACAGCGAGCACCGGCGCGTCGACGACGATCTCGTCGATGCGCGGCAGCCTCGGCGGCAGCATGACCTTCAGCGCGCGAACTGCCAGCGCCGCCAACAGGAGGCCGGCGGCGCCACTGATCACGGCAAAACATGCTCCCTCGGTCATCAGCTGACGGATCAGCCGCGATCGACGGGCTCCTAGGCTACTTTCCGGTGAAGAAATGACCTCGCGCAAGACTGTGGATCCGCTCTTTTCGATGCGATGCACCTGACGGGTCGTTTCATTTACTGGTTTTGATCATGCGGCGGTGCCGAGCCGCAACGCGGTCGCGGTACTGACCAGATTATTGACGATGACCCCGAGACCCACCCAACGACTCATCCCGTTGGCACCGCGGTAGCGACAGCGGCGCAGTCCATGGCGACGTTTGATCACACTGATCCGTCCTTCGCAGCCGACCCGCCAGCGTTGGCCACGTCGAAACCAGCGCTGACGTTCAAAGGCGCGGCGTTCGGGCGTTTTCCGTCCGGGCCGGGGCAGGATCACGCGCCGGACGCCGCGCGCGTACGAGGCCTGTTCGTTGGCGGCCGAGGCAAACCCGCGATCGCCCGCCGCGAGATCCGGGGGACGACCAAAGATCTGCTGATGGCGCTCGAGCGCGGGCACCCAGAGCGTCACATCGGCCGGCCGCCGAGCATGGACCTCGTAGGCCGTAATGATCTGGTGCTCCGCTTCTTGAATCGTGACGAGTTTTCCGAATTCGGTCGGCTTGGCGATCTTGCCCTTCCGGATGCCCTCGGTGTGTGGCTCGAAGACGCTCATCACTTTGTCGGCCACGTGGGTATCGCCGCCCAGCAGCCGCGCCCGCGTCTGCGTGAGAATCCGCTGCACCAGCGGTCGCATGGTCTGCAGCCGTCGTTGCGCGTGGTGCAGGATCGGCCGGGTGCCCGGTGCCGCTGTCCCCAGGCGATGGCCAATCCGACGAATCATCGTCGAGGCCTCCCGGACGACCGCGCGCGTCGTCGCCATCAGCCGGCGGTAACTGGTCACCAGCTCGGGACGGGTGGCCGGGGTCCGCGACTGCCGTCGAATGGCGAGGCAGCGGCGCGCGATACTGCGCAGCCGATCACGCACCGCGGTGACGTCACCGAGCGCGGCGCCCGCGCGCTGCATGGTCCGCGTCAGTACCCGCACGCCGTCCTGCAACAGCGAGCTGTCGGTCGGATAGTGCACATTCGTTTCTACGACCGTCGTATCGATGCGAAAGCGGCGGCCGTGCGTCACCCCCGCCCGCTTCGCGACGTCGAGCACCTGCCGGTGCAACTGCTCAACGATCTCGGGGCCGAGCGTGCGCGCGATCTTCAGGATCGTTTTCGCATCCGGCACTTCCTCGGCGTCGATCCGGGTGAACGCGCGATACACCAAATTCGCACGCACCTCCTGCTCCAGGTCGTCGTAGCTCCAGTCGAACAGGTGCTTCAAGATGAGCATCCGAATCACGACCTCCGCCGGCGTCCCAGGACGGCCGCGGCGCCGACTCTGCGGCCAGCGCGTTTCGAGCGCCTGCGCGACCACCTCAATCACCGCCTCGTCCTCGAGCAGCGTATCGATCCGCCGCAACCAGTCGGGCCACAGTTTGTGTCCATCGGGCAGCAACACTTCGAACAGACTCCGCTCGCGCTGTCGGCGTCGGACCATGCACGCTCCTTTGTCATCGATGCACATCAATATAGGAACGTTGATCCGTGCTGGCAAATGATCGAAACCACACGATCGGTCAAGTCTCGAGCGCGCGGCTGGATGAATCACAGTGACTTAGCGCGTCCATTTGTCACCGGAAAGTAGGCTAGGGCCGAGCGCAATGCCAACTCGCGCTGACGGGAGAGATTCCTCGCCAAGAGAACGCTCCCGACGTTGGCGCAGGCAATGAGCAGGACCAGCACCACAGCGGCGAGGAGCATCAGCAGCGAAGGGCGCACACGCTGCTCGAACATCGTGTTGGAAATCCTGTCGATCTGCACGCCCCATCCTTTGTTCGTCGCCGGAAACTGCTGCTCGAGCGCAGCAGCGATGCGCCGCACCTCGTCTTGCGCCTGGTCCATCGAGACGCCCGACCGGAGCCGTCCAACGACGCGAATGGTGTGATTACCCCGGTGCTCTTGCGCCCGATTGATCGTGAACGGCACGAACACCTGCGGTGCGGCGGTCGACGTCAGCACCGATCGCCCGATGTCGCGGAAGGATGCCGGCACGACCCCGATCACCTCGTAACGTTCGGTGTTGATCGTGATGAGCTGACCGACAATCGTGGGATCGCCGCCGAAGCGGCGCCGCCAGAGCGATTCGCTGAGCAGGGCGACGCGAGCCGCGCCGACGCGCTCGTCATTCGCCTGAAAGGCTGCGACCGCCTGCATGTTTCAGGTGCTTGGCCTCGCTCCGGTTGCGGGCTGGCCGGGAGGAGGTTTACCGAACCTCCATCCGCAGTGGTTGTCCCGCGCGAACGCGTCCCGCGCCGGTATATGTCGGAATCCCGATTACGGCGCGGATTGCTCATCCTGTTGCTGAGGGACAGCGTGGAGGCACCAGCCCACTTTTCTGGCTCGAGAGCCGTGCCAACAGCGTTCTTAAGTGTCCTGTGCAACCCTTGCCGTGGATGATGTCGTGCGGGCGGTCGTCGCCGGCGAGCGTCGCATCGTTGCGTTCGACGAGGAGGCGACCCGCTGGAAGAAAGGTGTTCGACCGGAAAAGGAGATCAGCGAAATCGGCGTCGTCCTGTTGCTAGACGATCGGCCAAATCGAGGTCGCCCGAGAACGACGACAACACGCTGTTCGCCTCCCAGGTCGCTCATCGGATCAACCCGCTCCGCTTGACGTCGGCGCGGAATAGGACGAGAGCCGCAGTCGCGATTAGGGATGCGACAGCCGCTACGCGTATGAGCGGGTCCTGAGCTGTCACGGCGAGGAGTAACGTCTCGATGACCGGCGCAACGGCGCGCTCGGCGACGACACGGACGGCGAGACCAAGTCCGAGTCCTCAGCGAGCACACTTCCGATCAGAGCAGGATCGCGCCGACGCACCGAGGGTGAGGCGCACTGACACCGAAGAGTGACTGCACCGACAGCGCCAGAGCGATTGCACTGTGAAAGAGCGTACGGATCGACTATCGACCTGCTCTCTCTTCGAAGCGCATCAACCAGATGTCCGCTTCGCTGACCGCACTCGTGAAGTACACCCGCCGAGCGTCGGGCGCTAACGCGATCGAGAAGATCGCTCGCCCTCGATCCGGTTCTGCGTAGAGCTGCCGCGACGTCTTCGCCATCGTGTCGACGAGAGTCAGCCGCCCGCGGTCCTGTGCGACGAGGCGCCGGCCATCCGGAAGCCAGCGCGGAAAGACGCCCGTCCCGG
>DASPFV010000201.1:0-11386 GCA_035620975.1 Vicinamibacterales bacterium
TGTCCCCCGGACCCCCTTATCACGCTTCCACCTCCGCCAAGGCTGCGGCGGACCTCGCCGGAGCCGGTCGCGCCCAGGTTTCCGCAAACCGCGGAGGCGGACCCCCGGCTAGCATGCGCCTGGCGCCGAGGACGGATCGGACCGTCCCGGCGGCGCGCGGCATTGGCTGATTCACCGGAGAACCCCGATCGCCTACTCCGCCCCCTTGGCCACCTTCACCATCGATGGCCGGAGCAGCCGGTCGCCCAGCATGTAGCCGCGGCGGAGCTCCCCGATCACCTCGCCGTCGCGATGGCCGGCCGCCGGCTCGTACGTGACCGCCTGGTGATAGTGAGGATCGAAGTCGGCGCCAACGGCCTCGATGGGCCGGACTCCGCGCTTGCGCAGGGTCTCGAGCAGCTGGCGGTGGATGAGCTCGACGCCGCGGCGATAGGTCTCGGCCCCTTCCGTGCCAGCTTCCGCCTGGAGCGCGCGCTCCAGATCGTCAATCAGCGGCAGCAGCTCGATGATCAGATCGGCCGCCGCCGCTTCGCTGACGCTCAGGCGCTCGCGCTCGGTGCGTTTCCGGAAATTGTCGAACTCGGCAGTCTTCCGGAGGAGCAGGTCGTAGTACTCGTCGCGCTGACGCTGGACCTCCTCGGGATCCGCCGCCGTCCCGGCCGTGCTCCCCCGGCGTCCATCGTCGGTTTCCGAGGCCCCGGAGGGCGTGTTGTCGTCCATGGTGCTGTTCTGCGTCACGTTTTCGGGCCCGCCATGCGGCTGATCGCCTTCGACAGGCTCTCGACCACGTGGATGGCCCGCGAATAGCGCATGCGTGTGGGGCCGATCACGCCGACGGCGCCAGAGCCGCTGCCGCTCGTGTAGCCCGACGCCACGAGGCTGAAGCGCTGCAGGTCGGGCGAGTGGTGCTCGGTCCCGATGACAATCGTCAGGCCCTCACCGCCCATGTATTCGTCGAGCAGCTGCACGAGCCGGGTCTTCTCCTCGATCATCCGCAGCAGCGTGCGGAGCGTTTCCAGCGTGACGTCCGGATCGTCCGGCCCCACCTCGTCGAGCAGCAGGGACGTGCCCTGGATGTAGACGGTCGGCGCGGCGTCCAGGTGCTCGAACGTCGAGCTGGCCAGACGCAAGGCGCGAGCCATCAGCGCGTCGTAGAGCGTGCGCTCTTCGCGGAGCCGCTCCAGCACGGCCTGGCGCACCTCGAGCAGCGATTGCCCGCGGAACTCCGAGTTCAGGTAGTTGGCCGCCTCCTGGAGCTCGGTCATTTCGTACTGCTCGGCCGGCGACACCACCTTGTGCGACACATGACCGCCTGCCCCGACCACGACCACGAGCACCTTGCCGCCATCCAGCGGCACGAAATCCAGGTGCTCGAGGGTCGTCGTGTCGGCCGCCGGCGCGATCGCGAACCCGATCTGGTGCGACGCCCGGGAGATCTCATGCGACACGTGCGAGAGGAGGTTCTCGACGGTTCCCGCCTGCCTCAGCCGCGCTTCGATCTTCGGCGTCGCGCGCGGCACGCGGCGACCGGAGAGCAGCGCGTCGACGTAGCTCCGATAACCGAGATCGGTCGGCACCCGTCCCGACGAGGTGTGCGGCTGGCGGACATAGCCATGCTCCTCGAGCCGCGCCATGATGTTGCGCAGCGTGGCCGAAGAGATACCGAAGCCGCCCCTGGCGAGCCACAGCGACGAGATGGGCTCACCCTGGTCGATATACGCCTGGACGACGGCCCCGAGAATCCGTCTATCCCGTTCCGGCAGTTCAGGATGAGTGTTCATGAGCTGTTAGCACTCGGCCGCCGCGACTGCTAAGGGGCATTATATGCCAACCCCACTGCGGCCCATCAGCTCCTTCGCCGCAAGTGTCGCGTCCTCAACCACTTGCTTTTCGTCCATCCGGGTCAGCGCGAAGTCGTCCACCAGGATCTCGCCGTCCACCATCGTCATCCGTATATCGGTTCCGCGCGCGGCGTACACGATGGTGGACCACGGGTCCAGGTCGGGGGAGAGGTGGGCGCGGTCGCGCTCGACCAGGATGAGGTCGGCGCGCTTGCCCGGCTCGATGGATCCCACCTCGTGCTCGAGGCCGAGCGCGCGCGCCCCCTCGCGCGTGGCCATCCAGAGCACGTCGCGCGCGGTCAGCGCGCCCGGACCCTCGCGGACGGCCTGGAGCGTGGCCGCCAGCCGCATCTCGTCGAACATGTCGAGCCGGTTGTTGCACGCCGCGCCGTCGGCGCCCAGCGAGACGGAGATCCCGCGGCGCCGCATCTCGACGACGGGGGCGATTCCCGAGCCCAGCTTCAGGTTGGAGCCGGGGCAGTGCATCACCTTGACGCCGCGCTCCGCGATCAGCGCCTGCTCGGCCTCGTCCACCCAGACGCAGTGCGCGGCGCAGAGGTGCGGCCCTGCCAGGCCGGTGGCCGCGAGGTATCCGAGATTCGGGAGGCCGCCGGAGAGCCGCCGGACGACGTCGACTTCGTCGCGCGACTCGGAGGCGTGCGTGTGGACGATCACCCCGTCGGATGCGGAGAGCGCCGCGACGGCCTCCAGCAGCTCGCGCGAGCACGAGACGGCGAACCGCGGCGCGAACGCCGCACGAAGCCGGCCGTCGGCCGCGCCCTCCCACCGCCGCCGTAACGCGACGCTCTCGTCGAGCGACGCGCGCGTCTCCTCGCGCAGCCGCGCCGGCACCTCGTCGTCGAAGTCCATCATGCACTTGCCGACGGTCGCCCTGAGCCCGATCTCTGCCAGCGTCTCGAAGACCACGTCGGTATCGTGAACGGTCTCCATCGTCAGCGCCGCGGTCGTGCCCGAGAGGAGCAGCTCGGCCGCCGCCAGCCGTGTCGCGGCGCGAAGCGTCAGGGGGGTGTGCGCCGCCTCCATCGGCCAGATGCGCCGCCGCAGCCATTCGAGCAGCGGCATGTCGTCCGCCGTGCTGCGGAACAGCGTCTGGCAGAGATGCACGTGCGTCTGGATGAAGCCGGGGAGGAGATAGGCGCCCCGGGCGTTGACGATCCGGTCGAACGGCCGTTCAGGTTCGGTTCCGACGGAGGCGATCCGGCCGTTCTCGACGGACACCGCTCCCTCGAGGACGTCTCCCGCGTCGTTCAGGGTGAGGATCGTCGCGTTTCGGATCAGGGTCGAGAACAGCTACGTGACCTGCTGCTTCGGGCGGGTCGCGCTCATCGAGGCGGCGCCCACGTCCACGCCGCGGCGGACGGCAATCAGCTCCGCCAGGATGCTGACGGCGATCTCGGCTGGCGTGACGGCGCCGATGTCGAGACCGATGGGCGCGTGCGTGCGCTGGAGGCACTCGGCGGGCATGCCTTCGGCGGCCAGCGCGTCGAAGATCCGGACGACCTTGGCGCGGCTGCCGATGAGCCCCAGGTACTTGAGGTCGCGCGCCGCCAGCGCGCGCATCGCGTCGAGGTCGTGCTGGTGGCCGCGCGTGACGACGACGACGTAGGCGGAGGCGGGGAGGTCGGCGGCGTGGAGCCACTCGGCGATCGGCTCGACGCGCACCTCGTCGGCCGCGGGGAAGCGCTCGCGGTTCGCGAACTTCTCGCGATCGTCCACGACGTGGACCCTGAACCCCGCGTCGACGGCGATCTTCGCCAGATGGAAGCCGACGTGACCGGCGCCGATCACGTACAGCCGCGGCGAGGGCAGCAGCGGGTCGACGTGGACGTCCATCTGCCCGCCGCAGATGAGCCCGTTCTCCTGAGCGAAGTCGTCGTTCAACTCGTAGTGCAGCAGCGCGGACCGGCCTGACGAGAGCGCCTCGCGCGCCTTCCAGAACGCGTCGTTCTCGTAGCAGCCGCCGCCGATGGTGCCGACGGTCCGGCCGTCGGCGTAGACGAGCATTTTCGCGCCGGTCCGCTGCGGTGTCGAGCCTTTTGCGCGCACGACGGTCACGAGGGCGACGGCTTCGCCACGCCCGAGCGCCTCGGCCGCCGCGGTGAGGACATCTTCGTTCAGACGAGCACCTCGATCCGGGCCTTCTGTTTCAACCCCTGGACGAAGACGTCGGCGCGCTCCTGCTTCCGCTGATCGGTCAGGAACCGCTTCACGCGCTCGCTGACCTCTTCGAGCGGTACGGCCGACGCAGCCTTCCGATCCGTCACCTTGATGACGTGATAGCCGAACTCGGTGGTCACGACATCGCTGATCTCGCCGGGCTGGAGCGCGAAAGCCGCCTGGTCGAACTCGGGCACCATGCGGCCGCGGCCGAAGAAGTCCAGATCGCCGCCGGCCGACGCGCTGCCGTCCTGCGAGTGCTGGCGGGCGAGCGCGGCGAAGTCCTCGCCGGCCTTGGCCTGCTTGTGAATGGCCTCGATCTTCTCGCGCGCCGCCGTCCTGGCCGCCTCATCCGCGGCTTTGTCGACCATGATCAGGATGTGGCTGGCGCGGACGGCCTCGCCGCGCTGGAACTTGTCGGGGTTCCTGTCGTAGAACTCGCGGGCGTCGGCGTCGGTCGCCGGCTGCGCCGTCGAGACCTCGCCCTCCATCATCTTGCTTATCACCAGGTCGGCGCGCGCATCGGCGCGCAGCCGATCGAGGGTCATGCTGCGCTCGGCGAGCGCCTTCTCGAACGCGCCCTCGTCCGGGAACTGGCCGCGCATCGCGGTCAGCCGCAACTCGACTTCGGCATCGGTGACCGTGACGTTGCGGGCTCTGGCTTCCTGCTGCAGCAGGGTGTACGTGATGAGCCGATCGAGCGCGCCCCGAAGGACCTCGTCGCGGCGGTCGGCCGGAACAGGACCGCTCCCCAGCTCCATGTTGCGAACCATCAGGTCGAGGTCGGCCCTGTGGAGCTCTTCGCCATTGACGCGCGCGAGCACGTCCGGCAGGTCCGTGGGCATGGGCTTCGGCGGCTCGGGCGGCTGCGGGGCCGCCGGCGCCTGCGGCGGCGGTTCCGTTCCGGTGGTCTCGGCCGCAGAGTTCTGGCAGGCGGCGCCGGCCAGGGTGAGAAGCAGGATGAGAGCAGTCGTTGATGGTGATCTGGACAAAAGGGTTTCTCAGTTCTTTCCGCAGCCCGCGGTCAACGCGGCTCCGGCAGGCTCCCCACGTTGGCTTCCATTGTACAGGCGCTCGGGGGTTCTGGCTCCAGGGGTCACACCTCGCGTCAGCGGGACCATTGCAAGCATGTCGGCCCGCTAGCGGCCCGGCCGGACGCGATCGCGACATCTTCGTTCAGACGAGCACCTCGATCGCTTCTGTTTCGATCCCTGGGCGAACGCGGTCGTCGAGACGGACAGCGCTCCTCAGTTCTTCAGAATCCGGGCTCTCGCTACTGGACAGCGGGGTCTCGGCTCAGCGGGTTGCGCCGAAGCCCGTCGGGCCGCGGCGCCTCGGCCGGACGCGCGGAAAAACGCACCTCCGGCGATGGCCTCACGATGGCCGCTCCGGCTCGGGTGATCCGAGGGCCGGTGCCCAATCGGTTGGGCGGATGGGTGGGTCGAGCGGCGGTGACGAAACAGCGCCTCCGCGGGTCGAAACGCCTCCGGTGCCTTTTTCGAACTGACGCAGTCGCGCTGGCCGCATCGCGCCGCGGCCCGACAGGCTCCGGCGTAACCCGCCAACCAGAGACTTGGCTGTCCAGTTCGCGAGAGCGGCGAGCGCAGCTGAGGCGCTCAGCCGCCGTAGCTGTGCAGCAGGCAGACCTCGTGCGGCTCGGTGCCCTGGATGAACGCCTCGTTGAACACGCGCGGGCAGCCGGGCGTCGCGATGCGTCCGGTGTCGCGATCGATCTCGAGAAAGGTGATGCCCTCCGGCGTCTCGAACGGGACGTTGGGCCGGCCGGCCAGCGCGCGGGTCATGAAGCTGGTCCAGATGGGGAGGGCGGCCTGTGTCCCGCTCAGGCCGAGCGGCTGGTTGTCGTCGAGTCCGACCCAGACGACCGTCAGCAGCTCTGGCGTGAAGCCGACGAACCAGGCGTCGCGCAGATCGTTGGTCGTCCCGGACTTGCCGGCGGCGTCGAGCGCGAAGCCGTTCGCACGGGCGCCCGCCCCGGTCCCCTCGTTGATGACGCTGCGCATCATGTTGGTGACGATGAACGTCGTGTCCTTCCGGGCCACCGTGCGGGGCGCAGCGACGGGCACTGGGACGTCGCGCCCGCCGGCGACGAGACGCGAGATCCCGCGGAGCGGCCGCAGCGTGCCGCCGTTGGGGAAGACGGTGTAGGCGGCCGCGATCTCGAGCGGCGTGGCCTCGAACACGCCGAGGGCGATCGACGGGTATGGGCGGGGCGGCGTGCCCGCCCCGACGCGCCGCCACAACGTGGCGACCTCGTCGTAGCCGGCCGCCTGCGCGACCTTGATCGCGACGATGTTGCGCGAGAGCGCGAGCGCGCGGCGGAGGGTGATCGGACCGTCGTACTCGTTCTCGTAGTTCCCGGGGTTCCACACCTGCTCGTTGAAGTTGAACGTCGTCGGCTCGTCGGTCACGAGCGAGGCCGCGGTGATGTCGGTCTGGCCGACGGCCTGCGCGTGCTCGAACGCGGCCAGGTAGACGAACGGCTTGAACACGGAGCCGGGCTGCCGCCGCGCATTCACGGCGCGGTTGAACTGGGACTGGTTGTAGGAGCGGCCGCCGACGAGGGCGAGGATCTCGCCGCTCCGGGGGTCGATGGCGATGAGGGCGGCCTGCGCGCGCTGGCGGCGGCGCCTGGCCAGGATCTCGTCCAGACGCACGAGGCCGTCGCGGACGGAGTCCTGCGCGATGCGCTGAAGGTGAAGGTCCAGTGTCGTGTAGACGTCGGCCGCGGAGGCCACGCTCGCGTGCTTTTCCTGCAGTTCCTGGCTGACGTAGTCGACGAAGTGCGGCGCCTCCGAATCGAGCGCGCGCGCGGCGAGCTGCAGCGGCTCCCGCACGGCGCGGTCCGCCGCGTCGCCGGTAATGAAGCCGGCGCCGGCCATGGCGCGCAGCACGACGTTCCGCCGCTCGCGCGCCCGCTCGGGGTGGTTGAACGGCGACAGCCGCGACGGCGACTGGATCACGCCGGCGATGGTGGCGGACTCGGTCAGCGAGACGTTCGTGATGTCCTTCGCGAAGAACAGCCGGGCCGCTTCGGCCACGCCGCGGATCGCGAACGAGCCGCGCTGCCCGAGCGCGACGTCGTTCAGGTACAGCTCCAGGATCTGGTCCTTGGTGAGCCGCTGCTCGAGGATCACGGACATGAACCATTCGAGTGTCTTCCGGCGCAGGCTCTTCTCGGGCGTCAGGAACGTGTTCTTGACGATCTGCTGCGTGAGCGTGCTGCCACCGGCGAGGTAGGGCTTGTCGTCGAAGACGTTGGACCAGATCGCGCCGAGCGTGCCGATGGGATCGATGCCGGGGTGGTCGTAGAAACGGTGATCCTCGATGGCCAGCACGGCCTGGATCATCCGCTGCGGGATGGTCGAAAGCGGGACGTCGCGGCGTTTCTCGCGGCCCGTCGAGACGAGGGCCGTCAGCAGCGGCGCGTCGAGCGTCAGCCGATCCAGCCCGCCCTTGCTGCCGATCTGCTCGATCCCGCTCACCCAGTAGGGAACCGCGGCCTTCGGGCCGCGCGAGGAGAAGACGACCCGGATCGTCCGGCCCTTGCGATCCCCCTCGCGCGGGATGAGCACGACGGTATCCCGTCCGACCGTGAATTCGCCGGCCTGCTCGGCCCGGGCCCGATGCGCGTACCCCAGCTCGTTGAGGCGCTCCACCAGCTGCGGCGGTCCGGCGGCCTGGCCGCGCCGCAGTTCGAAGGGCCGTGCGAACACCCGCGGGTCGACCCGCTGCATCTGACCGTGAATGCGCGCGTCGATCATCCGCGAGAAGACGACGTAGTAGTAGCCGAAGACCGCCGAGAGGAGGAGCATGGGCCCGGCGAGCCCGACCAGCACGTAGAGACGCCAGCGGCCGGGAGGCAGATGGAGCTTCCGGCGCCGTCGAACCGACGACTTCGAGGCGGATTTGGTGTGCAGTGGGTTCACAGATCACCCGGCTCAGGGCGCGAGGCTCAGGGCTTCAGCGGGCGGCGAAGGGCGCACCACGATCCTGACGGCACTGGCCTGCTTGCATTATCGGCCGAACCGGCGCAGAGGGATACTGCGTCTAAAGACAGTCGGCTCAGGGCTCAAGGCTTTGGGCTTTGGCCAGAGCCTGTGAAGAGCGGCTCAGGGCTCAGGGCTTTGGGCTCAGGCAAGAGCCTGGAGCCCAGAGTCCAGAGCCTGTGAAGAGCGGCTCAGGGCTCAAGGCTTTAGGCTTTGGCCAGAGCCAAGAGCCCAGAGCCTGGAGCCTGTCGAAGACTTTGGGCTCTGGCCAGAGCCAGGAGCCATGAGTCAAGAGCCGGTCGGAGGACTCTGATGTCTCGAACCATCCACATTCCACTCGTCTGCCTGCTCGCGGCGCTGTTCGTCCCGGTCCCGGCGCTGGGACAGGCGCAGGCGGCCAACGGCAACATCGAAGGCGTAGTGCGCGACACGAGCGGCGGCGTGCTGCCGGGCGTGACCGTCACCCTCACCAACACCGACACCGGCGCGGCACGCGTCGTCGTGACGAACGACGTGGGCGTCTACCGGGCGCCGCTGCTCCCGCTGGGAAACTACCGGCTGTCGGCTGAGCTGCCCGGATTCAGGAAGTTCGAACAGACCGGGCTGACGCTCGCGGCGGGGCAGACGCTCGCCCTCGACATCGCTATGAGCGTCGGCGGCGTGGCCGAGGTCGTGTCGGTGTCGGGCGAGTCGCCGGTCGTCGACACCGCGAAGATCGATGTGGGACGAAATCTGGGTGAGCGCGAGATCAAGAACCTCCCGCTGGTGTCCAGGAACCCGTACAACTTCGCGCTCGTCCAGCCCGGCGTCAGCGGGTTCGAGAATCCCGAGTTCGGGGTGCCCCGGTTCGCCGCGAACGGGACGCTGCTCCGGGTGAACTACCAGGTCGACGGCAACACCAACACGCAGAAGGACCGCGCCGGGCTGCGCCTGCTGCCGGTCTCGGAGGTGATGGTCCAGGAGGTGAAGGTCGTCACGAGCGGCTACGCGCCGGAGTTCGGCCAGACCATGGGCGTGGTCTACAACGCGATCACGCCGTCGGGGACGAACACGCTCAGGGGCTCGGCCAGCTACCGCTTCCGGCGGAAGGACTTCAGCGCGTTCCCGTACCCGTTCACGCAGCCCCGCACGGAGGCCAACAAGCCCGATACCAAGATCGACACCTGGACGGCCGAGGCCGGCGGGCCCATCGTCCGCGACAGGGTGCACTTCTTCGGCGGGTTCGAGAGCACCTATCGCGACCTGTCGGGCCAGAGCGTCATCACGATCACGCCGGAGAACGCGCAGCGCATCGGCCTCAGCCCGCAGCCGTCGGCCATCCCGCGCGAGCAGACCGCGCGTTTCTACATCGGCAAGGTCGACTACCAGGTGGCGCCCACGCATCGCGCGAGCGTCCGCTACCTGCACTTCGCGAACGATTCACCGAACAACATCGGCGGCGGCCTGAACTCGACGGAGGTGTCGACGGATTTCCTCGACTCGATGAACTCGATGGCCGCGCAGATCGTCTCCACGTTCGGCGGGTGGCGCCTGAACGAGTTCCGCGTGCAGTTCGCCAACCGGCACCAGAGCCGGACGGAAAGCTCGCTGTCGGGCACGGGCCCCCGAGTCAACATCACGAACGTGGCGAACTTCGGCGGGCCGAACGCCGGGACGGCGGACGCGGGATTCGACTTCAAGCAGAACATCTGGCAGGTGATCGACAACTTCACCTACATCCGCGGCGCCCACAGCTACAAGTTCGGCTTCGACGCGCAGTTCATCGGGGACTCCCGCACGGCCTCCCTGTTCACGGTCTACAACTTCGGATCGATCGACTCCTACCTGGCGGCGGCGAGCGGCGCGAACCCGCGGGCCTACACCACCTTCACGCAGCTGCTCGGGAACCCGGACTTCGAGATGGACACGAAGCTGTACAGCTTTTTCGTCCAGGACGACTGGCGGGTGACCCCGGATCTGAAGCTGCTGTACGGCGTCCGGTACGACATCTACGACTACCCGGCAGCCGATCCCGACGCGCCGTTCGAGCACTCGCGCGAGTTCCGGACGGACGCCAACAACTGGGCACCGCGGGTGGGCGTGGCCTGGACGCCCTTCACAGACAAGCGCACGGTCGTTCGCGCCAGCACGGGTGTCATGTACGATCAGCCGCTGCTCGCGGCCTACGAGCTGGCGTTCCAGAACAGCGGCGCGCCCGCGCGGTTTCAGGTGTCGCTCAACCCGACGAGCGCCGGCGCGCCGGCGTTTCCGGGATCGCTCGCCGACGTACCGCCGGGGTTCGTGCTGCCGAGGCAGTCGATCTCCACCGTCGATCCCGGCTTCCGGGTCGCCCGCACGTTCCAGAACAACGTGCACCTCGAGCGCGGCTTCGCCGGCAACTACTCGGCGACGATCGGCTTCGTCTACGTGAAGGGCTACGACCTGCCCGCGATCACCGACATCAACCTGATCGGCCCGGTGGGCCAGCTCGCCGACGGCCGGCCGATCTTCAGCACGGCGGTCAACGCGGCGACGCGCCGCCATCCCGAGTTCGACCACATCAACTCGGTCGGGTCGATCGGCGACTCGACGTACAAGGCGCTCACGCTGCAGCTGGGCAAGCGCTGGTCGCAGAACTACCAGTTCGATCTGACCTACACGCTGGGCAAGGGCGAGGACAACGCTCCGCTCACGAGCGCCCTGTCGGTCCAGGGCGACGACGCGCGGTCCGATCCGACGAACCTGGATCGCGACCGGGGCCCGAACATCCTGGACATGCGCCACAACTTCGCGGGGACCATCGTCGCGCGGTCGTCGTTCACGCGGGGCAGCCGGCTGGTCAACGCGATCCTGAGCGACAACCAGGTCGGCGTGCTGCTGCAGTTCAACAGCGGGCTGCCGGTCAACATCCGCGGCAGCCGCGACCTGAACCAGGACGGCGTGACCAACGATCGACCGCTGAACGTTCCGCGCAACTCGATCTACCTGCCGGCCAGGTACAACGTCGACCTGCGCTATTCCCGGTTCATTCCCATCAGCGGACGCCGGCAGGTCGAGGTCATTGGCGAGTTCAAGAACGTGTTCAATACCGAGCAGGTGTCGAGCGTCAGCCAGGGGTTCACCGTCGACGCCGAGGGCAATCCTACTGTGCCCCTTCCAACCGAAGGCGATGACTTCAAAGAAGCGGGCCGCGTGACTGGAGGGTACGAGCAGCGGGCGTTCCAGCTGGGGTTCAAGTTCCATTTCTGATGTCGGGCCGCTGACGTCGACTACGTCTGCCAACAGGTGTACGTTCCAACGACTGCACGCGCTGACGGCTGACACGATGAGACGATGGGACGATGAGACGACGGGAGAGACGAAGACTGTGCCCTGCGCGTG
>DASPFV010000202.1:0-44994 GCA_035620975.1 Vicinamibacterales bacterium
CCATGTTGCGCGTGTACTGCACGTGTCCGGGGGTGTCGGCGATGATGAACTTGCGCCGCGGTGTCGCGAAGTACCGGTACGCGACGTCGATCGTGATGCCCTGCTCCCGCTCGGCCTTCAGCCCGTCGGTGAACAGCGAGAAGTCGATGGGGCCGGCGCTGCGGTTGCGCGAGGCCTTCTCGACCGAGTGCACCTGATCCTCGTACACGGAGCGCGAGTCGTACAGGAGCCGCCCGATGAGCGTGCTCTTCCCGTCGTCGACGCTGCCTGCCGTGCAGAGGCGCAGCAGATCGCTCATCAGAAGTAGCCCTCGCGCTTCTTGATCTCCATCGAGCCGTCCTGGTCGTGGTCGATTACGCGGAGCTGGCGCTCCGAGTGCCTGATGCCGACGAGCTCCTCGATGATCCTGGGCACCGTGTCGGCCTCGGATCGGACAGCGCCCGTGCAGGGCGAGCAGCCGAGCGATCGCATCCGGCACTTCACACGCTGGGGACGCTCGCCAGGCAGCAGCGGCACGAACGGCTGCTCGAGCACGATCAGGCTGTTGCCCCGCACGATGACGTCGCGCTCGCGCGCGAAGTAGAGCGGCACCACCGGGATCCGCTCGACGTCGATGTAGTGCCAGACGTCCAGCTCGGTCCAGTTGGAGAGCGGGAAGACGCGGACGTGCTCGCCGGGCGCAATCCGGCTGTTGAGCAGCCGCCAGAGCTCGGGGCGCTGGCGCCTGGGATCCCACTGGCCCCGCGCGTCGCGGAGCGAGAAGACGCGCTCTTTCGCGCGGGACCGTTCTTCGTCGCGCCGCGCGCCGCCGAAGGCGGCGTCGAACCCGCCGGCCGCGAGCCCGTCGAGCAGGGCGCGGGTCTTCAGGAGACCGCAGCAGCGCTGAGTGCCGACGGCAAACGGCTGCGTGCCGGCGGCCAGGGCATCCTGGTTCGTGTGCACGATGAGCCGTGCCCCGACGTGCGCGGCGTACCAGTCGCGGAATGCGATCATCTCGCGGAACTTGTAGGTGGTGTCGATGTGGAGGAGCGGAAACGGAATCGGTCCGGGGTAGAACGCCTTCTGCGCCAGGCGCAGCAGCACCGACGAGTCCTTGCCGATCGAGTACAGCATCACCGGACGCTCGAACTCGGCGACTACTTCGCGGATGATGTGGATGCTCTCGGCCTCGAGCGCGCGAAGATGCGTGAGTCCGGGCGGCGGCGGCGTTGTCAGCGAACGAGCGAGCGTGGTCGGCATGTGCATCGGCGTCCTCAGCGGGGAAGCGCGTCCGGGACGCCGACCGGGGATCCGCGCCCCGAGAGCGAGCGATCCCGCAGAACCAGGTCGATCGGCGTGGCCAGCAGCGCGATCGCGGCCTGGCGGAGTGCTTCAAGCGACATGGCCCATGACCCGGAGGGCCGATAGCACGGTTCGGTTGTGAAGAGCATGAACGCTCCCGGACTCAACAGACTCTCGGTGCACCAGTACCAGTGGAATGGGCCGAGCGAAGTGTCGGGAGAGGAACGACGAAGACTAGCGTGGAGCGGGGATACCTCTCACCGGCAGGTCGCCGGCACCGTACAGGAGCATCGACACTCGGTCGACGCCTGACACGGGCGACAACGGGTGAGAGCGCGGGACATGGTCGACCTTCAACGTAGCACGAGCAGCGGGACACTTGTCAAGTTTTGTCCCCCTGACACGCTTCCGCCTTCGCCTTCCGGGCTACGGCGGCGAAGCCGCCTCCCGTATGCATGAGATCCGCGTGAATCCGCGTTCATCCGCGTCCCGTCGAGGGGACCGGCGTTCATCCGCGTCCCGTGGAGGGGACCCGCGTTCATCCGCGATCAGGCGGGCGCTCGCGGGGCCAGGCATGAGGCTTCGTTCAGCGGCCTGCCCGCTACCCCGTGTTCCTCATTCCCGCCGCCACGCCGTTGATCGTCACGAGCAGGGCGCGCCGGAGCATCGCGATGTCCGCGTCGGCCTCGGCGTCCCCCGGACCGGGCCGCGGCGCCGTGCTCCGGAGGCGGCGGAGCAGCTCGACCTGCAGCAGGTTGATCGGATCCACATAGGGGTTGCGCACGCCAATCGATCGTTGCAGGACGGGGTTGCCGTCGAGCAGGCGGCGGTGCCCGCTGACGGCCTGGACCGCGGCGATCGCCTGCTGCAGCCGTTCGCGGAGCGCCACACCGAGATCCTGCAGATCCGCAGGGACGAGATGCCGATCGTAGTGGGCGGCAATGCCGGCGTCGGCCTTCGCGAGCGCCATCTCGATCAGGTCCACCGTCGACCGGAAGAAGGGCCAGGCCCGGTACATCTCGCAGATCTCCGACCGTGCCGGGCCGCTGGCGATCTGCTCCACGCCGAGCCAGGAAGGCAGGAGGAGGCGCGTCTGCATCCACGCGAACTGCCAGGGGATCGCCCGAAGTCCCTCCAGCCCCGGGGGGGCGGCCGCCCGATCCCGCAGCGCACTACCCTCGCCAGGACGCCGCGCCGGACGGCTCCCGATGTGCAGGGCGTCGAGCTCGGCCTCGGGCGTAGCGGCGCGGAAGTACCGGAGGAATCGAGGGTCCTCGTGAACGATGCCGCGGAACGCGTCGCGCGCGCCGGCCGAGATGCGCTCCATCGTGTCGCGCCAGGCGCCGGCCACAGGCGCCGGCTCGGCGAGCGTGGCTTCGAGCGTCGCGGTCGTGTAGACCTCCAGCGTGCGCAGGGCGATCCCGGGCAAGCCGAACTTCGCCTGGATCATCTCCCCTTGCTCGGTGACGCGCAGCGTGCCATCGACCGATCCGGGCGGCTGCGACTGGATCGCCAGCCAGGTGGGACCTCCGCCGCGGCCCACGCTGCCGCCGCGGCCGTGGAAGAGCGTAATCGGCACGTGATGATCCCGGCAGGCCGCGACGATGGTCTCCTGGGCTTTGTAGAGCTCCCAGGCGGCCGCCAGTCGTCCGACTTCCTTGGCCGAGTCGGAGTAGCCGACCATCACTTCCTGCCGGCCGGCGTCCCGCATCACCCGGTCGCGATACCAGGGAATCGACAGGATGCCGTTCATGACGTCGGCGGCGACCCGCAGATCGCGCGCCGTCTCGAAGAGCGGCACGACCCGGAGCGGCTGCGCGACGCCGGCCTCGCGCTGGAGCAGCTCGACGGCGAGCACGTCCGAGGCGCGCCCGGCTTTCGTGATCACGTAGGCGCCCAGCGATTCCCGGTTGATGCTCGCCAGCCTCCGGCAGGTCTCGAACACGTCGGACACGCGCGGGTTCATGGCCAGCCCGGCGAGCGGCAGCGAGCGGCTCCGGGTGAGGACGTTGACGAGGAAGTCGACGCGCCGCTCCTCGGTCCACGCCAGGTAGCTGCCCAGACCCAGGTGCCGCGTGATCGCGTCCACCGCTTCGCTGTGCCGCTCGGCTTCCTGCCGGATGTCGAGGCGCACCAGGGCGAGCCCGAACGCGGCCACGCGCCGCAGCACGTCCGTCAGCCGGCCTTCGGCGATGATGCCGTTGCCCGTCTCGTGGAGCGACCTGCGACAGAGGCGAAGCGGCTCGGCCAGGTCCTCGGCCGTCTCGAGCAGCCGGACCGCCGGTTCGGACGGCGTCGCGGAGAGGCGCTCCAGCAGCAGCGACTCGACCTCGCGGCGAGTGGCGTCCAGGCACTGCTGTAGATCACGCAGCACGGCCCGGTAGGGCTCGTGCGCTCCGCGGGCGCGGTCCCTGAGCTCGATGCTGGCATCCGACATCGACAGCTCGAAGCGCAGCTCCTCGATGTCCCGGGCGTACAGGGTCAGGGCGGTCCAGCGCGCCATCAGGCACGCCCGCTCGGTGACGGCCGGCGTCACGGCCGGATTACCGTCGCGATCGCCGCCGATCCACGAGCCGAACCGGATCGGGGCCGCATCGATCGGAAGGGAACGGCCAGTGGTGGCCGTCAGGGTGCGGTCGAGCAGGCGACAATACTGCGGGATCGCGTCCCACAGCGTCTCTTCGAAGACGGCCAGCGCCGATCGCGCTTCGTCGAGCGGGGTTGGCCGCGCCCGCCGGACCTCCTCCGTCTCCCAGGCCGCCGTGATTTCCCGCCGGAGCGTGTCGACGAGGGCGTCGCGCTCGACGGCCGTGAGATCCGGCCGATCCAGCCCGGCCAGCGCCGCGGCGATGCGGTTGTACTTGTGCTGCAGCGACCGGCGCATGATCTCGGTCGGGTGTGCCGTCATGACCAGCTCGACGCGCAGCTCGCAGACAGCGGAGTACAGCGCATCGGCCGGCGTGCCCGAGGCCAGCAGCCGGGGCAGCGTTTCCTCGATGGACGCCTGCTGTGGCTTCGCCGCCGGATCCCGCTGATAGGCGCGTCTGCGCCGCACGCGGTGGTGCTGCTCGGCGATGTTGGCGAGGTTCAGGAAATGGGCGAAGCTGCGCGCCACCGGGAGCGCCGCGGCGACCGGCATCGCCCGAAGCTCGTCGGCGAGGGTCTCGAAGGGCGGGTTCGGCGTGTCCCCGGAACCTGTCCGGCTTCGCTTGGCCAGCGCGCGCACGCGCTCGACGCGGTCGAAGAGCGCCTGCCCCTCCTGCCGGCGCAGGGTTTCACCCAGCAGCTCGCCCAGGAGCCGGACGTCGTCGCGCAGGGGTTTGTGAGGATCCGGGTTCAAGGTTCCGGGTTCCGGGTTCAAGGTTCTATAAGGTATTGTGCCCTCGATGCACGAGCGACACACGCACCATACGGTGGTCCGGGCTGAAGGGCACCTCATCGATTCGCAGATCCTCAACACCATCTTCGACACGGTCATCGAGCGTGGTGGCGCATTCGAGGTGCAGCGGTTCGAGATCGGCCGCACGAACGACGAGTTCTCCAGGCTGACCCTCAAAATCTCGGCCGGGACCCCGGCGGCGCTGCAGCGCCTGGTCGAGGACCTGATGGTGTTCGGCTGCCACGCGGTCGACGAACAGGACGCCCTCGTCCGTGCGGCCGATCGGGACGGGTGCGCGCCGGAGGACTTCTACTCGACCACGAACATGCGAACGCACGTGCGCGTCGGCGGGCGCTGGATCGAGGTGGAGCGCCAGCGCATGGATGCGGTGATCGTGCTCGAGGCCGGCCGCGCGCTGTGCCGCAAGCTGCGCGAGGTCCGCGCGGGCGATCGGCTGGTGTGTGGGGTTCAGGGCATCCGTGTGACGCCGGAGTTCCGCGACCGCAACCGCGCCGACTTCGCGTTCATGTCGAACGAGGTCTCCTCCGAGCGCCGGGTCGAAGGCAGCGTCGCCCGGATTGCCAGCCTGATGCGGGACACGCGGGCGCGCGGCCAGCGCCTCGTCTTCGTGGCCGGCCCCGTTGTCGTCCACACGGGCGGGGCGGCCTACTTCACCGAGCTGATCCGCCGCGGGTGGGTGGACGTACTGCTCGCGGGCAACGCCCTCGCCGTCCACGACGCCGAGCAGGCGCTGTTCGGCACGTCTCTCGGCGTCGACCTGGAATCGGGCATACCCGTTCACGGCGGGCACCGTCACCACATGCGGGCCATCAACGCCATCAACACGGCCGGCGGCATCCGGCCCGCGGTCGAGTCGGGCATCCTGCCCACCGGGGTCATGGCCGAGTGCGTCCGCGCCGGGGTCGCGTACGTCCTGGCCGGCAGCATCCGCGACGACGGCCCCATCGTAGACACGATCACCGATATCGTCCAGGCGCAGAATCGCTACACCGACGCGCTCGCGTCGGCCGGCATCGTGATCGTCCTCTCCTCGATGCTGCACGGGATCGGCGTCGGCAACATGCTCCCCGCATGGGTGCCGATGGTCTGTGTCGACATCAACCCCGCTGTCGTCACGAAGTTCGCCGACCGCGGGTCCTCGCAGACGATCGGCCTCGTCACCGACGTGGGCCTGTTCCTGCACCAGCTCGCCCGGCGCCTCGCCGAATAGCGGCTCCGCGTTCCCGTTCTGCCATCTCCCAGATATGGAGCATGCGTTTTCCGCATAACGTGTGCAGAAGCTTCTTGCATGGATCGAATCCGCAGATTCTGTTTTTGCTGGCGCGGAACTTCGTTCATAAAGCTCTCGTGCACGAAACTTCCCTCCCGCCGGCCCAGGGCCTCTACGATCCCGCCCGCGAGCACGACGCGTGCGGCGTCGGGTTCGTCGCGCACATCAAGGGACGACGGTCGCACGCGATTGTCGAGCAGGCGCTGCAGGTCCTCATCAACCTCCTGCACCGCGGGGCGAGCGGGTGCGAGGCGAACACGGGCGACGGGGCCGGGATTCTGATCCAGATGCCGCACCGCTTCCTCCGCCGTGAGACGGAACGGCTGGGCATCGGGCTGCCCGCCGAGCGCGGCTACGGCGCGGGCCTCGTCTTCCTGCCGCCCGACCCGGCGCTGCAGCACGATCTGCAGGCGCGCTTCGCCCGCATCGTCGCCGAGGAAGGGCAGGTGCTCCTCGGCTGGCGGGAGGTCCCCACCGATTCGAGCCGGCTCGGTGCGAGCGCGATTGCGGTCAAGCCGGCATTCCAGCAGGTGCTCATCGGCCGCGGCGCGGGCCTGGCCGCGCCCGGCGAGAGCCCGGCCGACGACGCCCGGTTCGAGCGGAAGCTCTACGTCATCCGGAAGCGGATCGAGCACGAAGTCGACCGGCTTCCGGCCGAGCGGCGCCGCGGATTCTACGTCGTGAGCCTGTCGTCACGCACGCTGATCTACAAAGGGATGCTGACGGCGGCGCAGATCGAGACGATGTTTCCGGATCTGGCCGATCCCGAGCTGGAATCGGCGCTGGCGCTGGTGCACCAGCGGTTCAGCACCAACACGTTCCCGTCGTGGCCGCTGGCGCACCCCTATCGCTACATCGCGCACAACGGCGAGATCAACACCCTGCAGGGGAACGTGAGCTGGATGAAGGCCCGGGAAGCGCTCCTGCGCTCGGATCTGCTCGGCGACGATCTCCGCGCGATCCTGCCGATCGTGCGGGAGGGGGGCAGCGACAGCGCCATCTTCGACAACGTGCTCGAGCTGCTGGTGATGACGGGCCGGCCGCTCGCGCACGCCGTCCTGATGATGATCCCGGAGCCCTGGCAGAACCACGCCGGCATGAGTCCCGCGCTGCGGGCGTTCTACGAGTACCACTCGTCGTTGATGGAGCCGTGGGACGGCCCGGCCTCGATCGCCTTCACGGACGGTACGGTCATCGGGGCCGTGCTCGATCGCAACGGCCTGCGGCCCTCGCGCTATTGCGTCACGCGCGACGATCTGGTCGTGATGGCGTCGGAAGTCGGCGTCCTCGACGTCAGTCCCGAGGACGTGGTGCTCAAGGAGCGGCTGCATCCCGGACGGATCTTCCTGGTCGACACGGCTCAGGGGCGCATCATCTCGGACGAGGAGATCAAGACGCAGCTGGCGGCGGAGCACCCCTACGCCGACTGGCTGCGCCGGCACCTGATCCGGATCGAGGACGTCCCCCCGGCGCCGTACCTGCCGCCACCGGACCACCAGACCGTCCTCACGCGGCAGCACGCGTTCGGCTACACCCAGGAGGACGTCACGGTGCTGCTGGGCCCGATGGCCCGGGCCGGCGAGGAGCCGGTCGGCTCGATGGGCACGGACACGCCGCTCGCGGTGCTCTCGGAGCGGCCGCGGCTGCTCTACGACTATTTCAAGCAGCTCTTCGCCCAGGTCACGAACCCGCCGCTCGATGCCATCCGCGAGGAGCTGGTGACGTCCATGGAGTCGACGATCGGGCCCGAGCGGAACCTGCTCGTGCCGGAGCCCGAGTCCTGCCGGCAGATCACGATCAGGTACCCGATCATCGACAACGATCAGCTCGCGAAGCTGCGCCACATCTCGCTCGACGGGTTCCGATCGACCACGCTGCCGATGCTGTATCGGCCGGAAGGGGGCGGGCCGGGGCTGGAGCGGGCGGTCGCGGATCTCTGCGCGAAGGCCAGCGAGGCGGTGGCCGCCGGACATACCATCCTGATCCTGTCGGACCGCGGCGTCAGCGAGGAGCTGGCGCCGATCCCCAGCCTGCTCGCGACGGCCGGCGTGCACCACCACCTGGTCCGCGAAGGGCAGCGCACGCGCTGCGCCCTCGTGCTCGAGTCCGGGGACGCCCGGGAGGTGCACCACGTCGCGCTGCTCATCGGCTACGGCGCAGGCGCCGTCAACCCGTACCTGGCCTTCGAGACGCTGGACGACATGATCCAGCAGCGCGTCCTCGAGGGGATCACGCACGAGAAGGCGGTCGCCAACTACATCAAGGCGCTCAACAAGGGCATCCTCAAGGTGATGTCGAAGATGGGGATCTCGACGCTGCAGAGTTACTGCGGCGCGCAGATCTTCGAAGCGATCGGCCTCGAGGCGAGCGTCGTCAGCCAGTACTTCACCGGGACGGCGTCGCGCATCGGGGGGGCCGACATCGAGGTGCTGGCGCAGGAAGTCCGCCGGCGGCACGACCGGGCGTTTCCGTCCCGGGTCCGGCCGTCGCAGGAGCTCGACCCGGGGGGCGAGTACAAGTGGCGGCGCGACGGCGAGCTGCACCTCTTCAACCCGGAGACGGTCTTCAAGCTGCAGCACGCCACCCGCACGGGGCAGTACGCCATCTACAAGGACTACACGCGGGTCGTCAACGAGCAGAACCGGAACCTCGGCACGCTGCGGGGGCTGCTCGACTTCAAGGCGGGAGCGGCCATCCCGATCGAGGAGGTCGAGCCGATCGAGCGCCTCCTGAAGCGGTTCGCCACGGGCGCGATGTCGTACGGATCGATCAGCCAGGAGGCGCACGAGACGCTCGCGATCGCGATGAACCGGCTCGGCGGAAAGTCGAACACGGGTGAGGGAGGCGAGGATCCGGCACGATACCGCCTCGACCCGAACGGCGACTCGCGGCGGAGTGCGATCAAGCAGGTCGCGTCGGCGCGGTTCGGCGTCACCAGCGAATACCTGGTCAACGCGGACGACATCCAGATCAAGATGGCGCAGGGAGCCAAGCCCGGCGAGGGCGGGCAGCTCCCGGGGCACAAGGTCTACCCGTGGATCGCCCGGGTCCGCCATTCGACGCCGGGCGTGACCCTGATCTCGCCGCCGCCGCACCACGACATCTACTCGATCGAGGATCTGGCGCAGCTCATCTACGACCTGAAGAACGCCAACCCGGCGGCGCGGATTCACGTGAAGCTCGTCGCCGAAGTGGGCGTCGGCACGATTGCGGCGGGCGTGGCGAAGGCACACTCGGACGTGGTGCTGATCTCCGGGCACGATGGCGGGACCGGCGCGTCGCCGCTCACGTCCATCAAGCACAGCGGAGTGCCGTGGGAGCTCGGGCTGGCAGAGACCCAGCAGACCCTGCTCCTCAACGGGCTGCGCGACCGCATCGTCGTGCAGGTCGACGGCCAGCTACGGACCGGCCGCGACGTCGTGATCGCCGCGCTGCTGGGGGCGGAGGAGTTCGGGTTCGCGACGGCCGCGCTGGTGGTCGCCGGCTGCATCATGATGCGCGTCTGCCACCTGAACACGTGCCCGGTGGGCGTGGCGACGCAGGATCCGGAGCTGCGCAAGAACTTCACGGGGCGCCCGGAGTTCGTCGAGAACTATTTCCGATTCGTGGCCCAGGACGTCCGCGAGCTGATGGCCGCCCTCGGGTTCCGCACCGTCGACGAGATGGTGGGCCGCGCGGACCGGCTCGAGATGAAGCCGGCGCTCGATCACTGGAAGGCCCGGGGTGTGGATCTCTCGCGCATCCTCCATCAGCCGGCGCTTCCGGCCGGGGCGCCGCGACGGTGCGTGCGGCAGCAGGATCACAAGCTCGACCGCGCGCTGGACGTCGAGCTGATCGGGCGGGCGCGCGCGGCGCTCGACCGGCAGGAGCCGGTCGAGATTCACCTCCCGATCCGCAACGTGCACCGGACCGCGGGGACCATGCTCGGCTCGGAGATCACGCGCAGGTACGGCAGCGCCGGGCTGCCCGACGACACCGTGCGGGTGCAGTTCACCGGCTCGGCGGGCCAGAGCTTCGGCGCCTTCGTGCCGCGAGGCGTGACGCTCGCGCTCGAGGGGGACTCGAACGACTTCTGGGGCAAGGGGCTGTCGGGCGGGCGCCTGATCGTCTACCCGCCGCGCGAGTCCGCCTTCGTGGCGCACGAGAACGTGATAGTCGGGAACGTGGCGCTGTACGGGGCGACGAGCGGCGAAGCCTACGTCCGCGGCATCGCCGGCGAGCGCTTCGCCGTGCGGAACAGCGGCGCGCGCGCGGTGGTGGAGGGCGTGGGCGATCACGGCTGTGAGTACATGACCGAGGGGCGCGTCGTCGTGCTCGGGCGCACGGGCCGCAACTTCGCGGCGGGCATGAGCGGCGGCATCGCCTACGTGTGGGATGCCGACGGCACGTTCCGCGAGCGGTGCAACCAGGAGATGGTCGAGATCGTGCCGCTCGTAGAGAGCGAGGACGTCGAGCTGGTGCGCAACCTGCTGCGGTGCCACGTGCGCTACACGCACAGCGGGCGGGCCGTCACCCTGCTGGCGGACTGGCTCGAGGCGCGGGCGCGGTTCGTGTGTGTCATGCCGCGCGACTACACGCGCGTCCGGCTGGCCGAGGCGCGCGCGCGGGCGGAGAACCGGGAGCCGGCCTTCGCGGAGCTGGTGGGGGCATCACGTGGGTAACGTCACCGGCTTCCTGCAGATCAGGCGGGCGAAGGCGCACGCCCGTCCGGTGCACGAGCGGATTCGCGACTGGTCCGAGGTCTACCTGCGGGAGCCGGAGCCGCAGGTCCGCGAGCAGGGCGCGCGCTGCATGGACTGCGGGATTCCCTTCTGTCACCAGGGCTGCCCGCTCGGCAACGCCATCCCCGACTGGAACGATCTGGTCTACCGCGATCGCTGGCAGGCCGCCAGCGATCGCCTCCACGCGACCAACAACTTCCCCGACGTCACGGGCCGGCTGTGCCCCGCTCCGTGCGAGGGATCGTGCGTGCTCGGGCTCCACGACGACGCCGTGTCGATCAAGGGCATCGAGCTCGCGATCGTCGAGCGCGCGTTCGACGAGGGCTGGGTCCGGGTCCGCCCGCCGGTCGCGCGCACGGGCCGCCGCGTGGCGATCGTCGGATCCGGTCCCGCGGGCCTCGCGGCGGCCGATCAGTTGAACCAGGCCGGCCACGACGCCACCGTGTTCGAGCGGGCCGATCGGATCGGGGGCCTGCTGCGCTACGGGATTCCGGAGTTCAAGCTCGAGAAGCGCGTCCTCGATCGACGGCTGGAGATACTCGCCAGCGAAGGCGTCGTCTTCCGGCCCGGCGTCGATGTCGGCGGCGCGGTCTCCGCGGAAGCGCTGCGCCGCGAGTTCGATGCCCTGGTGCTCTGCTGCGGCGCCGGCGCGCCGCGCGACCTGGGGATTCCGGGTCGCGAGCTGACCGGGATTCATTTCGCCGTCGACTACCTCACGCAGCAGAACCGCCGATGCGAGGGAGACCGGATCGAGCCCTCGGCACTGGTGACCGCGGAGGGCCGGCGCGTCGTGATCATCGGCGGCGGCGACACGGGGGCGGACTGCCTGGGCACGGCCCACCGGCAGTCGCCGCTCTCGGTGCACCAGCTGGAGCTGCTGCCGCGGCCGCCGGACACGCGCGCTGCGGACAATCCCTGGCCCGAGTGGCCCCGGGTCTTCCGGATGTCCTCCGCGCACGAAGAGGGCGGGGAGCGGCTGTACTCCGTCTCCACGCAGCGGTTCCTCGGGGATGCGCACGGGCGCGTGCGCGCGCTCGAGGCGGTGCAGGTCGAGATCGTCCGGGGCGCCGGGGGCATGCAGTTCCAGCCGGTCCCGGGCACCGGGTTCGAGCTCGCGACCGATCTCGTCCTGCTCGCGATGGGGTTCGTCGGACCGGAGCGGGGCAGCGTCGTGGCGGAGCTGCGCCTGCGCATGACCGATCGCGGGACCGTCTGGCGCGACGAGCGCTGGATGACCAGCGAGGACGGCGTGTTCACCGCGGGCGACATGCAGCGGGGCCAGTCGCTCATCGTGTGGGCCATTGCCGACGGCCGTCAGGTCGCGCGCGCGGTCGACACCTACCTGATGGGCCAGTCCGGCCTCCCCGTCTCGGCCTGAGCTGCGCCCGCCCACGCGGACGGACGGCTCGCGCCTGTCCCTCGACGCAGCCCACGCCCTGCCGGCCCGCCTCCGTATCGCTGCACGGCGCCCGGCGTGCCCGGCATCCTGATCGGGATCCAGACATTTGTGTAGGATGAGTCCAGCGTCCCGACAGCAATGTCGCGGCACGCCTCACGACCGGCCACGTCGGCCGCGTTTCAGGGAGCCCGGACGCCGGACCGCGCTGCTGCCGCGTTCCGGTGCGCGGCCGCGGCATGCCGGCGCGATCGTCGATCCTACGTTTTTGTCCCAGAGTCCTGTCACTCCAACAGAGATGTCTGAAGTTTCGGGCCGCCGCGACGCCGGTCCGAGCCGCGTACTGGCCGAAAAGCCTGGCAAAACGGAGGGGAGCGACGCCGAGCGGGTCTGGCGTTCTCTTTGCTCGAAGGGGTGGTGCCGCCTGACTTCCGGTTCCGGGGAGTGCGAGGGGCGGACGTGCACCGGGGCTCCTCCAGGCGTTTGGCGACGGCACGGAGGAGCCCCGGCGGCCACACCGGCACGGGGCCTGCGCAGCGCGAGCACGATAGCACGGCCGTGCGGCTGCTGCCAGGACCAGGTTCAACACGAGCCGCCAGTTCTGGCGGCGATGCGGCGCCACTCGTGGGGCCCGCAGTGTTCGGAAGGCAGGGGACGACTTATGCGAAGGACAGCGTGCGGCCTGGTGACGGTATTGATGCTGGCGACGGCGGCCCTGGCGCAGGATGCCTCCAGACCCTCGGGCGAGACCGGCGAGAGCGCCCCGGCCCAGAGCCCGGTTTCACCGCAGACGCCGGCGCCGGGGCCGGCGCCCGCCTCCAAGCGGCTCGCCGTGACCGCGGGCTTCGACTTCCTCAGCGCCTACATGTTCCGCGGCATCCGGCAGGAGGACAGCGGCGTCATCGTGCCGCCGTTCGTCGACGTCGGCTTCACCGCCTACGAGGGTGACGGGGCCCTGTCGAGCGTCACGCTGAACGGCGGGAACTGGAACAGCCTGCACTCGGGCCCGACCGGCAACGGCGGGAACGGGAACGCCTGGTACGAGGCCGATTACTACGGATCCGTCACCCTGGCGTTCGGCCGCTGGAAGCCGGGCGCGCTCTACACGTCCTACACGAGCCCGAACGACGCGTTCGGGACCGTCCAGGAGCTCGCGGCCGTGCTGGCCTACGACGACAGCGGAAGCGCGTTCCCGCTCTCGCCCAAGGCGACGATCGCCTTCGAGCTCGACGGCCAGGCCGACGGCGGGCTCCACCAGGGGACCTATCTCGAGCTCGGGATGCGTCCCGTGCTGCCGCTGGCCGGGGGGGATCGATATCCGCTGACGCTGGCCATTCCGACCAAGCTCGGGATGAGCCTGAACGACTATTACGAGGGTCCGACCGGCAGCAACACGTTCGGCTTCTTCAGCACCGGTGCGCTGGCGAGCGTTCCGCTCGCGTTCATGAACGGCAGGACCTCGTGGGAGGTGCACGGCGGGCTCGACGTGCTCTGGCTCGGCGACAACCTGAAGGCGCTCAACAACGACGATCGGGTGAAGCCGGTAGCCATCGTAGGCGTGAGTGTCACGTATTGATCCCGGCGCCGCGCGCGGTGTTCTGACGCTCGAGCGGACAGAGGCGTCGCGGGCCGGTGGGTTCTGTCGGGCGACACGACCAGTGGCGACGCATCACGACTCTTCCGTGCCGGGCACCGCACCGGGCCGCGAGCCGCGCCTGAGCGATCTCGCGGCCGCCCTCGCCGCCGCGCGCCGCGAGTATCTCTCCGAGGCGCGGCTCGGCCGCGCCGGGGTGGAGGTCCACGCGGGATACGCCGAGCGCATGGACGGTCTGGTCGAACAGCTCGTCGAGCGCGCCAGGCACCTGACCCGGGGGGCCGTCGCCGTGTGCGCCTGCGGCGGCTACGGCCGCCAGCGGCTCTCGCTGCACTCCGACATCGACCTGCTGATCCTGTTCGAGCACGCGATGTCGGACGGCGACGAGCGGTTCGTGAAGGCCGTGCTGCAGCCGCTGTGGGACCTGCAGCTCGTCGTCGGTCATCACATCCGCGAGCTGGACGACTTCGCCGGCCTCGATCACGACAACATCGAGTTCGTGCTCGCGCTCCTCGATGCCCGGATGATTGCCGGCGAGGCGCGGCTGTTCGACGGTGTCCAGGCCTGGCTGGCCGAGGCGATCCCGCTCCACCGGCCGGCGCTCCTGGACGGGCTGCTGCAGCTGGTGGCACACCGGCACGGCCAGTTCAACGACACGATCTACCAGCTGGAACCCGACATCAAGATGGCCCCCGGCGGCCTGCGCGATATCGCCGCCGTGCGCCACCTCCGTGCGCTCGACGCGGCTGCGTTCGAGGACGACCCGATCCGGACGGGGGACCTGCTCGCCGAGTGCGAGGAGCGGCTGCTCCGGGTTCGCTCGATCCTCCACGCCGAGAACGGGCGGGACGCGAACGTGCTGACGCACCCACTGCAGGAAAAAGTCGCCGACGTGCTGGGCTACGCGGGGGACGCTGCGCGTCCCCGGGTCGAGGCCCTGATGGGGGACTACTTCCGGACCGCCCGCGCCGTGGTCAGGACCCTGGCGCGGGCCCAGGCGCGGGTCCATCCGCCGAGCGCCGAGCCGCCGCGCGCGATCGGGCGGCACTTCGAGATCGGCGCCGACGGCCTCCGTTTCATCGACCCGGACGGTGCCGCCACCCGCCCGCAGCTCTGGCTCGAGATGTTCCGGCTCGCGATCGCCCGTGGCTGTGCGGTGGCGCCCGCGGCGCTCGACTGCATCGGAGCGAACCGTCATCGCTACGGCCCCGACGACTTCACCGCCACGGAGGCCGAGCGTCAGCAACTGCTTCAGCTCCTGCACCCGCGCGCCGGCTTGTACGCCCGGCTCTCGGAGATGCACGACTGCGGGCTGCTGCACACCATCTTCCCGGAGTTCGAGCGGATCTACGGGCGTGTGGTGCGCGACTTCTACCACAAGTACACGGTCGACGAGCACACGCTGCTGGCAATCCGCGGGCTCGAGTTGCTGTCGACGTCGGCGGTGCCCGGGCGAAGCCGCTTCACGGCACTCCTCCAGGAAGTGCACGCGCCGGAGCTGCTCACGCTCGCGCTCCTCCTGCACGATCTCGGCAAGTGGCGCGACACCGACCACGCGGCCGAGAGCGTCCGGATCGCGCAATCCGTCCTCGACCGCCTCGAGCTGTCCGGCGACGGCCGGCACACGGTCGAGTTCCTGATCCGCAACCACCTGCAGATGTCACAGGTCGCGTTCCGGCGCGATCTCGACGATCCGCAGGTGATCGAGGCGTTCTCGCACCTGGTCGGGACCGAAGAGCAGCTCAAGATGCTCTGCCTGCTGACGCTCGTCGACGTCGACGCGGTGAGCCCGACGACGCTCACGCCGTGGAAGGAAGAGCTCCTCTGGCGGCTCTACGTGGACGCGTACAACCATCTCACCCTCGGGTATGCGGACGAGCTGGTGCCGCAGGATCCGGCCGGGCTCGCCGTGGTGATCGCCGGCCGCCCCGATGACATCGGCCAATCGGAGCTGACCCGGTTTCTCACCGGGCTGCCGCGCCGCTACCTGGCGCTCTTCGGTCTGGCGGGCATCTACCGCCACGTCCGGCTCGCGCGCGGCATCCGCCGCGACGAGGTGCACACGTTCCTCGAGCAGCACGACGAGGTCTGGGAACTGACCATCGTCACGCTGGACAAGCCGTTCCTGTTCTCGAACGTGTCGGGCGTGCTGTCCTACTTCGGCATGGACATCCATCGGGGCCAGGCCATGACCACGCCGGAAGGGCTCGTGCTGGACGTCTTCGAGTTCTCGGACGCCGAAGGCTTCCTGCGCCAGAACCCCGGGGCCCCGACGGAGATCAGCCGGATGCTGGATCGCGTCGTCGCCGGGTGGGTTGACGTGCCCGGCCTGCTGCGGGGCAGGGAGCGCAGCGTCGTGTATCGCGCGCCCCAGCCGATCGCACCGCGGGTGCACGTCGACAACGAGTACTCGCGGAAATACACGGTCGTCGAGATCGTGGCGGCCGACGGACCCGGGCTGCTGTACCGCGTGAGCCGCGTCATCTCGGAGCAGGGCTGTGATCTGGACCTGGTGCTGATCAACACCGAGGGCAGCAAGGCGATCGACGTGCTGCACGTCACCAGGGCCGGGCAGAAGCTGACCGAAGCGGAACGGACGGCCCTCAGGCAGGGACTGGAGGGAGTGTTGGAGGCGCGTGATGAAACTCGTTAAGAGCATTGTCCGGCCGAACAAGGTGGACGAGGTCCGCGCGGCGCTCGAAAGGCTGAGCGTGGGCGGGATGACCGTCACCGAAGTGCGTGGGCATGGCCGGCAGAAGGGGCATACGGCGATCTACCGGGGGAAGGAGTACGACGTCACGCTGCTGCCCAAGATCGAGATCGAAGTGGTCGTGGCCGACGACATGCTGGACGAGGTGATTCGCGCCGTGGTCGCGGCGGCGCGGACAGGGGAGATTGGCGACGGCCGGGTGTTCGTGCTGCCCGTGGAGCAGAGCTACAACATCCGCACCGGTGAGCGGGATGCGACGTAGCAGGCCGCTGAGACGTGCCGGCGTGAATACCGACACCCGGAGAGCTGACGAACGGTAGAGATCAGAGTTCGACGATTCGACCAGGAGTGACACACATGCGGACGAACGAGACATGCGGCGTGCGGAAGCGAGGGCTCCTCGCGGGATTGTTCGTGCTCGGGCTGCCGGCGCTGGCGGCGGCGCAGGACGCGGCCCCCCCGGCGATCAACCAGGCCGACACCGCCTGGATGCTCGTGGCGACCGCGCTCGTGCTGCTGATGACCCCCGCGCTCGCCTTCTTCTACGGCGGCCTGGTGCGGTCGAAGAACGCGCTCAACACGATGATGATGAGCGTCGTGTCGCTCGGGTTCGTCGGCATTCTGTGGGCCATGGTCGGCTACTCGCTCGCCTTCGGCCCGGGCAACGCGTGGATCGGCGATCTGTCACGCCTCTTCCTCGCGGGCGTGACGCCGGAGCCGCAGGGCACGATCCCGCACGTGCTCTTCATGGCGTTCCAGGGCACGTTCGCCATCATCACGGCCGCGCTGATCTCCGGGGCGATCGTCGAGCGGATGCGGTTCTCGGCGTACGTCCTGTTCATCTCGCTCTGGGCGCTCGTCGTCTACAGCCCCGTGGCGCACTGGGTCTGGGGCGGCGGCTGGCTCGCGCAGCTGGGCGCGCTCGACTTCGCGGGGGGCACCGTCGTGCACATCAACGCCGCGGCGGCGGCGCTCGTCGCGGCACTCGTCGTCGGCAGGCGCCAGGAGTACCCCTCGTCGTCCCTGCTGCCGCACAACGTGCCGTTCACGCTGCTCGGAGCAGGACTCCTGTGGTTCGGCTGGTTCGGCTTCAACGCGGGCAGCGCGCTCGCGGCCAACAACATCGCCGGCCTCGCGTTCGTCACCACGATGCTGGCGCCGGCGGCAACGCTTGCGGTCTGGACGTTCCTCGACGGGTTCCGGTCCGGCAAGCCCACTGCCGTCGGCGCGGCCACGGCGATCGTCGTGGGCCTCGTCGCCGTGACGCCGGCGGCCGGGTTCATCAGCCCGATGAGCGCCATCGCGCTCGGCGCGATCGCCGCGGTGCCGAGTTATCTGATGCTCACGTGGCGAGCGAAGACGCAGCTCGACGATTCGCTCGACGTCGTAGCGGCCCACGGGGTGGGCGGAACCGTCGGGGCCCTGCTGACCGGCGTCTTCGCCCAGAAGAGCCTCAACGGGGTAGCCGACGGCGCGCTGTTCGGCAACCCCGGCCAGATCGCGATTCAGGCGGTCGCAATCCTCGCCGCCATCGTCTACAGCGGCGTCGCCAGCTTCCTGCTCCTGAAGCTGATCGCGCTCGTGCTGCCGCTGCGGGCCGACGTCCACGACGAGAGCGCCGGGCTGGACATCAGCCAGCACGGGGAGGAAGCCTATCTGCACGCCGAGGGGTCGGCCCGGCCCATGCCTCTGATGGTGGCCGAACCCGGGTCGTTGCGACGCGGGGCCGAGTCCCTGCGGGCCACGCCGGAGAAGGCCTAGCAGGCGGGGTCGCCTTGACAGTGGCGCCGTCAACCCGCTACTCTTGGGGCGTGCAGACTTGCGCCGTGGCTTGCGCCTGTTGTTGCCCGGGCTTCCCGGGTGGCCGCCGCGGCCGAGGTCTTGCTCTGAGAATCGCGCGTTGCTGACGTAGCTCGGCATCGATCAAGACACCAAACAGCCCGGCAGGCCGTCTCGGCCTGCCGGGTTTTTTTTTGCCGCGCTGCGCGCGAAGAGGAGTCGACATCGTGTCCGTGTATCCGGTGTTCCTGAAGCTCACGGGCCGCCGCGTCCTGGTGGTCGGCGGTGGTCCCGTCGCCGCCGGAAAACTGGAGGGCCTCCTCGCTGCCGAGGCCCTCGTGACGGTCGTGGCCCCGGACATCGTGCCGGCCATTGCCGGGGCGGCAGTCGAGGTTCGCCGGCGGCAGTTCCAGCCGTCCGACCTCGAGGGCGTGTGCTTCGTCGTGGCAGCCGCGCCGCCCGAGGTGAACCGGCAGGTGGCCGCGGCCGCGCACGCCCGCGGGCTGCTCGTGAACGCGGTTGACGACGTCGAGAATGCGAGCGCGTATCTGGGAGCCGTCCTCCGCCGGGCCGGAATCACGGTCGCGCTGTCCAGTGACGGGGCCGCTCCGGCTCTGGTCGGACTGCTGAGGGAGGCGCTCGAAGACGTGCTGCCAGCGGATCTCGAGGCCTGGATGAGCTGTGCGCGTGAGGCGCGCCAGCAGTGGCTGGCGGAGCGCGTGCCGATGGCCGGGCGGCGGCCGCTGCTGCTCGAAGCGCTCGTGCGGCGTTACGCGGACCAGCTCGACCCCGCAGGGGTGACGCGATGAGCATGCACGCTGCAGCCCCCGCGACGTTCCGGCCCGGCACGGTTGCGCTCGTCGGGGCGGGTCCAGGTGACCCGGAGTTGCTGACTCGCCGCGCCGTGCGGCGGCTCGAGGATGCGGATCTGGTGCTCTATGACGCGCTCGTGGATACGCGCGTGCTCGATCTCGCGCCGCACGCGCGCCGGGTGTTCGTGGGCAAGCGCGCCGGCCGGCCCGCCGTGCGCCAGGAGTTCATCAACAGGCTCCTGATCCGGGGCGCCAGACAGGGACAGCGCGTCGTCCGCCTGAAGGGTGGCGACCCGTTCGTGTTCGGCCGGGGCGGGGAGGAGGCGCTCGCCCTCGCACACGCCGGCGTGCCGTTCGAGGTCGTCCCGGGCGTCAGCTCGGCGACGTCGGCCGCGGCGCTGGCCGGCATCCCGGTCACGCACCGCGGGCTGTCGTCGGGATTCGTGGTCGTGTCGGGGCATGCCGAGGAATCGTATGCTCCGGTGCTGCGCTCGCTCGCGCCGCACAGCGTCACCGTCGTGGTCATGATGGGGCTCGGCCGGATCGACGGCGTGGCGTCCGCGCTCGTGGCGCGGGGCTGGAGCCCGCTCACGCCCGCGGCAGTCCTGCTCGGGGCGTCGACGGCCGAATCGGACGTCTGGACGGTCACGCTCGGCGATCTGCAGCGGGGGCTCGATGTGCGCGACGAGCGCGTACCCGGGACGGTGGTCATTGGTGAGGTCGTCCGGCTGCACGCGGCGCTGATGCCGGAGTCGGCGGAAGCCGCCGCGGCCGTGCGGTAGCGGGACGGGACTCGGCGAGCCTGGAGGATTCGTACACATGGCAACGATGCAGAACCAGGAGACCTTCGGCCGGACGCGGCTGTCGTTCGCCAGGGAATCGGACATCGACGAGTTCGTGGCGGTGCTCGGCCGCTTCGAGCGGGGCGAGATCGGCCCTGACGAGTGGCGCGCCTTCCGGCTCGTCCGGGGCACGTACGGGCAGCGTCAGGCCGGCGATGCGCAGATGCTTCGCATCAAGATCCCGCAGGGCCTGCTCACAGTGCCTCAGGTCAACGCGCTTGCCGATGTCGCGGAGCGGTATTCGCGCGGGTTCGGCCACATCACGACCCGGCAGAACGTGCAACTGCATTTCCTGAAGCTGCACGACGTGGAGCCGGCCATGCGCGAGCTCGCCGCCGCGGGTCTCACGACGCGTGAAGCGTGCGGCAACTCCGTCCGCAACATCACGGCCTGCCCGTACGCCGGCGTCGCGCCGGACGAGGCCTTCGACGTGACGCCGTACGCCGAGGCGCTCACGCGCTACCTGCTGCGGCATCCGCTCAGCGCGTGCCTGCCACGGAAGTTCAAGATCGCTTTCGAGGGCTGCCCCGAGGACCACGTCGCGGCGGGCATCAACGACATCGGGTGGACCGCGCAGCTCCGGCACGAGGACGGGCGCGACGTGCGAGGCTTCCGCGTGACGGTCGCGGGCGGGACGGCCACGTTGTGCCGCGCGGGGCACGTGCTCTTCGAGTTCCTGCCGGCGGCGGACATGCTCGACGTCGCCGAGGCGATCGTGCGCGTGTTCCATCGGCTCGGCGACTACAAGCACAAGCAGCGGAACCGGCTCAAGTTCCTCGTCCGGTCGCTCGGATGGGACGGCTTCCGCGCGGAGTTCGAGCGCGAGCTCGAGGCTGTCCGGGCGGGGGGCGGCGCGGCCCTGCCGTTCGATCCCGACACGCCCGCGGTCGAGGAGCCTCCGATCGCTCATGACATCGAACTCCCGAGCCCGGCCGCGATCGCGGCCCGCGCCGGATCGACCGATCTCGTCGGCCCCGGGATCCATCCCCGCGTCGAACCGCGTCTCACGTTGGACAGGGACGAGTTCTCGCGCTGGCTGCGGACCAACGTGCGGGCACAGAGCCAGCCGGGCTGGTCGATCGTGACCGTGACCACAGTGCTCGGGGACCTCACGTCGGCCCAGCTGCGCCTGCTGGGCGAGCTGGCATTGGCGCTCGGCGACGGCACGGTGCGGGTCACGGTCGATCAGAACCTGCTCTTCCGCTGGGTGCCATCCGAGCGCGTCGAGATCTTCTACCGGAGCCTGCTCGCGGCCGGTCTGGCCAGGGCCGGCGCCGGGACCCTGGCGGATGTCACGAGCTGCCCGGGTGCGGAGTCCTGCAAGCTGGCCGTGACCCAGTCGCGCGGTCTCGGCCGGCTGCTCACCGAGCAGCTCCAGCAGCAGGACGACCTCGTGCGCGCCGTGCCGGGGCTGAACATCAAGATCAGCGGATGCCCGAACGGCTGTGGCCAGCATCATGTCGCGGGCATCGGCTTCCAGGGCAGCCTTCGGAAGATCGGCGGCCGGCCGGCGCCTCACTACTTCGTCATGGTCGGCGGCGGGACTGCCGGAGGCATCACCACGTTTGGTCGCCACGTCGCTACCGTGCCGGCCCGGCGATCTGATGAGGCGCTCAGCCAGCTGGTCCGGCTGTTCACCGAACGACGGATGCCCGGCGAGAGCGCGCTGGCGTTCTTCCGCCGCGTCGAGGTCGGCACGGTGAAGGAGGCGCTGCGCGATCTGGAGCGCCTCACGCCGGAGGAGGCGACGGCCGACGACTTCGTCGATCTCGCCGAGGACACGGCCTTCGATCCGACGATTCAGGAAGGCGAGTGCAGCGCGTGATCTCGACTCCCGCTTCGACGCCTGCCGGTTCGATTGCCCTGCGGTCGACCATCGGCCGCACGCCGCTGCTGCGTCTGCAGCGGCTTCGCCCGGCCTCGCCCCAGGTCGAAGTCTACGCGAAGGCGGAATTCCTCAATCCCGGCGGCTCGGTCAAGGATCGCGCCGCGCTCGCCATCATCGAAGATGCCGAGCGTCGCGGCCTGCTCCGGCCGGGATCGACCATCCTCGACGCCACGTCGGGCAATACCGGCATTGCGTACGCGATGCTGGCCGCCGCCCACGGCTATCGTCTCAAGCTCTGTGTTCCGGAGAGCGTCACGCCCGAGCGGCTCCGGATCCTGCGCGTCTACGCTGCGGAGATCGTGCTGACGAGCGCGATGGAGGGGAGCGACGGCGCCATCCGCGAGGCCCGCCGGCTGCACGCCGAGGACCCGGATCGCTACTTCTACGCCGATCAGTACAACAACGACGCGAACTGGCGGGCACATTACGAGACAACCGCGACGGAGATTCTCGAGCAGACCGACGGCCGCATCACGCACTTCGTGGCCGGGCTGGGGACCAGCGGCACGTTCACCGGCACAGCCCGGCGGCTCCGCGAGTTCCGGAGCGATATCCGGCTCGTCTCGGTCCAGCCCGACTCCCCGCTTCACGGCGTCGAGGGCCTGAAGCACATGGAAACGGCCATCAGGCCGGGGATTTACGATCCGTCGATCGCCGACGAGGACGTGCGGATCAGCACCGAGCGATCGTTCGAGCTGACGCGGCGCCTCGCGGCCGAGGAAGGGCTGCTGGTCGGCGTGTCGAGCGGGGCCGCGCTCGCAGCCGCGCTCGATCAGGCTGCCCGGATCCACGAAGGGGTCATCGTGACGGTGTTTCCTGACAGCGGTACGCGCTACCTGACGGAGCGGTTCTGGGAGGCCGCGCAGGATCGATGAGCGCTGAGCTGCCCGCCACCGGCGCGAACGTCACCGCAATCGAGTCCGCCGCGATCGAGGCCATCCGCCGGCACGGCGTCGACACCTTTCCCGACGAGTGCTGCGGGGCCCTCATCGCCGTGGGTGGCCGGATCGTCGAGGCGTTCGCGCTGCCGAACACGACCAGCAGCGGCGCGGCCCGCCGATTCCGCATCGGCCCCGACAGCTACCGCGAGGCCGAGCGGCGCGCCCACGCGCTCGGTGGTACACTCGTGGGCTTCTACCACTCGCACCCGAACGAGCCGGCGCGGCCCTCTGCCTACGATCTGGAGCACGCGTGGCCCAATCTGGTGTACGTGATCATCTCGATCGTTCAGGGCGCGCCCCGCGACATCACGGCGTGGCACCTCCGGGACGATCGATCCGGGTTCGACGAAGGAGAGCTGAAATGGCCTACCGGGTCCTGATTCCGACGCCGCTTCGCCCCTACACGGGCCAGCAGGAGGCCGTGGAGATCGAGGGCAGCACCGTCGGAGAGGTCCTGTCCGCGCTGACCAGCCGCTACGGCGACCTGCGGCGGCACCTGTACGCCGACAACGGCAAGCTGCGGCACTTCGTGAACGTCTACGTGAACGACGACGACATCCGGTATCTGGATAAGGAGGCCACTCCGCTCAAGACCGGCGATGTCGTCAGCATCGTGCCGTCGGTCGCCGGCGGCGCCCCCGTCACCGAGAACACCGCGGCGCCTGAGCTCACCAACGCGGAGGTGGAGCGGTACAGCCGACACCTGATCCTGCCCGAGGTGGGCCCCGACGGCCAGCGGCGGCTGAAGGGCGCCCGCGTGCTCTGCGTGGGCGCCGGCGGGCTCGGCTCCCCGGCGGCGCTCTATCTGGCCGCCGCCGGCGTGGGCACGCTCGGCCTCGTCGATTTCGACAACGTGGACGCCAGCAACCTGCAGCGTCAGATTTTGCACGGCACGCCCGACGTGGGGCGCTCCAAGCTGCAGTCGGCGCGCGATCGGCTGACCGCGCTGAATCCGGCGGTGCAGATCGAGACGCACGCGTTCGCGCTGTCGTCGGCGAACGCGCTCGCGCTCTTCGAGGAGTACGACGTCATCCTCGACGGGACCGACAACTTCTCGACGCGCTATCTCGTCAACGACGCGTGCGTGCTGCTGCGCAAGCCGAACGCGTACGGCAGCATCTTCCGCTTCGAGGGGCAGGCCTCGGTGTTCGCGATGGAGGACGGCCCCTGCTACCGGTGCCTGTACCCGGAGCCTCCGCCACCGGGGCTCGTCCCGAGCTGCGCCGAGGGCGGCGTGCTCGGTGTGCTGCCGGGCGTGATCGGCACGATTCAGGCGACCGAGACCATCAAGCTGATCCTCGGAGCGCCCGGCACGCTCGTGGGGCGGCTGCTGCTCTACGACGCCTGGAACATGCGATTCCGCGAGCTGAAGCTCCGGCGCGATCCGGCCTGCCCGGTGTGCGGGGATCGGCCGACCGTTCGCGAGCTCATCGACTACGACCAGTTCTGCGGCATCGCGCCGCCGGCGCCCGCGGCGGCCGCGGGCGTGGCGTCTGGCGTGCCGGAAGCGACGGTCGAGGAGCTGAAAGGGCGGTTCGACGCCGGCCGGCCCGTTTACCTGCTCGATGTGCGCGAACCGCAGGAGTTCCAGATCTGCCGCATTCCCGGGTCCACGTTGATTCCTCTGGGTCAGCTCGCCTCGCGCATCGCCGAGCTCCCGGGCAACGGCGACGGCCGGGAGATCATCGTGCACTGCAAGTCCGGCGTACGCAGCGCCAAGGCCGTCAAGCTGCTGGAGGAACACGGGATCGCCTCGAAGAACCTGAAGGGCGGCATCCTCGCCTGGATCGATCGGATCGATCCGGCGCAGCCGAAGTACTAACGGAAGGCCAGGCCCGGCAGGATGCTGAAAAACGCACTCTGCAGGAGAGACGGGAAGGGCGGCCGGGTGGGCGTGGCTCCCGCTCGAGGCTCGAGGATCTGTTCTGGAGGCGGCGGTGAGCATGGGACGCAGGACATTGGTCGGCGCGTCGATGATTCTGCTCGGGATCGCCGCAGTGCCGGCGGCGGGCGCGCAGCAGACTGCGGCGCCTCCCTCCGCGCGCGGGCGGGACAATTCTCCGCAGGAGCTTCGGCTGTGGGAAGGGTCTGCGCCGGGCGCGCTTGGAAACACCGACGAAGACATTCCAACTCTTACGTTTCAACGCGCGCGCCGGGATGCTTCCAGGACGGGAGTGGTCGTCGCACCCGGCGGCGGCTACGGCGCGCTCGCCATGGATCACGAAGGCCGTCAGATTGCAGCCTACTTCAATGCGATGGGCATCAGCGCCTTCGTGCTGAAGTACCGGCTGGGGCCCAAGTACCGCCACCCAATTCCTTTGTGGGACGCGCAGCGTGCCGTCCGCCTCGTCCGGGCGCGCGCGAAGGAATTCGGCATCGAGCCCGGTCGAATCGGGATGATGGGGTTTTCGGCCGGCGGCCACCTCACGGCTACGGTTGGGACCCACTTTGATTCCGGAAAGCCCGACGCCCCGGACGAAATCGAGCGGGCGAGCAACCGTCCGGATTTCCTGATCCTCGGCTATCCAGTCATCTCGTTCGACGAGGCGATCACGCATCGGGGGTCACTGCGAAACCTGCTCGGCCCGACACCCGAGCCGACGCTCGTCGAGGACCTTTCCAGCGAGCGCCGCGTCACGCCTCGGACGCCTCCGACCTTCCTCTTCCACACGAACGCGGACACGGGTGTCGTCCCGGAGAACAGCGTGCGCTTCTACATGGCGCTCCGGCAGGCGAAGGTCCCGGCCGAGCTGCACATCTTCGAGAACGGCCCCCACGGCGTCGGCCTCGCGCTCGGCGACCCCGCCTTGAGCGTCTGGCCGACCCTGCTGACGAACTGGCTTCGGGGACGCGGCCTGGTACACCCGCCGCCGCCACCGCCGCCCGCTGCTGCGCGGTGATGTCGCATCATGCGTGCGTCCGTCGGCTGCTGATCGGGATGGCCATCTGTGACAGAACTGTGGCAGCCGTGAAACTTCGGGGGCCAGGGCCCTTTGGCTGAAATGCTGCGTCCGGTCCGGGACATAATCCTTGCGAACGTGTCCGGAGGCACTTGTGTTCACTGACCCCCTGCCTGCTGCGACTCACGGCGCGACGCCGACAGAAACGGCGCCCTCCTGGTCGAGGATCGCCCGGGCCCTGCTGGTCGGCTTCGCGCTCGGCCTGGTCGTGCACGTCCTGCTCTCGTTGCTGCTGGTGCAGCTGGGAGCGGAGAGCACCGGCGCGGGCGGCACCGGGTCCGCCGTTCAGTGCAGGGAACAGGCCCCTGCACGGCAGCCGGCGTCGGCCAGGCCGCCTCTCCCCGTTCTCGCGTCCTGAACAGATTCCAGCTACAGCACTCAGGGCCCATCCTGGCCCCTCTAGGGCCAGCGTCAGCCCGGCGACGTTCTCGGCCGGGTTCCCCGGCCAGTTCTGAAACGCCGAGGCCACGAGTTCAGGGCCACGCGAGCTCTTCAGTGTTATTCCGTGTTTTTCTGTGGCCTGGGTTAGTCCGTGTTTTTCCGTGGCCTCACTTGATCGGCGAATAATCGACCGCGTTCATGAACACGGAATCCACCTTGTTGACAATCGGGCCGGCGGCCTCGGATTCGGCTTTCGCTTTCTGCCACTCCGGATCGTTGCGGAACCCGTCCCAGTTCTGCTTCGCGGCGTCGCGGCTCTTGTGCGCGATCACGTAAATCAGGGTGTTCCCGGAACCCGGCGCATCCTGTGGCACCCAGTAGCCCACGTTCGTCATGCCGTGCCTCTCGAACAGCCGCTTTGTATGGTTTCGGAAGCGCGCGTGGAGCGCGTCGAGCTTCCCCTCGTGGGTCGTGTAGGTCCGCAACTCGAATACCCGCGCGCCCTGCGCAGCTTCGAGCCTTGCCTCCGGAAGCGTCGAGCGACCCGCGACGTATCCGATGCCCACGAGCGCCACTCCGGACAGAATTCGAACGAGAGCCTTCAGCATGCCCTTCCCTCCAGGTGATGAGAACGGATGGTAACCGGGACGAGGAATGGTAATTGGGAATGGGAAAATGCGGAAGGACCTTCCGATCGACTATCGTGCCTCACCCATGCGCTGGACGCTGCTCTGGATCCTGCTGATCGGGCTGATTCTCGTCCCGTTCTTCCTGTTCGAGCCGCAGTTCAACGACCTGGCCGCTGCGCTCACGGAGGGCACGGTGTCCCGCTGGCTGGTTGCCGGAGGCATCCTGGCGCTCCTGTCGCTGGACGTGCTGCTGCCGGTCCCCTCCAGCGTGGTCTCGACTGCGGCGGGCGTGCTCCTCGGCTTCTGGCAGGGAGCCGCCATCGTGTGGCTCGGGATGATGGTGGGATGCCTCTTCGGGTACGCCCTGGGCTCGCGCGGCTCCGCGGCGGCGGGCCGGCTCGTTGGCCCGGAGAGCCTGGCGAGAGCGGGCGACCTGATGAAGCGCTACGGGGACCTGACGATCGTGCTCTGCCGGCCCGTTCCGGTGCTCGCCGAAGCCAGCGTCGTGTTCGCCGGGCTGGTGCGCGCACCGGTCGGGCGTGTCGTCCGCCTCACGGCGCTCTCGAACCTGGGGATCGCGCTCGGGTACTCTGCCTTCGGCGCCTTTTCGATGCGGCTGGACTCCTTCCTCGTGGCGTTCGTCGGCGCGCTCCTGCTGCCGGGACTGGCCCTCCTGCTGTCCCGCCTCACGCTGAAGTAACCCTGCGCTGACGGATTCCCGGCAGGCCGGTCGTCACCGTTCACGAGAACCCTCGTTTACGGCCTGTTTTTCCGATCGGCGCGGCTCTTGCGCTGTCCGTCCGGGCTACCAGTGTCAACGGCGGCGCTCGACTTCCCCACGCTTCCGACTCCCGCGGCAGCGGCCGTCTGCCGCCACTGCGGTGAACCCTGCGAGGCCGGCGGCGTCCTGACCGCCCGCGGCCCGTTCTGCTGCGCGGGCTGCGAGGCGGTCTTCAACGTGCTCGAGGTCCACGGCTTGTCGGCGTTCTATGCCTGCGACGTGCTGCCGGGGGTCTCCCAGAAGCGCGGTGCCCACCTGGATCCCGGTCGATTCGCGGCCCTCGACGATCCGGCGACGGCCGCCCGCTTTCTCGACGGTCAGGAGGGAGGCGTCGCCCGGGTGACGTTCTCGGTGCCCGGGATGCACTGCGGCGCCTGTGTGTGGCTGCTCGAGCAGATCTGGCGCGTGGAGCCGTCGATTCTCAGAGCGGAGGCCGACCTGCTCCGCCGCACCGTGAGGGTGGCATTCCGCGCCGATCGCATCACGCTGCGCCGTGTCGCGGAACAGCTTGCCTCCATCGGCTACGAGCCGGCCCTCGATGCCGAGGGCGCCCCCCCCAGGATGCCGGCCGCGCGACGACGGCTGTACCTGAAGCTGGCCGTTGCCGGCTTCGGTGCGGGGAACATCATGCTGTTCAGCTTTCCCCGGTATCTGAACGGCGGGCCGCTGGATGCCGGCTTCCAGCGGCTCTTCGATGGGCTCAACATCGCCCTGGCGCTCCCGGTGCTGCTCTACAGCGCGTCGGACTACTTCCGCGCAGCCTGGGGATCGCTCCGCACGCGCAGCATCAGCCTCGACGTCCCGATCGCGCTCGGCCTGACGGTGCTGTTCGGACGCAGCGTCGCCGACATCGCGCTGGGCCGCTCGGAAGGGTTCCTGGATTCGTTCACCGGGCTCGTGTTCTTCCTGCTGGTCGGTCGCCTCGTCCAGCAGCAGACGTTCGACCGGATCGCCTTCGATCGCACGCTTCGATCGTTCTTCCCGCTCTCGGTGCGCGTGCAGCGGAACGGCCGCATCCGGATGGTGCCCCTCGAGCAGGTCCGGCCGGGCGATCACGTCGTCGTGCGGCCGCACGAGACGCTGCCGGCCGACGCCGTCGTGCTCGACGAGGGCGGCCTCGTCGACTACGCGCTGGTCACGGGCGAGCAGGAGCCGGTGGCGGTGAGTCGCGGCGAGACCGTGCGCGCCGGCGGTCGCGCTGTGGGCCGGACGCTGCAAGTGGCCGTGCTCCACGAGGTGTCGCACACCACGCTCGCGCGTCTCTGGGACCACCCGGCGTTCGCCAAGCCCAAGGCCCGCTGGCTGACCGACGTGTCCGCCCGCTTCGGCGCCTGGTTCACGGTGCTCGCGGTAGCCATCGCGCTGGGCGGCGCCGTTGCCTGGTGGCCCGACGTCGACATGTCCGTCCAGGTCGCGACAGCCGTGCTGATTATCGCGTGCCCCTGCGCGCTCACGCTGGCAGCGCCCGTCACGCTGGGCACCGCCATGGGCATGCTCGGCCGTGCCGGCCTCTACCTGAAGCACTCGGCCATCGTGCTCGACATCAGCCGCGTCGATGGCGTGGTGTTCGACAAGACGGGCACGCTGACGACGGCGGCGGCGGAACTCCGGGCCGAGCCGGTTGGCCTCGACCTCGAGGCATGGGAGCTCGCGCGCGCCGTGGCGGGTGAGTCGGTTCATCCGGTCAGCCGGGCGATCGCCCACGCATCCGGGCCGTCCCGGGCGGGCACGAGCCAGGTCCGCGCCGAATCCGCGATCGAAGTCCCGGGCGAGGGGATCACCGGGATGGTCGGCGGCCACACGGTGCGCATCGGGACCGCCGGGTTCGCGGGGAGCCCCGGTCCGCCGCCTGACGGAGCCGGTGTGCGCGCCGGCGTCTCGGTCGACGGGCGGTTCCGGGGCTGGGTCAGCGTGTCGGCGCGCGTGCGGCCGGGACTCGACGCGGCCGTGGCGTCACTGTCCCGGACGCGTCAGGTCGCGCTGGCGTCGGGCGATCGCGATCGCGACGCCGGGCGCTGGCGGCCGCTGTTCGGCGACCGCATGTGGTTCCGGCAGTCGCCGGAGGAGAAGCTGGCCCTCGTCCGCGCCGGGCAGGCCGCCGGCGGGCGTGTGCTCATGGTGGGGGACGGGCTCAACGACGCCGGCGCGCTCGCCGCGGCGGATGTCGGGATTGCCGTCTCCGATGAGACAGCCTGCGTGGTGCCGGCCTGCGACGCGGTGCTGCGCGGCGACCGTGTCGCGCACCTGCCCGGGTACCTCGACTACGCGTCGCGGGCCCGCTCCGTCATCGTGCTCTGCTTCCTGATCTCCATCGTCTACAACGCGCTCGGCCTCTCATTCGCGGTCATGGGCCTGCTCACGCCGCTCGTGACCGCGATCCTCATGCCGGTCAGCTCGCTGACGGTCATGGGGACGGCGGCCGGCCTGATGCGCTGGTACGCGCGCCGGATGCTGCCGGTATGACGATCGTGATGCTGCTCATCGCGGCCGGCGGGCTCGTCGCGGGAGGCTTTCTCGTGGCGTTTGCGTGGGCCGTGCACACCGGCCAGTTCGACGACACCTGTACCCCGGCCATCCGCGTGCTCCTGGACGAGCCCGGGTCACCGTCTGACCGTCACTCCGAGGATGCTGCTCATGGCGACGACCGTTCTTGAAACCCCGGTCCGGCAACTCGAACGGCCCCCGGCGGCCGGCGTCGACACGTTCTACTACGACAACTCGATCGTGCGGCTGTTCGCGGTCGCGACAATCGGCTGGGCGATCGTCGCCTTCCTGGTGGGCCTGATTGTCGCGTTGAAGCTCGTCTTCCCGGACTTCCTCACGTTCCTGCCGCATCTTTCCTACGGCCGGTTGCGGCCGCTCCACACGAACGCGGCGATCTTCGCGTTCGGGGGCAACGCCATCTTCGTCGGCGTCTACTACTCGCTGCAGCGGCTCTGCAAGGCACGGATGTTCAGCGATCGGCTGAGCGCGGTTCACTTCTGGGGCTGGCAGTTCGTCATCGTGCTCGCGGCCCTCACCCTCCCGTTCGGCTTCACGACCAGCAAGGAGTACGCGGAGCTGGAGTGGCCGATCGACATCCTGATCACGATCGTGTGGGTGGCATTCGGAGTCAACATGATGGGGACGATCGCGCGCCGGCGCGAGCGCCACATGTACGTCGCCATCTGGTTCTACATCGCGACGTTCGTCACCGTCGCGCTCCTCCACGTCGTCAACTCGCTCGAGCTTCCGGTCAGCCTCCTCAAGAGCTATTCGATGTACGCCGGGGTGCAGGACGCCCTCGTGCAGTGGTGGTACGCCCACAACGCCGTGGCGTTCTTCCTGACGACGCCGTTCCTCGGGGTGATGTATTACTTCATCCCCAAAGCCGCCAATCGGCCGGTGTTCTCGTACCGGCTGTCGATCGTGCACTTCTGGTCGCTCATCTTTCTCTACATCTGGGCAGGCCCGCACCACCTGCTGTATACCGCCCTGCCGGACTGGGCCCAGTCGCTCGGGATGGTCTTCTCGCTGATGCTGATCGCGCCATCGTGGGGGGGCATGGTGAACGGGTTGCTGACGCTGCGCGGCGCCTGGGACCGCGTCCGCGAGGACCCCGTGCTGAAGTTCATGGTGGTCGGCGTGACGGCCTACGGCATGTCCACGTTCGAGGGGCCGATGCTCTCGATCAAGAGCGTGAACGCACTGGCCCACTACACCGATTACATCATCGGCCACGTGCACCTCGGCGCGCTCGCCTGGAACGGCGGGCTGGCCTTTGCGATGGTCTACTACATCGTTCCGCGGATCTACGGAACGCGCCTCTACTCGGTTCGCCTCGCGAACGTGCACTTCTGGCTGGCCACGCTCGGCATCCTGTTTTATGCGATCCCGCTGTATGTCGGCGGCATCACGCAGAGCCTCATGTGGCGCGAGTTCACGCCAGACGGGGCGTTGAGGTACGGCAACTTCCTCGAGACCGTCGTCCGCCTCGTGCCGATGTACGTCCTGCGGGTCGTCGGCGGCACGCTCTTCACGGCCGGCGTGGGCGTGGCCGTCTACAACCTCTATCGCACGGCCAGGCAGGGGGTGTTCGTCCCGGCCGAGCGGGCGCAGGCGCCGGCGCTGCTCAAGGATCCGGCGGCCGCGGGGGCATCGTGGCACCGCCGCCTCGAATCGCGCCCGGTGCAGTTCGCCGTCCTGTCGTTCGTCGCGGTGTTCGTCGGCGGCGTGGTCGAGTTCGTCCCGACCGCCATCGTGAAGTCCAACGTTCCGACCATCTCGGCGGTGCGGCCGTACACGCCGCTCGAGATCGAAGGGCGCGACCTGTATATCCGTGAAGGCTGTGTCGGGTGCCATTCCCAGATGGTCAGGCCGATTCGCGCCGAGACCGAGCGATACGGCGAGTACTCGAAGGCCGGCGAGTTCGTCTACGACCGACCCTTCCTGTGGGGCTCCAAGCGCACCGGACCGGACCTCCATCGGGTCGGGGGGAAGTACCCAGACGCCTGGCACTTCGTGCACATGAGGGAACCGACAGCCACCTCGCCCGGTTCGCTCATGCCGGGCTACCCCTGGCTGTACGACCGGCCGCTCGATACGAGCCACGTGGAAGGGAAGATCATCACGTTGCGGCGGCTGGGCGTGCCGTATCCGGAGGGGTTCGAGGCGCAGGCCGCCGCCGACCTGCGCCAGCAGTCCGCACGGCTCGCGGAGGGTCTCCAGAAGGCCGGGTTCGACGCCGGCGCCGACCGCGAGATCGTCGCGATGATCGCCTACCTGCAACGGCTGGGGACCGACATCAGGTCCGTGGCGGCCGGGCAGGGCACGCAGTCGACAGCCGGAGGCCGCTGATGTACCAGGACATTCTCCGCAGCACTGCCGGGATCGAGATGTTCCCAATCTTCTCGCTGCTGCTGTTCGTGACGCTGTTCGCGATCGTGGTGATCGCGGTTCTGCGCATGGATCGCAGCCGCGTGGCCACATTGGCGCGGCTGCCGCTCGAGATCGACGAGGAGACGCCGGAGGGAGCAGACCGAGCGTCCGGCCGTCGCCGATCTCCCGGCTCAGGCCGGAAATCATGATGGCGGTTACGAGCTGAGAGCGGGGAGGAGCTGCCCGGCAACGCGGGATCGCGGCGCCCGGGCCCAGGAGGCAATCGTGGAACGCAAGCGCGACGAACTGCTCGATCACGATGCGGATGGCATCCGCGAATTCGACAACGACCTGCCACGGTGGTGGCTGTACGGCTTCTATCTCACGATCGTGCTGTCAGCGCTCTACCTGGTGAACTACCACGTGCTGCCCAGCTCGCTCGTCGGTGCTTCGAGCATCGTCGAGGAGTACGAAGAGGACGTGCGCGCAGCGCAGGAGGCCAGGGCGACCCGCGCCCCGGCGTCGGCGCCGGCCGGCCTCCTGTTCGCGCTGACCGACCCCGCGCAGCTCGAGAAGGGCCGCGAGATTTTCGAAGGCCAGGCGAACGTGTGCTCGTCCTGCCATCGTCCCGATCTCGGCGGACTCATCGGACCCGATCTGGCCGACGACACGTGGATTTACGGGTGCACGATCGGCGACGTGATCGCCACCATCAGGAACGGCGCACCCGTTCGCGGGATGCTGCCCTACGGCACGGGCAACGCGTTGACCGACGAGCAGCTGCTCCAGGTGGCCAGCTACGTCCTGTCGAAGCGCGGCACGGAGCCGCCGAATCCGAAGCCCATCGATCCCGAGCGTGAGAAGCCATGTAAGTAGGCGTCCAGGACACGCGGGCGGAGCAGACCACCGCCCGAGGGGCACTCCGGAGAGCCGCCACGAGGCCAGGGTGGCGGAGCGGCCCACGAAGTGCGCGAGGGACCCCATGCACACCATCGATCAGGCGCACGAGACGTTCCGGGACGAGCTGGCGAGCATCGCGCGCGACGGCCGCCGGAAGTGGATCTACGCTCGCCAGCCAGCCGGTCGGTTCTACCTGGCGCGTACGGTGCTGAGCTGGGGCCTGCTCGCATTTCTCTTCCTGGCGCCGTTCGTGACCTTCCGCGGGCTGCCCCTGGTGCTGCTGGATATCGTCGAGCGCCGCTTCGTCTTCTTCGGGCTCGTCTTCTGGCCGCAGGATTTCTACCTGGTCGTGCTGCTCGCCCTGACCGTGCTCGTGACGCTGGCGCTGTCCACGGCCGCGTTCGGCCGGGTCTGGTGCGGCTGGCTCTGTCCGCAGACGATCTTCATGGAGATGCTGTTCCGCAAGATCGAGTACGCGATCGACGGGTCCGCAGAGCAGCAGGTCCGGCGTCACCGCGGCCCCTGGACGGCCGATCGGATCGGCCGCGTCGTTGTCAAGCAGGCCATCTTCTTCGCCCTGGCATTCGTCATCGCGAACGTGTTCCTGGCCTGGATCATCGGCGCCGACGAGCTCCGGGCGATCGTGACGGATCCCCCGGCGCAGCACCTCACGGGCCTCTTCGCGATCACCGCGTTCAGCTTCGTGTTCTACGCGGTTTTCGCCCGGTTTCGCGAGCAGGCCTGCCTCGTGGCCTGCCCGTACGGACGCGTCATGTCGGCGCTCATCGATGCGGACACGATCAAGGTCACCTATGACCGATCGCGGGGGGAGCCCCGCGGCCGGCGGAGCGCCGCGCCGGCGTCCGCGGGAGCCCCGCAGCGCGGGGATTGCATCGACTGCTTCCAGTGCGTCACCGTCTGTCCGACCGGGATCGACATCCGCAATGGCGTGCAGCTGGAATGCCTGGACTGCACGTCCTGCATCGACGCGTGCGACAGGGTGATGGATCGCATCGGGCGCCCCCGCGGGCTGATCCGGCTCACGTCCCACCGCGCCATCACGGCCCTGCGCCGGCGCAGGCTGCCCCCCCGGGTTGCCGCCTATGCGGCCGTGTGGCTCGGGCTGGTGGCGCTGGTCTCGACCCTCGTCGCGCGGCGGCCCGATCTGGACGTCCTCGTCCTCCGGCAGGCAGGGACGATGTTCACGCGCCTGGACGCGGGGAACCTGGCCAACTTCTATACGGTCCAGGTCTTCAACCGCACGGCGGATGCGCAGGCCTTCGAGATCGTGGCCGCCGATCCGGCCGGCGCCACCGTCACGCCACTCGGCCTGCTCTCGTCGGTGCCTCCCTACGGACTGCTGGAAGGCCGCCTCGTCCTGGCGGTTCCTTCCTCAGGGCTGCGGGGCGCTGCGACGCCGGTCCGCTTCGAAGTACGGATGGCGGGGCGAACGGTGCAGCAGATCGAGTCGTCCTTCGTCGGGCCGGGCACCGTGGGCGTGGGCGGGAAGTGATCGCGGATGGTCGTCTCGATCACGGGTCACGCACTTGTCCACCGTAGCCCATCGGGCGAAGGTGGACTTGTCCCACCGGAGCCCACCGAGCGAAGGTGGACTTGTCCACCGTAGCCCATCGGGCGAAGGTGGATGAACGGGGATTTGCGCGGATGCGGTTTGGGACGCATCCCTGATGGATGCGCATATGTTGACAGGGGTTGGAGGCCAGGCATGGGCAGGCTGAAGTGGAACTGGGGAGTCGGCATAGTCGCGGCATATGCCGCATTTGCAGCGAGCACGCTCGGGTTCGTGGCGTTCGCGATGACCCAGCCGGTCGATCTCGTGAGCGCGGATTACTACGCGCTGTCGCTCAGGCACGACGAGCGGCTCCGCGCCGAAGCCGGGACGCGCGCGCTCGGCCCGGCGTTCGTGTGCGAGGCAGGTGACGACGGCCGGTCGGTGAACCTGAAGCTGCCTGTGGAGCATCGGACGCGGGCGCGCGGAACCATCCTGCTCTATCGGCCATCCGACTCACGGGCGGACCGCGTCGTGACGCTGCTCGTCAATGCCGAAGGCCGGCAGCGCGTTCCGCTCGCCGCAGCCGGACGCTGGATCGTGAAAGTACAGTGGGACGTGCAGGACCAGTCCTTCTACCACGAGCAGACTGTGGTGGCGAGATGATGGCGCTTGCGGCGGGCGCGGCGCTCGGTCTCGCAGGGAGCGTTCACTGTCTGGCCATGTGCGGCCCATTGGTCGTGACGTTTGCCCGGGCAGCGAACCGCTCCCGCGCGGTTCAGCTGCGCCATGCGCTGACGTACCACGCCGGGCGCGTGCTCGTGTACGCCGCGCTGGGCCTGGTGGCAGGTACTGCGGGTGCCTGGCTGATGGCGACTGGGCTCGGCCGAGGCCTAGCCGTGGCCTGTGGCGCGCTGCTGATTGCCGCGGGGGCTTCGAGGTTCGAGCTCCTGGGCGGGCGCCTTGCACGCCCGTGGGCGGCGCCCGTGGCGGCCGCGACGGCCGCAGCCCACCGCTGGAGCGTCTCGAGGCCCCTGAGCGGACCGCTCGTCACCGGCGCGCTGAACGGACTCCTGCCGTGCGGCCTCACGTATGCGGCTCTCACCGCTGCCGTCGCGATGGGCGGCCAGCGGCCTGCGACGCTCTTCATGCTCGGCTTCGGCCTGGGCACCGTTCCGGCACTCCTTGCGGCAAGCCTCACTGCGTCAGCGCTGCCGCATGCCATCCGGGCGCGCCTGCGCCGCGTGGCCCCCGTCGCGCTGGCCGTACTGGGCGCGCTGCTCATCGCCCGCGGCTTGGTGCCGCAGGACCACGCAAAAGCTGGAGCGGCTGTCGTCCACCGCCACTGATCCCGCGGACGAAAGCGCCACGGGAAAACGGCCACGGAAAAACGGCCACGCAAACAGCCATGGAAAACAGCCATGGAAAACGGCCACGGAAAAACACCAACAAACACGGAAGGGCTGCGACATTCGTCTGTGCGAGTTTCATTGGCCCGGTTCATCCTGCGCTCCTCAACGTGCCGTGTGTAGGACTTTGCTTGACACCGCCCCGCTGAAAAAGCCTCGTTCGCCTGCGTACCGGAGGCCGGACCATCCGCGGAATCCGCGTTCATCCACCTTCGCCCGGTGGGCTACGGTGGACAAGTCCGCGTCCCGTGAGTGACCGGCGTTCATTCGCGTCGCGTGAGAAACGCCCACCGCCGACAACGCCGGCCTGAATGGGAAGGGACAGATGCTGGTCGAGCCGGACATGGGAGGCCGGCTCGGAGCGCGTGTGAGCGAAATCACCTGCCGGACGGCGGTCGACCCTGTGACAGCCGGAAGCGGGAAGCTGGCAGCTGGAAGCGGTCAGCTCACAGCGCCCGCGCCAGCACACGTCCGATCGCCATCAACGCATCAGCCTCTTCTTCGGTGAAGATCCGCTCGCCGTAGTTGGCGATCCCGAGCGCGCCGACGGCTCGGTCGTCCCGAAGAATGGGCACCACGATGGAGCCCTGCAGCCCCGTGACGCGTGCCCCCGGACGGACGTCGCCGCTCGTGTCCGTCTGGATGTTGCATGCATTGACCGGCTGCCGGCGTTCCACGGCCAGTCCCGCCATCCCTTTGCCGATTGGCACGGTACGGACGGTCTCGATCACGACCGGAGGAATCCCGCGGCTCGCGCTGCGCAGGTGGAGCAGGCCGTCTCCGGCCAGCAGGTGAATCGTTCCGCTGTCGGCGCCGAATCGCTCGAGGATGTGATCGAGCGCCGCGTCCCAGCCATCGTCCGAGCGAACGGTTTTCTCTATCGTGTCCAGGAACGTGGTATCAACCGGCATGCGGCCCTCTGAGATGCGACAGGATCAGATCGAAGACGCCGACGGAGTCGATCGTGTCCGCCGGTGGGTGGCTGGAGATGACGAGAGGCGCGTCCGCGTCGGCCGGGCCGACAGGGCGGCCGTGGGATCCACGGACGAGCGCCGCGTCGAGCGGGATCACGTCCAGCAGCGTGCGGAATCCCATTGCCCTGAGCGCCAGCCTCCAGCCCACTGCCAGCGTGGGAAACCGGATGGCGGGATCGAGGAAGAGCTCGACGGGATCGTACCCGGGCTTCCTGTGGATGTCGACCGTCCGCGCGAAGTCCGGCGCGCGCCGATCGTCGAGCCAGTAATAGTAGGTGAACCACGCGTCGGGCCGGGCGATTGCCACGAGGTCCCCGCTGCGTGCGTGGTTCACGTGGAACTGCCGCTGGCCGGTCTCGTCGAGCACGCGTTCGACGCCGGGGATTTTCTCGAGTGCCTCGCGGACCTCGGAGCGTCTGGCCGGGTCGTTGAGGTAGACGTGCGCCACCTGGTGATCGGCGACGGCGAACGCGGTGCTTGCTCCGGCGTCGAGCAGCTCGAGCCCGAGCTCGTTGCGCGTGGCAATCAGCCCGCGCTCGCGGAGGGCGCGGTTCACATGAACCGGCGTGGACACGTCACGGATCCCGTACTCCGAGAGCACGATGACGTCGGCTCCGCGCTCTTCGTAGAAGCGGATGAGATCGCCGCAGAGCTCGTCGACGGCCCGGATGTCCTGCTGTGTCTCCGGAGCTCCGGGGCCGATGCGCTGGAGGCTGTAATCGAGGTGAGGCAGGTAAATCAGCGTGAGCGTCGGCGCGTGCTTCCGTTCTATCAGCTTCGCCGACTCCGCGATCCAGCGGCTCGAGGCGATCGATGCGCGGGGGCCCCAGAACTCGAACAGCGGGAACGTGCCCAGCTGCCCCTGCAGCTCGTCGCGCAGCACCGCCGGCACCGTGTACACGTCGGGCAGCTTGCGTCCGTCGGCCGGGTACATCGGCCGGGGTGTCACGCTGACGTCGACCGACGAGTACATGTTGAACCACCAGAACACGTTGGCGCAGGTGAAGCCGGGATCGGCGGCGCGAGCCGAATCCCACAGCTTCGGTCCCTGCACGAGCGCGTTCGCCTGCCTCCAGAAGCGGATTTCGCAGCTCTCACGGTCGTACCAGCCGTTGCCGACGATGCCGTGGGCGGCGGGGTAGCGGCCGGTGAGGTAATTGGCCTGCGCCGTGCAGGTGACAGCGGGGAAGGCCGGCAGGATCCGCGTCAGGGCGCGCCCGCGTGACCAGGCCGTCAGCTGCGGGGTGGCATCGCCCAGCATCGACGCGGTCAGGCCCACGACGTTCAGCACGACCGTCTTGTGCATTGGCCGTTCAGGGACGCACACTGCTCGTGGCGTCGAGAACCCAGGCGTACTCGCGGGCAATCGATTCGAGCAGGTCCACCTTGAGACCGGGCGGCAGCACGTCCCACGTGTAGGTTTCGATCTCCAGGTGCGTGGTGAGCCTCCGCCGCAGCAGGTGGCCGATCGTGCGCGACACGTAATCCTGAGTCGAGCCCAGGCCTTCGTAGCCAGCCGTGAAGAGCGGTACGTGGAAGTGGATTCGCCAGGCCCGCTCGCCGTCCCGTCGCGAGCCCTGCAGCGCCTCGCCGAGATCCGGGAACCGCGCGAGCCGGCCGTCGCGCTGCTCCACCACCTGGTGGAGGTAGACGGGATCCGCAAATGCCCGCAGGCGTTCGATCACGGCTCCGGCCGCATCCCGATCCGCGGGAACCGTCACCTCAATCGCAGAGCTGAGCTGCGCCCGGCCGATCCGGATGCCGGCCGCCGTCAGCCGCTCCAGGGCGGGCTCCGGATCCTCGAACTCCACGGCGAAATGGCAGCAGTCGAAGCACACGCGGACGTGCTCGAGCAGCCGCGCCCGCGCCACGTCGATCCCACAGCCCAGGAAGCCAGCGACCGCGCGCGCGCCCGCCTCGAGCAGGCGCCGCTCGAAGAAGGCGATCGTCTCGTCGGTGTTCTCGATCGAACAGTCGGGCTCGGGCTCGAGGTCGAGGTGGATCAGCGCTCCGTGGTCCTCGCGCACTTTCGCCAGCGCGCCGGCCACGCGGGAGACGTTGCGCGTGACGCTCGCCCAGCCGGCCTCGTCGCCTTCAGCCATCCAGTGCTTGTAGGACAACGGAGCGGTCGACACGCCGCCGTCGACGCCGGCCGGCAGCAGGTGCCGGAGGATCTCGATCAGATCCAGGGTGTAGCGGACTCGGGCCTCGTCCCTCCAGTCGGGTGCGTAGACATCCGCCTTGACCACGGTGCCGTGGAACGCCCCATGCGGGAAGCCGTTGATGAGCGCCACGTAGAGGCCCTGGCCGTCCAGGAACTCCCGGAACGTCTGCAGCCGGCCGCCTGCGAGCAGTTCGCGCGCCTCGCGGGCCGACAGCCGCAATCCAATCCCGAACGGTTTGTCGGGCAACAGTCGGGCCTTGAGCGCCGGCGCGTACCGGGCGAGAGTGGAGAACACCGCGTCCCAGCCGCTGGCCGGATGGATGTTCGTGCAGTAGGTCAGGTGGAAGTGGTCGTCCGGGGGGAGTCGCACGTCAACCCACCGGGTTCGCGGCGGCGACCTCGCTCCCGACCTCGGGGCGTATCCGGAACTTCGACGACTGACTGAGGAACCTCACCGGGTTCTCGTACACGACGCGGTGGATAAGCGCTTCGGGGTGCCGCCGGCGACGCATCTCCATGATGAACCGTGGAACGGCGATTGGATCGCTCGGGCCCCAGTCGCACGCGCCCGCCACGCAGAGCCGGTCGGCACCGAAGCGCTCGATCATGTCGGCCGCGCGTGCCGCTGATACCTTGGTCTGGGGATAGAGCGTCAGGCCGGCCCAGTAGCCGTGGTCGAGAATCGGACGGAGCGTGTGCTCCTCGGCGTGGTCCACGAGCACGCGTCCGGGCTCGAGCGTCGGGAAGGACCGGAGCACGTCCACGGAGATGCGCGTGCCCTTCAGCTTGTCCTCGAGGTGCGGAGTGTGGATCAGAATCATCTGCCCGTGAGCCACCGCGAGCTCGATCTGTTCGGTGTAGGTATCGATCTCGTTGCGGGTGACGCGGTTGAGGCCGATCTCCCCGATGCCGAGCACGGTGGGCCGGTCCAGGAACTTCGGGATGCGCTCCAGGACCTGGCGCGAAAGCGCGCGATCGTCGGCCTCCTTCGGGTTCATTGCCATCCAGGTGTAGTGCTGGATGCGGTACTGGGCCGCACGCTGCGGCTCGAATTCGGTGAGCTGACGGAAGTAGTCCTCGAAGCCGTCGGCGCGGCTGCGGTCCCAGCCGGCCCAGAACGCCGGCTCGGTGATCGCGACGCATCCGGTGAGCGCCAGCTGCTGGTAGTCGTCGGTCGTCCGCGACACCATGTGCGCGTGGTGATCGATGTACTTCATGACCGCGCCTCCTGGCTCCAGCGATCGTAGGCGCCCCGGGCGCTCTTCCGGTCGAGCGACGGGAGGGGCTCGGTCGTCGGATCGCTCAGCAGCATCTGAATCCGATCCAGGCGAGTCCCCGGCTCCCCGAGAACCGCGAGAGCCTCGGCGAACGCCTTCATCCGGAAGTCGCGGCCGGCAGCCCCGGGGTCGGCGCGATCCAGGCGATCGAGGAACGCCGCGATTTCCAGCACGCGCGTGCGGTTCTCGATGAAGTACTCATCCACCAGTTCCGTGGCGCTCAATGGAGATCGGGTAGTCATACGCGTCCTCTTCCTCGCCAGTGCTCCGGCCCTGCGTCCTGAGGCGCTCGACGCTCTGGCGAACGATGTCGCGGTGGATCTCGTGGGCGTCGAAGGGCCGCCCGATGCCGCGCAGGAGCATGATCGTCAGCTCGCCGCCCAGGTGCTCGCGGAACTCGTCCAGCCCGGCCAGCACGCACGAGGGATCGCCGACGGCATCCAGGCGGCGGCTCAGCTGCGGATGGTAGATCGGCAGCCGCAGGGCGGTCAGCAGGTCCAGGATGCGCCTCCACTCCTGCTCGGAGAGCGATCCCGTCAGATGGGAGTAGGTGGTGTCGAGGGCAATGCCGATCGCTACGGCTTCACCATGCCGCAGCCGGTGCCGGGTCAGACCTTCCAGCTTGTGCGCGGCCCAATGGCCGAAATCCAGCGGTCGCGAGGACCCCAGCTCGAACGGGTCCCCGCCCTCCGCAATGTGCGCCAGGTGGAGCGCGGCTGATCGCCTGATCACGTGCTCCATGGCGGCCATGTCGCGGCCCGCCAGATCGCCGGCGTGCGACTCGAGGTAGTCGAACAGGGCGGGGTCCCTGATCAGTGCTACCTTGACGGCCTCGGCCAGCCCCGCGCGCCAGTCGCGGTCCGTCAGCGTCGTCAGGAACGCGAAATCGTTGAGCACGGCGAACGGCGGCGCGAAGCTTCCCAGATAGTTCTTCTGCCCGAAGAGGTTCACCCCGTTCTTCACGCCCATGCCCGAATCGTCCTGCGCCAGCACCGTGGTGGGCACGCGGATGAGGCGCACGCCGCGGTGGACGATCCCCGCCGCGTATCCCGCCACGTCCAGCACGGCCCCGCCGCCAACGGCCACCACATAGGAGTGGCGGCACAGCGCGGCGTCGTGGATGGCGTCGATGACCTGCGGCACCACCGCCGGATCGTTCTTGGCGTGCTCGCCGCCGGGAATGACCACCGGCGCCGCGGCCATCTCGAGCGCGTCCGCGTGCGCGCGGCAGTAGGCCGTCAGCGCCTCGATCAGGCTCGGGTGCGCCGCGGCCACTCCGTGGTCCACCACGAACAGCAGGCGCGCAGCCCTTCCAGGCTGTGTCGGCTGCACGGCCGTGCGGAACACGGGATTCGACGAGACGAAGAGGTCCCTGGTGAAGTAGACCGGGTAGTGGAACGCGACCTGGAACTGCTGTCGGATGACGTCCATCGCACGTCAGCGTGTCGTCCTCGTCCTCCCTCGTGGCTGCAGGAGGCTGAAGACGCATCCTGCACGGGACCTCGCGTTCGAGCTCGTCGCGCTTTCCGAGGCGGCCGCCGCCTCAGCGCCCAGGACGGCTCACCGATTTCCGGACTGGACCTGATGCCACGATCCGGCGGTCACGACGCTACGTCACGGCAAACAGCCGCGCCAGAGCCCAGGCCGCGCCGCCGGTCGCGAGGATGAGCAGCCCGAAGGGCAGCCCTCCGAAAGTCGCCCCGATTGCCGCATTCACGAGCACCAGCGACAGCACGCCGGTCCGGACGGCGTGGCGCACGGCCCCTGCGCTCGGTTCGCGATACGCCGTCCAGAATGGCGGGACGACGCGCCAGCCGAGGACGACGACCAACGCCAGCCCGGCGAGCGAGCCCCCGCTGACCGCGAGGGTGACCGAGGTCAGTGCCAGCAGGGCAATACACAAGGATATCAGAGCCATGCCGGCGGCACGCCGGCCCCCGCCGTGGACTTCGCCCCGGCTGAGGCCGGTCACGGCGCCGATGTAGACGAGCGGGATGGCCGCGAGCGGCCAGGCCGTTGCCAGGGCAGCCGGGACGGCGCTCACACCCAGGAGCAGGTTCAGAGCGCGGCACAGCCCCATGTTCACCGGCCCGATTGCCGCCTGATGCTTCCCCCAGGCGTCGTACACCACCACGAGCACCGCGATCGCCGCGGCGATCTGCGCCGGGCTGCGACCAGCCGCCGAGGCCGAGAGCACGCCTCCCGTGAGCAGGCCGGCGCCGAGGGCTGCGGCCGTGGACACACGTACGCGTCCGGAGGGGAGGGGTCGCTCGGGCCGTTCGACCGCATCGAGATGGCGGTCGAAGACGTCGTTCAGCACGACGCCGCCGCCATACAGGCAAGCCGTCGCGACCAGCAGCCAGGGCAGCTCTGCGGCGTCCTGCAGCCCTGCAATCGAGAACCCGGCCAGCACGTCTGCCAGCGCAGTGACGACGTTGGGCGGTCGCAGCAGCTCCAGCCAGGCTCGGATTGTCACAGGCGGAGGGTGGATCCCGGCACGCCGCGGCGCGACTCCACGGTCACGAGCGGCATTCTCGGCGAGCCGGACGCGGCCTGCAACGGCCAAGCTTGCGGGCCGGCCCGTCTGATGATGCAGAATGCCGGCAGGAGGGTCGCCGGCATTGACCCCTGTTCCGTCCAGGTGCTACAAGCATTGACAGCCGCCCACGAGCGTTAGTCTCGCCGCGGCGCGAGAGGTAATCCACGTGAAGCAATGGTTGCTGATCGGAGCGGCATGCATCGGCCTGATGGCGGCGGGCACGAACGCGTCGTTCGGCGCCGCCCAGGCCGGCAGCGCGGCCGCTGGCCAGAAACTGACGCCGGACGAGATCCTCGAGTTCCAGACCAGGCAGGAGCAGCCAGGATCGGCCGAGGCCGGGCGGCTCATTTACGAGAAGCAGTGCGCCTCCTGCCATCGGTTCGGGGAGATCGGGCGGGACGTCGGTCCCGATCTGACCACGATCGCCAGCCGCTTCAAGAAGCGCGACGTGCTCGAAGCGATCCTCTGGCCCTCCAAGGTGATTTCGGATCAGTACAAGTCCGAGATGTTCGAGCTCAGCGATGGCACTATCGTCACCGGCGTGCTGGTGCGGGAGAACGCCATCGCTGCACTAGTGCGGACTGCTGACAATCCTGACAAGCCGGTGCAGGTGCCCAAGGCCAAGATCACCACGCGCGCCGAATCCACGGTGTCGCTCATGCCCGAAGGGCTGCTCGACGGCTACAGCCAGGAAGACATCACGAACCTCCTCACCTTCATGCTCTCGGGTCCGCCGGGGAAGTAAGGTTCCGGATCCGTTCCGTTGTGGTGACCGGCGCAACCTTGAGCGCTCGACGCGTCCAGCTCGGCGCGAGGTCCACGTTCCGAGGAGGCTTCCAGCTTTCAGCGGCCCATGAGGACGACACTCAGGCGTCGTTCGGCCTGCAATCGGGTCACTGCGCACGCAGGAGCGTGGCCGGCTCGATGGACGCCGCGCGCCGCGCCGGCAGCCACGTCGCGGCAACGGCGATCCCCATGATGGCGGCGGCGGGCGCGACGAACGCGGAAAGCGACGGATCGAAAACGCTTCCCGCCCCGCCGCCGGCGCGGACGATGGTGGCGAGCCCGAACATCAGCCCCAGACCCAGCACGATGCCCACGCCAGCGAGCCTGACCGTCTGCATCGTCACCAGCCGGGCCAGATCGCGCTCGGTCGCGCCCAGCGCGACGCGCACGGCCAGTTCGCGCGCGCGGCGCGCGACGGCGAACGCCAGCACGCCGTAGATTCCCGCCATCGTCAGGAGCATGCCAATGCCAATCAGGGGGAACAGCGGCGCGGTGCCGACCATCATCTCCTGACCCATGATGCGGATGACCTGATCGTAGGTGCCCACCCCGGCAACGACGTTCCCGGCTGCGGCGTCCCGCAGCGCGGCACGCACCGGCCTGACGAGTGCGGCTGGATCGTTCGCTCGCACCAGGAAGGACAGGCTCCGCGGCATCTCCTGCAGCGGCAGGAAGAGCCTTGGCGATCCGCTGGCATCCTGCATCGGGTTGTTCGAATAGTCGGCGACCACGCCGACGACGTCGTAGGCGGCGCCGCCAATCCAGATCGAGGCGCCGACAGGGCTGCGATCGGGGAAGAGGCGGCTCGCCAGGGCCTCGTTGACGACGACCGTTCGCATCGACGCCGGTTCTCCATCCACGAAGGTCCGCCCGGCCCGGATCGTGATTCCGAGCGCTTCGACGAACGACGGGCTGATCGCGACGCGCTCGGCGGAGATCGCCGCGCCGGTCCCGGGGCCGCGCGCCACCGGCTCGTTCGGGCCCCGGGCGCGGAAGGGCATTGCCGTCGCCGCGGCGGCCGTCTCGACTCCCGGCATGCCCCGCAGCACCTCGAGCATGTGAGATGCGGAGACTCCGCCGGGATTGTCCACGCGCGCCGAGAGCAGCGGCCGCGTCTCGAACCCCATGATGCCCCTGCGCGCCCTGAGATACCCATTCACCATCGTCGTGGTCACCACGAGCAATGCGATGGT
>DASPFV010000203.1:0-5324 GCA_035620975.1 Vicinamibacterales bacterium
AAGCCGTTGAGGCCACCAGGCGCATCGCCCCCGCCCGCGCCTACTTCACGCACATGTGCCACGACCTGCCGCATCAAGCCACGTGCGAGCGCCTGCCCCCGAACATGGAGCTGGCCTATGATGGTTTGGTGCTGACGATTGCCTGACGGCGAGATTCATTCGTGTCGCGGAGCGGAACGCCGTGAACCTTGGAACCCTGCACCTTTGAACCTGGACCCTGGAACCTTGGAACCCTGAACCTGGAACCCTGAACCTTGAACCCTGAACCTTGATTGCCCATTTCCCCGACGACCCGCCCCCGCGATGGCACCAGCCCGTGCTGGCGCTGGGGAATTTCGACGGGCTCCATCGCGGGCACATGAAGATCATCGACCGCGTTCGCCGCCGCGCCGGCGAGCGCGGCGGCACGCCGGCCGCGATGACGTTCGATCCGCACCCGCCGCGCGTGCTGCGGCCCGACAAGGCTCCGCCGCTCCTCATGACGAAGCCGCAGAAGATCGAGGCGCTGTCCCGCGCCGGCATGCAGGGCATCGCGGTGCTGCGCTTCACCCGGGAGCTGTCGCTGTGGGATCCCGAGACGTTCGTGCGGATCGTGCTCGTCGAGTGGCTGCACGTGTTCGAGGTCTGGGTCGGCGCCAACTTCCTCTTCGGCCACAACCGGGCGGGCACCTTCTCGGTCCTGCGCAGCCTGGGTGCGCGACACGGGTTCCGGGCCGAGAAGATCGACCCCGTCCGCTACAAGGACTTCGTCGTGAGCAGCACGCGAATCCGGCGCCTCCTCTCGGAGGGCCGTGTGGACGAGGCGGGCGCGCTGCTGGGCCATCACTACTTCATCGACGGGGTGGTCGCCCGCGGCGCGGGGCGGGGCCGGGAGCTGGGGTTTCCCACGGCCAACCTCGCGACCGACAACGAGCTGCTGCCGCCCTCGGGGGTGTACGCCACGACGGCCACCATCGACGGGGTCGTCCATCCGTCGATCACGAACATCGGCCTCCGCCCTACCTTCGGCGACGTCTCGTCGATCACCACCGAGACGCACGTGTTCGACAGCGTTCCCGACCTTTACGGCCGGACGCTGCGGCTCTCCTTCGTGCAGCGGCTGCGCGACGAACGCGCTTTCCCTGATGTGGATGCGCTGCGGGCCCAGATCGAAGCCGACTGCCGCAGCGCCCGGCGCCTCTTCGACCGCATATCGCTCTGAGACGGCTCGCAGGCCGCGGTTGTCGGTACGCATTCCCGCGTGGCCTGTTCAGCTCACGCGAAGTTCAGTTTAGAATCTAAGCATATGTCCCAGCTCGGGAACGAGAACGACGGGCAGGCGCTCTTCCTGCGGCTGTCCGTGCCCGCGGAGGGGGGGCTTCGTGCCGTCGCCAGCGAGGTCGCAACGCGCGTCGCCGAGTACCTCGGGAGCAATCGCCTGGACGCGGAATCGGCCGGCGTGACCCTCGAGGGGCTGGCGGCCCGTGTCGCCGCCGGCGCTTCCGGCGGCGACATCCAGTTCGAGTTCCGCGAGGTGGACCGCGAGCTGCTCATCCGTGCGCGCTGCGACGAGCGTTCCCTGGAGGTCCGCTATCCGCTGCCGGCCTGAGCGCGCGAGCCCGACGAGGCGGCGATCACGAGCCCTCGATGACCGGCCCTGACGGCAGCTCCCGGCCCGCCCGTTGACCTGCATGCGCCTCTACAACACGCTGACACGCCGCGAAGAGGAGTTCACGCCTGCCCGCGGAAACGAGGTCCGCATGTACACGTGCGGGCTCACCGTGTACGGGCGCGGGCACATCGGCAACTTCCGCACCTTCGTGGCGCTCGACGTGCTGCGCCGGGCGCTCCGGTACCAGGCCGGCTTCATGGTCCGGCAGGTGATGAACTTCACCGACGTCGACGACCGCACGATCGCCGAGTCGCAGAACGCCGGCGTCCCGCTGCGCGAATACACGGACCGGTTCATCGCCGCGTTCCGCGAGGACGCCGCGGCGCTCGGCCTCGAGCCGGTCGAAGCCAACCCCCGCGCCACCGACGACGAGAACATCCGCGCGATGGGCGAGACGATCGCGGCGCTGGAGCAGCGGGGCCACACCTACCGGAGCGACGGTTCCATCTACTTCCGGATCGAGACGCTGCCCGACTACGGCAAGCTCGTGCGTCTCGACCACTCCGGCATCAAGAGCGGCGCGCGTGTGGACGCGGACAAGTACGACAAGGAGAACGCGAGGGACTTCGTGCTGTGGAAGGCCACGAAGCCGGGGGAGCCGACCTGGGATCCCGGTATCGGCCCCGGCCGCCCGGGCTGGCACATCGAGTGCTCTGCGATGGCGCTGCGGCTGCTGGGCGATCCCCCGATCGACATCCATGCGGGAGGGGTCGATCTGATCTTCCCGCACCACGAGAACGAGATCGCGCAGAGCGAGGGAGCGACGGGAAAGCCCTTCGCGCGGTTCTGGGTTCACGTCGAGCACCTCATGATCGAGGAGGAGACGGGAAAGAGCGACAAGATGTCGAAGTCGCTCGGGAACGTCTTCAACCTCCAGGACGTGATCGACCACGGCTTCAGGCCGTCGACGCTGCGCTACCTGTATCTCGGGGTCCACTATCGGAAGCAGCTGAAGTTCTCGTGGGCGGCGATGGCCCAGGCCGAGGAAGCGCTGACACGGCTGACGGATTTTCTGGCCCGGCTGGATCTGCTGCCGCCGGGCGAAGCGCAGGAGGCGACCCGGACGCGGCTGCGGGAGGCGCGCGACGCGTTCGGCGATCACATCCTGTCGGATCTGAACACCGCGGCCGCGCTCGGGGTCGTGTTCGATCTGGTCCGCGCGCTCAACTCGGCGATCGACGCCGGCGAGCTCACGGCCGGGGACGCGCACGCCGTGCGCGAGGCGTTCGAACAGTTCGACCGCGTGCTGGGTGTGCTGTCGCTCCGGGGCGCCGAGGACGCGCGCCCGCCGGTCCCCGTCGAGGAGATCGAGCAGCGGATCGAAGCCCGCCGGGCCGCCCGCAAGGCCCGCAACTTCGCCGAGGCCGACCGCATCCGCGCCGACCTCGACGCCCGCGGCATCATCCTCGAAGACACGGCGGCGGGAACGAGGTGGAAATGGAAATAATGCTATTGCCGATTGCAGATTGCGGATTGCGGATTGAATTGAACAATTGGGGGATTGCCGATTCTTGATTGGGGGATTGCGGGATTGATCGATTGGACTGACTCGCGGCTTCTGGCGCGGTGACATCTGATGTCACAGGCGACCCGAGACACAGTTGGTCAGGTCGGCAACTCGGCAGTCGGGCAGCTCGGGAGTCGGCCAGTTCGGGAGTCGGCAGTCGGGCAGTTCGGGAGTCGGCAGTCGGGCAGTTCGGGAGCCGGCAGGTCGCGCAGTTCACGGAGTCGTCAGGTCGGCAGCGGGCAAGTCGGCAATCCGGCATTCGGCAATCCGGCATTCGGCAATCTGGCATTCCGGCAATCAGCATTCGGCAATCAGCATTCGGCAATTGGCAATCGGCAGTCGGGAATTTCGGCGTTCAGCAATTCGGGAATCGGCAATCGAATCCGGCAGTCGGCAATCGGGCAATCAGTATTCGGCAATCGGCAATCCGGTCAGTCAGCAATTCGGCAATTGGACAATTGCCCGATTCATTCCGCAATCCGCAATCGGCAATCGGCAATAGCAGTGATTTCATCATGAATGCCCCCGACATCAAGACCCCATTGCCTGGGCCGAAGGCCAGGGCGATTATCGAGCGCGACAGCAGGTTCGTCTCCCCCTCCTATACCCGCGACTATCCCTTTGTGATCGCGCGCGGGGAGGGGGCCGTCGTCGAGGACGTCGACGGCAACCGGTTCCTCGACTGCGCGGCCGGCATCGCCGTCAACTCGACCGGCGTCTCGCACCCCGAGGTCGTCAGGGCGATCACGGAGCAGGCCGCGAAGTTCATCCACATGTCGGGGACGGACTTCTACTACGAGCCGCAGGTCCGCCTGGCCGAGGAGCTGGCGGCGATCGCGCCGATCGAGGGGGACGTCCGCACGTTCTTCGGGAACTCCGGCACCGAAGCCATGGAGGCGGCCATCAAGCTGGCGCGCTACTCGACGAGGCGGCAGGGGATCATCGCCTTCCTCGGAGCCTTCCACGGCCGCTCGATGGGGTCGCTGTCGCTCACCGCCAGCAAGGCAATCCAGCGGCGCGGCTTCGGGCCGTTCATGCCCGGCGTCTACCACGCCCCGTATCCCGACAGCTACCGCGGCGGGGGCGCCGACGCGGCCGCCGCGCAGTCGCTGGCGTACATCGAGGATCAGCTCTTCACCCACCTGGTCTCGCCGGACGAGATCGCCGCGGTGATGGTGGAGCCGGTGCAGGGCGAGGGCGGCTACATCGTGGCTCCCCCGGCGTTCCTGCAGGGGCTGCGGGAGCTGACGCGGAAACACGGGATCCTGCTCGTGGTGGACGAGGTGCAGTCCGGGATGGGACGCACCGGGAAGATGTTCGCCGCCCAGCACTTCGGCCTCGACGCCGATGTCGTGACGATTGCCAAGGGCATCGCGTCGGGGCTCCCGCTGGGGGTGACCTGCGCCAAGGCCGCGATCATGACGTGGCCCCCGGGTTCGCACGCGAGCACCTTCGGCGGGAACCCGGTCGCGTGCGCCGCCGCGAACGCGACCATCCGGCTGCTGAAGGAGCAGCTCGTTGCCAACGCCGCCGCCGTCGGCGCGCACCTGATGGCAGGCCTCCGCGCGCTGCAGGAGAAGCACGGTGTCATCGGCGACGTTCGCGGGCTCGGCCTGATGATCGGCATCGAGCTGGTGCGGAACCGGCAGACGCGCGAGCGAGCCGTCGAGGAGCGGAACGCGCTCGTGCAGGCGATGTTCCGGCGCGGCGTGCTCGTGCTCGGCGCAGGAAAGAATGCGCTGCGGCTGGCGCCGCCGCTGGTGCTCTCGCGCGCGCAGGCCGACAGCGTCCTGCAGGTGATGGACGAAGCGTTGACCGAGGTAGAGGCGGGACATCCGCGGGCCACCGCTGTCCGATAGTCGAGGTCCAACAGCTCTTCTCGAGTCGCCGCTTCTCATTCCTCGCGGCACGCTCGAATCGAGCACATTCGAGTTCCCCCCGACTGCGACGTTCGTCGCCCAGTCCGCGCACTTCTGCGGGTGGTCGCCTCGGGACGACAGTTTCGTAATCATCGGGGTCGGCACGATCTGTCCAAGGTGAAACCGGGGGGCTTCGCCCCGCCGGACCCCCCACCCCACCCCAGCGCGCGAAGAACGCGCGCCGGGGTTCCGGCATCGCCGTCGCTCGCGGGGCCCCACGATCCCCGCTTCCGCCTTCGCGCCGCAG
>DASPFV010000204.1:0-12198 GCA_035620975.1 Vicinamibacterales bacterium
GCGACTTACGCGGTCATTTCTTCACCGCGAAGTAGCTGGCAGCTAAGCAAAGCTGGATCATCAGATCGTCATGACCCAGTGGTACCCGGCCTCGACGGGCAGGTCTTCCAGCAGGCGATCGACGAGCGCGGGACCGTAGCGATTCAGGAAGTAGACGACCGCGAGCGTCCGCTCCTGCGGTTGACCGAGCGGGAACGCCTGCGCCTGGGCCCGCGTGAACTGGCGCCGCAGCGTCTCGTGCCGCTTCTTGGCCGCGTGGATGATTTTGTTATGGAGCCCCTTCAGGTCGTGCTCCATCTTGCCGAGCGTGGTTTTCGCAGCGCCCGCCAGCGTGGGGTCCAGCGCCGGCAGCGCGTCCATCAGGCGCCGCATGCTCGCCTGGGCTGCGCCGTGCGCTTCGCGCATCGCCTGCTCGACCGATTCGGGAAGCTGCGACTCGAGCAGGCGGTTCAGCGCCGACTCGTCCTGAGGCTGCAGGTCCGCCAGCGCCACGCGATACCGGTTGAGGAAGCGCGCGGCCGCCGAGTCGACGAGCGTCGCGCTGGCGCGCTGGTACATCAGCGGCATTGGCACCCCGAACTCCCGGTAGATGCCGCCCAGCTGCCCGAGATAGGCAAGCTCGCTCGGGCCGGCCACGTAGCAGGCGGTGGGGAAGAGCGTGTCCTGGACGATCGGCCGGAGCAGCACGTTGGGGCTGAAATGCGCGGGGTCCGACCGGGCCTGATCGAGCAGCGCGTGGACGTCGGAGCGGCGCTCCTCGATGACGAAATGATCGCCCTGCCGGCGGATGGGGCGGCGCCCGCCATCGACGTGGAACAGCGAGATGCTGTCGGGATGCGGGGCGACCTGCGGCAGGTGTCCGGCCGCCGAGAGCTTCTCCCCCGCTTCCGCCGCGAGCGCCGCCGTCCTGCCCGGCGATCGCAGCTCCCTGACGAAGACGTCGCTCGCGAACCGCTTCGCCGCCGGATCCGAGGAGTCGAAGACGACGAGGCCGTGCGGACCGAGGAGGCCCTCGAGCCACCGCGCGAAGGCGTCGGCCATGCCCGTGCCCGGCCGGTAAGCCTTGCGCAGATCCTCGATGACCGAAGGCGTGAACTCTGTGACCTGCAGGGCGGCCGCCAGCCCGTCGACAGCCTGCTCGATGTGGTCGTCGAGGGTGAGCGCGGCGACGGGGCGCTCGCCGGCCCCTTCAGGCGCCTGCAGCTCGACGGTTCTCGGCTGGAAGGCCGCATCGAGCACCGTACAGCTCGCGACCTCGCGCCAGTCGTGATCCTCGGCGTCGACCCAGAAGATCGCGATGATCTCGGTCTGCTGCTCGGCCGCATGGCGCCGCGCCAGCTGGATGGCCGTCACCGCCTTCAGCAGCGTGAACAGCGGTCCGCCGAATGCGCCTGCCTGTTGCCCGGTGATCACCGCGGTCGTGCGCGGATCGGCGAGCTTCGCCGCCGCATGACGGGCGGGGGCGGGCGCGCCGCGGCGGGCCTGCTGCGCGGCAATCACGGCGGCGATGTCGGCGTGCGGCCGACCGTGGCGCTGGGCACGGCCGATGGCGTCGCGCCAGGCCGCCGGGTCTGCGGGGTTGCCCGAATACAGATCTGCAACCCGCTCGAAGTGGAAGGCGTACTCGCCAGCGAGCGGACGGATCCAGCCGAACTGGCGGATGTCGATCGCCGAACGGACAGACGATCCCGCCGGCGAGGGGGGCGCGTCCTCGCGGGCCGGCGCATGCGCTGGTTCGGGTGACACCGCCCGTACTCTCTCAGAGCCCTCGAAAGACTGTCAAGGTATCCACCTCTGCCTTCGACGCCCGGGTGGCAGCCGTGGATCCGATGTGTTACATTTTTTCCGTCCCACCGAGGAGATCCGCGACTGACCAGAGAGGATCCGACCGCTTTCGCGCCGCCGCCGGCCTTCGGCCCGTTCCGGGTGCTGCATCAGATCGGTGTCGGCGTGCTTGGTCCCGTCTTCCGTACCTACGAGCCCACGCGCGACCGGCTCGTCGCGGTCAAGGTGTTCCGGCTCGACATCACACCCGAGCAGGCGCGCGCGCTGGCCGACGAACTGGCTCGATCGGCTGAGGCCGGCCTCTTCCATCCGTCCGTGGTCGAGCCGATTGCGGCCGGGGTGGAGGGCACCGTCGCGTACCGGGCCGACGAGTACGTCGCGGCCGAGTCGCTCGACGTCGCCATGCGCCACTACGCGCCGGCGTCCGTCGACAAGGTACTGCCGTTCATCACCCAGCTCGCCGGGGCCATCGACTTCGCGAGAGCCGCCGGGGTGGGCCATGGCGCGCTGCACCCCCGCGACATCTTCGTGACGCCCGACGAGGCGCGGGCTACCGGCTTCGGCGTCGTCGACGCGCTGGAACGCGTCGGCATCCGCGCGCCCGTCCGGCGGCCCTATTCGCCGCCCGAGCGGGTGTCCGGCGGCTCGTGGGGGACTCCGGCAGACGTGTTCTCACTTGGCGTCATCGCGTTCGAGCTGCTGACTGGCCGGCGCCCGGCCGGAACCGGCGACCAGATTGGCCCCCTGACGGGGGCCCCGGGAGCGGATCATCTCGACCAGCTCCGCGCGGTGCTCGTGCGGGCCATGGACGACGATCCGGAACGCCGCTATCCAACCGCGCTCGCGTTCGCGTCGGCGCTCGAGGCCGCCGCGCGCGGAGAAGGGCAGCCAGGACTGGCAGCTTCCGCCTCCGTCGCGGTTCCCGCAGCGGACACCACGTCCCGTGTCGAGTCGCGGGAGGAGGCTTCAACGAAGCCACCGGCGACCGGCGAGGAGCCGGACGACATCGCCGCCGAGCGCGAAGAGGACGAGGCGCACTGGGCCCTGGCGCAGGAGGAAGCCAGCAGGCGGGCGCAACCGCCCACACCGGAGGCGACCCCCGCCGATCCGCGGCCCGAACCCGCCTCGGCGGCTGTGCCCAAGCCCGTGGCTCCGGTCTCGTCGGTAGACGACGACCTGCGGCTGCATGCGGTGAGCCTGGAGGAGGCCACGGCCACGGGAGCGGACGATTTCACGTTGCGGACGAGCCCGGCGTTCGGCATGGACGAGGATCTCGCGGAGGAGACAGGGGCGGGCATACCGCCGGAAACAGACGAGCGCGACGAGTCCGAACGCGAGCTGCAGCCGGGTGGGACGAAGCGGCCTGGCAGAGCGGCCGGCGCGGCCGGCGTGGTGGCGCCGTTCGACGCGCACCCGGCAGCCGCGCGGTCGCGACGGCCCGCGGCGCATACCGTCTTCGACACGCACGACGCATTCCTCGAATCGGATTCGTCGGGCATCGAGGCACGGCCGCCCGGGGAGCGTGCGCCCATGGCCATGCTGCCGCTGGCGATGACGCTCGTGATCGGTCTGCTCCTCGGGTTCGCCGCGGGTTACGCCGTTGGCGGGCGATCGCAGGAGAACGACGCGGGTGCCACCCCGGGCAGCGCCGCGGCAGGTCCGGGGGGGCAACCCGCCGAACCCGGGCCGGCGGGGACCACGTCCGCGCCCGCCCGCGAGTTCAGCGAGCAGACCGTCGCGCCGTCGTCCACGCCACCTTCCGCGGCGCCGGACGCGGCTCCGGACATGCCGGCTGGCGAGAGCGGCGCGCGGACTGGCGGCCCGGCCGCGGGGACGGCGAAACCTCCAGCGCCCAGGACTGGTCGGCTCGTGGTGCGATCGAACCCGCCTGGCGCGGGCGTCACCATCAACGGCCAGTGGCGAGGACGCACTCCGCTGCCGCTCGACGAGCTGGCGTTCGGCAAGTACACGGTGCGGGTCGTCCAGCCTGGCTACGACGTGGCGCGCGAGGAAGTCACGCTCTCGACCGCCGACCCGACCCGCATCGTTTCCCTGCGGCTGAATCGGCAAGCCCCGGCGAAGCCACCGGCGCGCGCCAGTACGCCGCCAGCCTCGGCTTCCGCACCCCAGTCGTTCACGGGCTCGGTCTTCGTGGACTCGCGCCCGCGCGGCGCCCGGGTGCTGATCGACGGCAAGGAGGTTGGCACGACGCCGCTCCGCATCCCGGACGTTCCCATCGGCTCGCACGTCGTACGCCTCGAGCTGCCGGATCATCGCTTCTGGACCACCAGCATCACCGTCACGGCCGGCAAATCGACGCCGGTGACCGGGTCGTTGGAACCGATACGGTGAAGCTCACAGGTGCACCTGGTGCCACCGGTGCGGGGGCGTCCACGGTGCGAGCGCGCCAGGGTGCAAGCGGATTATTCATGAACGCGTCGGTCAAATCGGCCCCATCGCTGCGAAAACCCGCTTCCCTGCACCCCAGCGCGCACAGCACGCGCGCCGGGGGCCCCGCCGCAGGCCGACAAAACGTCCTTGCGCCGGCTTGTCGGCGGAAGCGCGGGGCCCCACTTCGTCACCTCACGCGGACTTCTGGCGGCTCCAGGACGTTTTGTCGTCTGACGGTTGTCCGGCCTGCTCCAAGGGTTTTCTACGCGAAGAGGCCTCATTGACCGGGTGGTTCATGAATAATCCGGGAATGGGTGCGAAGGTGGACTGGGTGCTCTTGAAATGAAAGCCACGCTCGCGCTGGAGAACGGCACCTGGTACGAAGGTGAAGCTGCCGGTGCGCCCGGCGAGACGGGCGGCGAGGTCGTGTTCAACACGAGCATGACGGGCTACCAGGAGGTCCTCACGGATCCCTCGTATGCCGGCCAGATCGTGACGATGACCGCGCCCGAGATCGGCAATTACGGGGTGACGGACGAGGACGGCGAGTCGCGCGGTACGCAGGTCGCCGGCTTCATCATCCGCGGGGAATCCCCGATCGCGAGCAACTGGCGCGCCGACGGCACCCTTCGCGACTACCTCGTGCGCAACGGCATCGTCGCGATCTCCGACATCGACACGCGCGCGCTGACGAGGGTGCTGCGATCGGCAGGCGTGATGCGCGGAGTCATCGCGACGGGCGAGGTGGATCCGCATGCGCTGGTCGAGCGGGCGCGGGCCGTCACGCCGATGGAGGGTTCGGACCTCGTCATCGGCGTCACCTGCGAGTCCCCGTTCGACTGGCAGCCGGAGGCGGGAGTGGATGACGAGCTGATCCCGCCGCCCCTGAGGCGCGCGGGCCGCCCCCTGAAGGTGGCGGCCTACGATTTCGGGATGAAGTACAACATCCTGCGTCGCTTCAGTGCCTACGGCTGCGACGTTCGCGTGTTTCCCGCCACCGCGCCCGCGTCCGATCTGCTGGCCGGGAACCCGGATGGCATCTTCCTGAGCAACGGACCCGGCGACCCGGCGGCGCTCGGCTACGCGATTCACAACGCCCGCCAGCTCGTGAAGGCCGACGTGCCGGTGTTCGGCATCTGCCTGGGCCACCAGGTCCTGGCGCTCGCGATGGGCGGCCAGACCTACAAGCTGAAATTCGGCCACCGCGGCACGAACCACCCCGTGAAGGACCTGCAGACCGGGAAGGTCGAGATCACGTCGCAGAACCACGGGTTCGCCGTGGATCCCGCGTCGCTGCCTTCGGATGTGCGCGTCACGCACCAGAATCTCTACGACGGCACCGTCGAGGGGCTCCGGCACGAGACGAAGCCCGTCTTCTGCGTCCAGTACCATCCGGAAGCCGCTCCCGGGCCGCACGATGCGGATTACCTGTTCCGGCAGTTCCTGGACGAGATGGAGCGGCGCGCGTGAGCGCGGGCAGCAAGTCCGGCCGACCGGGACTCCGGCGTCCTCGGGGATGGGTGGGGAAACCGCGAACCCTTCCGCCGTGGCGAAGCTGACACGCTGACGATTCGCAAATGCCCAGACGCACCGACCTGCACCGCATCCTGGTCATCGGCTCCGGTCCGATCGTCATCGGCCAGGCGTGCGAGTTCGATTACTCCGGCACACAGGCCTGCAAGGCGCTGAAGTCGGAAGGGCTCGAGGTCGTGCTGGTCAACAGCAACCCGGCCACGATCATGACCGACCCGGAGATCGCGGACCGCACGTACGTCGAGCCGCTGACCCCCGAGGTGCTGGAGCAGATCATCGCGCGCGAGAAGCCCGACGCGCTGCTGCCCACGGTCGGCGGACAGACGGCCCTCAACCTCGCCGTGGCGCTGGGGGAGAACGGCACGCTGGCGCGTTACGGAGTCGAGCTGATTGGCGCATCGGTCGAGGCGATCAAGGTAGCCGAGGATCGCCTGCAGTTCCGCGAGGCGATGCGATCGATCGGCGCGGACGTGCCGTCGAGCCGTTACGTGCGGTCGCTCGAGGAGGCGCTGGCGGCCGTCGACGAGCTCGGGTTCCCGGTGATCATCCGGCCGTCCTTCACGCTGGGCGGGGTCGGGGGCGGCATCGCGTACAACATCGAGGAGTTCCGCGAGCTGGCGAGCCGGGGCATCGACTTCAGCCCCGTGCACGAGGTCCTGCTCGAGGAATCGGTGATCGGCTGGAAGGAGTTCGAGCTCGAGGTCATGCGCGATCGGGCCGACAACTTCGTCGTCATCTGCTCGATCGAGAACGTGGACCCGATGGGCGTGCACACCGGCGACAGCATCACGGTGGCCCCGGCGCTGACGCTCACCGACCGCGAGTACCAGCGCATGCGCGATCTGGCCCGACGGATCATCCGCCGGGTCGGGGTCGAGACGGGCGGGTCGAACATCCAGTTCGCGATCAACCCCGAGAACGGGCGGATCATCGTCATCGAGATGAACCCGCGCGTGTCGCGCTCGTCGGCGCTCGCGTCGAAGGCGACGGGGTTCCCGATCGCGAAGATCGCCGCGAAGCTCGCGCTCGGCTATCACCTCGACGAGATCCCCAACGACATCACCCGCCTCACCCCCGCTTCGTTCGAGCCCACGATCGACTACATCGTCGTCAAGGTGCCGCGGTGGGCGTTCGAGAAGTTCCCGCGTGCCGACCGGACCCTGACGACCCAGATGAAGTCGGTCGGCGAGGTCATGGCCATCGGCCGGACGTTCAAGGAAGCGTTCATGAAGGCGTTCCGCTCGCTGGAGCTCGGATCGGGTGGGCTCCTCCTGAGCCAGCCGACGCCCGTGGACGAGGCGTTGACGACGGAGGAGGCGGAGGGAGCGCTGCAGCGGGAGCTGAGCATTCCCAACGACCGCCGGATGTGGGCCGTGTTCCGGGCCCTCGACCGGGGCTGGAGCATCGAGCAGCTCCACCAGCTCACGAAAATCGATCCCTGGTTCCTGGTCCAGTTCTCCGAGATCGTCGAGCTGGGCCGGTCGGCCGGTCTCGTGGGCCTGCGCGGCATTTCGAGAGACCTGCTCCGGTCGCTGAAGCGGGCCGGCATCGGCGACCGCGAGCTGGCGGCGCTGCTCGGCGCCGACGAAGACGCGGTGCGCGCCACGCGGCTCGAGCACGGGCTCACGCCCGTCTACAAGCGGATCGACACCTGCGCCGCCGAGTTCGAATCGTTCACGCCGTACCTGTATGGCACGTACGAGAAAGAGTGCGAGGCGGATCCGACGCCGAAGCCGAAAGTCGTGATCCTCGGCAGCGGCCCCAACCGCATCGGCCAGGGACTGGAGTTCGACTACTGCTGCTGTCACGCGGCCTTCGCGCTGAGGGACGAAGGCTTCGAGACGGTCATGATCAACTGCAACCCCGAAACCGTCTCGACCGACTACGACACGGTGGACCGGCTCTACTTCGAGCCGCTGACGTTCGAGGACGTGTCGGCCATCATCACGCGGGAGCAGTCGGCCGGGGCCGACGTCACCTGCGTCGTGCAGTACGGGGGCCAGACCCCGCTCAAGCTGGCGCTGCCGCTGCAGGCCGCGGGCGTCCGGATCCTCGGCACGTCACCGGACTCGATCGACCTGGCGGAGGACCGGGAGCGGTTCGCGCAGCTCCTGTGGGAGCTGGGCATTCCGCAGGCCCCGAGCGGCACGGCGACGACGGTGGCCGAAGCGCGCGAGGTGGCCGCCTCGATCGGCTTCCCGCTCGTCGTGCGCCCCTCGTACGTGCTCGGCGGGCGGGCGATGGCCATCGTCTACGACATGGCCGCGCTGGACCGCTACATCACCCACGCGGTCGCCGCGTCGCCGGGCCACCCCGTGCTGATCGACAAGTTCCTCGAGGACGCCATCGAGCTCGACGTCGACGCCGTGGCGGACGCCACGGGCGCCGTCGTCATCGGCGGAATCATGGAGCACATCGAGGAGGCGGGCATCCACTCGGGTGACAGCTCGTGCGTGGTGCCACCCTACGTCGTGGCCGAACGCCACCTGGCGCAGATTCGCGACTACACCCAGCGCATCGCCCGGGCGCTGAAGGTCGTCGGCCTGATGAACACGCAGTTCGCGATCAAGGACGAGACGGTCTACGTCCTGGAGGTGAACCCGCGCGCCTCGCGAACCGTGCCGTACCTGTCGAAGGCCACGGGTGTTCCGCTGGCGAAGGTGGCCGCGCGCGTGATGATCGGGCGGACCCTCGCGCAGCTCGGCCTGACCCAGGATCTCGACGTCTCGGGCGTGTTCGTCAAGACGCCGGTGTTCCCGTTCGTCCGCTTCCCGGGGGTCGACACCATTCTCGGCCCGGAGATGAAATCGACGGGCGAGGTCATGGGCGGGGCCGCGACGTTCGGCAGCGCGTTCGCGAAGGCGCAGCTCGGGGCGGGACTGAGGCTGCCGGCTGACGGCGCCGCGTTCATCTCGGTCAACAACCACGACAAACCGTCGGTCGTGCCGATCGCGAGGGATCTGCGCGATCTCGGATTCACGCTGGTCGCCACGCGGGGCACGGCCAACTTCCTGCGCGCGCACGGCCTCGACGCCGAGATCGTGTTCAAGGTCAACGAAGGGCGGCCGCACGTCGGGGACGAGATCCTCAACAACCGCATCCAGCTCGTCATCAACACGCCGCTCGGCCGCGAGTCGTTCTTCGACGACCGCACGGTCCGGCGAATCGCGATGATGCACGGCGTCCCCTGCATCACCACGCTCACGGGGGCCGCGGCCGCCGTCAACGCCATCCGGGCGATGCACACCGAAGGCCTGACGGTGCGCGCGCTGCAGGAGTACCACGCAGAACTCGCCGCGGGTAAGGCGTAGGCAGATCGCAGTTCCTGCGTACTGACCCGGGTTCTTCCGCCCACCACGGGATCGAGCCCCGCGATTCACTCGTGTCGAGCATCGGAGCGGGTGGCGCCCGACGGGGCGCCCCGTCCGCCGCGCAGGCGCCGCTCTCGTGACGAGTGTTTTTGGCGCCGAGGACGGTGGGGCTGTCGGGCGACAGGACCGCGACCACATCAACACGAGTGAATGGCGGGAGTGCAGCTCCCAGCCCTTCGAAGTTCGAGGACCTGTGAGTCGCGGCCGTCGTCCGCTTTGCATAGCCGGTGTGCGTGCGCGTGCCGGCCGCTGTCATCGCAATCCCTCTCCTCGCCGGGAGCGCGGCCGGCGTGCTCCTGTTCGAGCGGCTGACACCGCAAGCCGCCACCTGCCTCGTCGGCTCCGCCGCGCTCGCGTGGATGGCGGCGCTGGGTGCGGCACTCGATCGAGACGGGGCGACGTGCGGCGCGGCTGTCGCCGCTGGTGCGTTACTGGCCGGTTTCGCGCTGGGGCTCGCCGAGGCGGGACGTATCTATTCCCCGCCGCTGCGGGCCTGGTTCGAGCGGCGGTCGATGGAGGAGGCTTCTCAGCCCGTCATCCTTCAGGGCGTCTTGCGCGGAGATGCGTCCCAGGGCGTCGCCGGCATCTCGCTCGGGCTCAACGTCGAGATGGTTCAGGAGACGACCGCTCGAAGCGTGGTGGCGGCGCCGGGCGGCGTGCGGCTCACCGTGGCAGGCGTGCTCGGCTCCGGCAGGCTCGATGAATGGCGATCGGGACGGCGCGTCAGGCTCATCGCGACGCTGCGTGAGCCCGCCGTGTATCTGAATCCCGGGCGGCCGGACGACCGGCGGGCGCTCGCCCGCCGCGGAATCGTGCTCGTCGGCACGGTGAAGAGCGCCGCGCTGGTCGAGGTGCTGGCGCGCGCAGGGCCGGTGGCCGAGGCCGCCGGCGCATGCCGGGCGCTGGCGCGTACGCGCCTGCACGCTCTCGTCGGCGGCTGGAGCACGCGCTCGGCCGCGATTGCTGCGGCAATCCTCATCGGCGACCGCACTGGTCTCGGTCCGGACGACGAGCGGCGGCTTCAGGAGGCAGGGACGTACCACGTCGTCGCGATCTCCGGTGGGAACATCGCGCTGCTGACGATCGTCCTCCTGGCCGCCTGCCGGATCGTCCGGGCCCCGCCGCGGCTGGCAGCTGGAGTGGCCATCCCGTCGTTGCTGTTCTACGGCCGCATCACCGGCCCCGCGCCCTCCGTCGATCGCGCGATTACGGCGGCCGTCAGCTACCTGTCGGGACGACTGCTGGATCAGCACGGTCCTGCGGTGAACGTGCTGGCCACGGCAGCGGCAATCGCCGTCGCCCTGTCGCCGATCGCCGTGCTGGATCCGGGGTTCATCCTGTCGTTCGGGGCAACCCTGGGCATCCTGGTGCTCGTTCCCAGGCTCGTGGGCCAGCGGTTCACGCGCGGCCGGACGCCGGCGACGCGCGTGAGGAACCCGGTTCCGCGTCGCGCGGCTCCTGCACCCATAGTGGCGACCCTGGCCGGCCTGCTCGCCGCGACCGTCGCGGCCGAGATCGCGCTTGCGCCAGTGGCGGCGATGTTCTTCGGGCGCGTGACGTTCGCGGGCCTGGTGCTGAACTTCGCGGCCATCCCGCTCATGGGGCTGGTTCAAGCCGCCTCCATCGCGGCGCTCGTGCTCGACGCGGTTGCCCCCGCCTGTGGCTGCGCTGCCGGGTACGTCGTCCACCTCGCCGCGACGGGTCTCGTCGAGTCGTCGCGGCTGGTGGACGTTGCGCCGTGGCTGTCCCGGGCTGTCCCGCCTCCTTCGTGGTGGCTCGTGCTCGTCTACTACGGTGCCGCAGTGTTGGCGCTGATCTCCAGGCGCGCGAGGCGACTCGGGATTGGTGTCGCGTGTTCGGCCGGCGTTTTGGTGACGCTCGCGCCGGACCTGGCGGCGCGTCGGGCAGTTCCCTCTCCGTTGCCCGGCTGGCTCCGTGTCGTCGTCCTCGACGTGGGGCAGGGTGACGCGACCCTCGTACGGCTTCCCGACGGCCGCGCGCTGCTGGTGGACGCGGGTGGCATCGCCGCGGGAGCGCCGCAAGAGCAGGACGGGGAGGCACGGACGGGGTTCGATACGGGCGAGCGGGTAGTCGGGCCGGCGCTGCGGGCCCTCGGGGTGCGGCGGCTCGACACGTTCGTACTCACGCACGGCGATCCCGATCATCTTGGTGGAGCCCGGTCAGTCCTGCACGCGTTCCGGCCCAGGGCGGTGTGGGAGGGAGTCGAGGTGCCACCGCATCAAGGGCTGTCCCTGCTCGCGAGGGCCGCCGACGCCGCCGGCGCCGAGCGGCGGTCCGTGCTGGCGGGTGACCGGCTGCGCATCGGACCTGTGACCATCCGCGTGCTGCATCCACCTCCGCCGGACTGGGAGCGCCAGCGCGTGCGCAACGAGGATTCCGTGGTGCTGGACGTCAGATTGGGGGGCGTGTCGATCATCCTGCCCGGCGATATCGGAAGGGAAGGGGAGCAGGCCCTCCAGTCGCACGTGATCCCGGCGAGCCTCGTCGTCCTCAAGGTCGCGCATCACGGCAGTGCGACGTCCAGCTCGCCTGCGCTGCTGGACGTGCTGCGCCCGGCGGTGGCTATAGTCAGTGCCGGCCGTGGCAACCGCTTCGGGCATCCGGCTGCCTCGGTGCTCGCCCGCTTCCGCGCGATGGGGACCGCCATCTTCTCGACTCAGCAGCATGGCGCGGTTTTCGTGGATACCAACGGGGAGGAGGTCGAGGTCTGGGGGCTGGCCGGGGGGCGGTTCCATGCGCGGGCCGCTGCACGAGCCGATGGCTCACCACGATGACAGGACGCGTTTTCGTGGATACCAACGGGGAGGAGGTCGAGGTCTTGGGGCTGGCGGGGGCGGTTCCATGCGCGGGCCGCTGCACGGGCCGACGGCTTACCACGATGACACGATGAGACGAAGAGACGATGGAAGGGACGAAGAGCACCTCGGCGGTACACGCGCCAACGGCTCAGACGACGAGACGAAGCAACGAAGAGACGTTGAGAGAGACGAAGAAGAACAAGCCGCTTCGGTCGCGGCGTCCTGCTCAACGGCGCGGGGCCGCCGCGCAGCGGCGGCTCTGGGGAACGGCGGCGGCCGGATCAAGCACGACCGGAGTG
>DASPFV010000205.1:0-19322 GCA_035620975.1 Vicinamibacterales bacterium
TGGTGGACGGAAACGATCCGTGTTCGTCGGTGTTCGTCCGTGGCGGGCCACGGAACAACACGGACGGGACACGGACAAAGACCGGATCTAGTGTACGGGAACGGTCCGTGTTCGTCCGTGTTCGTCCGTGGCGGGCCACGGAACAACACGGACGGGACACGGACAACGACCGGATCTGGTGTACGGGAACGGTCCGTGTTCGTCGGTGTTCGTCCGTGGCGGGACGCGGACCAACACGGACTGATCCTGTATCCGTTCGTGGCCTACTGCCGGCGGCGCGACATCTGCTCGAGGATCTCGCCGAGCCGGCGGATCTCCTCGCCGTACTGCGCCCAGTTCCCTTCGCGCTGGGCGCGGATCGCCCGCTCGTAGTGCTCGCGCGCGCGCTGGGCGAGGACGTCGACGGCGCCGCCGGCCGCGGGCGGCTGCGCTTCGGCCGGCTCGAGCTGTTCCGGCTGCGTCGGCGTAGCCGGCCGTGGACCGCCGTCGGTCGGGAACAGGCGATCGAGCGCTTCGTCGAGCGTCTCTTCCATGACGATCTGGTTCTGGTGCGCGACGATCACGCGCTTCAACTCGGGGATGCGGCCGCCGGCCGCCCGCAAGTACAGCGGCCGGATGTAGATGAGCGAGGATTCGATCGGGATGACGAGCAGGGTCCCCTGGATGACTTCGGACCCCTGCTGGTTCCAGAGCGTGATCTGCGGGGCAATCACCTGGTCCTGGCTGATTCGCGCCGCGATCTGCCGCGGGCCGAAGATGACCGTCTGTTTCGGAAACTGGAACGCGACGAGGCGCCCGTAGTGCTCGCCGTCGCTGCGGGCGACCATCCACGCGGCGAGATTGTCCTTCTGCCGCGGCGTGAACGGCAGCATCTGGATGTACTCGGGGCCCTCTTCTCCCGGCAGCTTCATGATGGTGTAGTACGGCTCCATCCGGAGCGACTGCCCGCCCACGTCGAACGCCGGGATCTCCCACTGATCCTCGCGGTTGTAGAAGACCGCCGGGTTCGTCATGTGGAAGGTCGCGAACATCGCCGCCTGGATCGAGAAGATCATCTGCGGATAGCGCAGCCGCGTACGCAGATCCTCGGGCATCTCGCCGATCGGCCGGAAGAGCCCCGGAAAGACCTTGCTGATCGTCCGGGCGATCGGATCGTTCGCGTCGAGCAGGTGGAACGTCGTCGTGCCGTGATACCCGTCTACGGTGGCCTTGATCGCGTTCCGGATGTAGTTGACGTTGGCGCCCGGAACGGCGCTCGAGTACGGATACCGATGTGTCGTCGTGTATGCGTCCTGGATCCAGATCAGCCGCCCGTTGGAGATGGCGAGGTAGGGATCGGGGTCGAACGTCAGGAACGGCGCGATGCGCCCGACGCGGTCCCGGATCCGCCGGTGCATCATGACGCGGCTCTCGGCGGTCAGGTTGGGCGAGAAGAACGTGTCGGTCGAACGGAAGCGGAGCGCGAACATGAGGCGGCGGAACAGGCCCGTCATCGGCACGCCCCCCTCCCCCTCGTAGCTCGTGAAGACGTTGTCGTCGCCGCGCGGGTAGTCGAACTCCTGGGTCTTCGTCCGCACGAACACGTGATCGTTCGACAGCTCCCCGTAGTAGAGAGCCGGCTGCGAGACCTTCAGGTCGACCGTCGAGGTCGGCGGCAGGTCGCGGATGAACAGCACGGGGAGGCCCTCCGGCGTCACCTCGTTGACCGGCCCGAGCGTCAGGCCGTAGCCGTGGGTGAAGGTCAGGCGCTCGTTGATCCACGTGCGGCTCGGCAGGCTCGACGAGTTCAGCTCGCGCGCCGAGAGCATGATCTGGCGGTATCGGCCGTTGATCGTGTAGCGGTCGTTGTCGACCGACACGAAGTCGTAGTAGGTCCGGATTTCCTGAATCTGGCCGAAGGTGTCGAGCAGGGGCTGATCGTTCCAGAGCGGCACGTTCTCGATCGTCGACGTGTTGCGATCGAGATCGCCGCGCGTCAGTCGCGCTTCGCCCGACAGCGGCCGCTCGTCGACCTGGTCGAGCGCGAACGCCTCGCGCGTGGCCTGGATGTTGTGGATGATGTACGGCGTCTCGCGGACCTGCTCGTTCGGCCCCACGACGAACCGCTGGATGATCGCGGCGTAGGCGCCGCCGCCGAACGTGACGACGGCGTAGAGGCCGATCGCGGCGCCGATCGGCCAGAAGCGCGGGACGGTGGCCTGGTAGAGCGCGAGCGCCGCACCCAGGATGGCCGCGACCATCAGAAGCCGGAACGCGGGCATCCGCGCGTGCACGTCGACGTAGGTGGCGCCCGTGACCACGCCAGACGGAGACGTCAGGAGGTCCGGGACGCGCAGCCACGCTCCGAACGCCAGCACGGCGAGCACCGCCGCCAGCAGGACGGCGAGGTGCCGCCGCGCCGACCGGGTCGCGAAGAACCCCTGCGTCGGATCGAGCCCCACCGCGCCCGACGCGACGTGGCCCGCCAGCGAGCCGGCCGTCGCGAGGACCAGCGTCGTCAGGGCGAGGCCGTGGAGGAGGTTGAGCATCGGCAGGCTGAACACGTAGAAGCCGATGTCGCGGCCGAGGACGGGATCGACGCGCCCGAAGGGCGTGGCGTAGATGTAGTAGAGCCACGTCTCCCACTGCGATCCCGAGAAGAGCCCGATGAAGACGGAGACGATGCCGGCGAGCACGTAGGCCAGCGTCCGCAGGCGGCCCGTCTCGACCGTGATGACGCGCGGACCCTCCGGCGTCGTGATGACGAACTCGCGCCGGCGGAGTGCGGCCAGCGAGAGGCGCAGGTTCACCCACAGCACGGCAAAGGCGACCAGACCGGTGAGCAGCCCGATTGAGGCGCGGGCCGAGAGCGTGCGCAGGAACACCTGCTCGTAGCCCACCTCGCGGTACCACAGCCAGTCGACGTAGAACTCGGCCATGCTGGGGATGGCCGTGACAAGGAGCAGCAGCAGGAGCAGGAGCGGCAGGCGTGTCCGCGGCATCCGCGCATCTTACCCCGGATCGCGGGCCGCCCTTCCGCCCGGGGTCGGGCGCGGATACAATCGGCGCTCCTGAAGTCCGGAGGGGAGGCCAGCTGTGCAAATCGTCAGGAACCGCACGATTTACGACGTGTGCGTCATCGGCTCGGGGGCCGGCGGGGGGATGGCCGCCAGGGTACTCACCGAGGCGGGGGCCAGCGTGGTCATGCTCGAGGCGGGGCCGATGTGGGACTCCGCGAAGGACTCAGCGATGTTCGCCTGGCCCTACGACACGCCGCGGCGCGGCGCGGCCACGCCCGAGCGGCACTTCGGCGAGTTCGATGGCGCGCTCGGCGGCTGGACGCTGGAAGGCGAGCCGTACACGATGGCCCCCGGCACCACGTTCGACTGGTTCCGCTCGCGCATGCTCGGCGGGCGCACCAACCATTGGGGGCGGATCTCGCTGCGGTACGGCCCGGACGATTTCCGGCGCAAGACGCTCGACGGCCTGGGTGACGACTGGCCCATCACCTACGAGGACCTGAAGCCGTACTACGACCGCATCGACGCGATGATCGGCATCTTCGGCAGCAACGAAGGCCTGCACAACGATCCGGACGGCGTGTTCATGCCGCCGCCCAGGCCCCGGTGCTACGAGCTGCTCATCAAGCAGGCCGCCGACCGCCTGAAGATCACCTGCATCCCCAGCCGCCTGTCGATTATCACCAAGCCCCTCAACGGGCGGCCGGCGTGCCATTACTGCGGCCAGTGCGGGCGCGGCTGCTCCACCCACTCGAACTTCTCGTCCCCGTCGGTGCTGATTCCACCGGCGCTCGATACCAAGCGTCTGACCATCGTTGCCAATGCCATGGCGCGCGAGGTCACGGTGGATGAGGCCGGGCTCGCCAACGGAGTGACGTACATCGACAAGGCCAGCCGACGCGAGAACCACGTCCGGGCCCGGATCGTCGTACTCGCGGCCAGCGCCTGCGAGTCGGCCCGCATCCTGCTCAACTCGAAGTCGTCGAAGTTCCCGCAGGGCCTCGGGAACTCGTCGGGGAACGTCGGGAAGTACCTGACAGACTCGACGGGGCTCAGCGTGGCCGGCGTGATCCCGAAGCTGATGGAACAGGTGCCGCACAATGAAGACGGCGTGGGCGGTATGCACATCTTCATGCCCTGGTGGCTCGACAACCGCAAGCTCGATTTCCCGCGCGGGTACCACATCGAGCCCGGGGGCGGCCGGCGCATGCCGAACTTCGGGTTCATGGGCGGCATCCACAACTACACGGGCGTGCAGGGCTCGGGACGGCCGCCGTCGGCGCCCGGCTACGGCAAGGGCCTCAAGGACAGTTACCGCGCGTTCTACGGCGCGACCGTGAGCTTCGCCGGCCGCGGCGAGATGATCCCCAACCCGGACAGCTACTGCGAGCTCGACCCGTCGGTCGTCGACCAGTGGGGGATTCCGGTGCTCCGGTTCCACTTCAAGTGGAGCGATCACGAAATCAATCAGGCGAAGCACATGCAGGAGACCTTCCGCGCCATCATCGACGAGATGGGAGGCATCTCCCTCTCGCCGATGCCCACGCGCGAGGAGGGGTACGGGATTGCGCCGGGCGGCCGGATCATCCACGAGGTCGGGGTCACGCGGATGGGCAACGACCCGGCGACGTCCGTCCTCAACGCCCACTGCCAGGCGCACGACTGCCGGAACGTGTTCGTCACCGACGGCGGTCCGATGGTCTCGAATCCCGACAAGAACTGCACCTGGTCGATCCTGGCGCTCGCACTCAGAACGAGCGAGTACATCGTGGAGCAGCGGAAGGCAGGGGCGGTGTGAGCGTGCCGGGCAGTCGCGGCCGGACAGGCTGCAGAGCCGCCCGGCACGAAATGGGTACAACGCGGGGACAGGAGACACAGATGGATCGACTGAATCGTCGCGACGCGCTGAAAGTACTCGGAACGGTGCCCGTGGCGGCTGGCGTGGCGCTCACCGAGGCCGAGGCACAGCACGCCCACCAGCAGGCGCAGACGGCGCGCCAGACGGCCCGTCGGACGGGCGCCGCGTTCAAGCCGAAGTTCTTCACGCAACACGAGTACGCCACCGTGCGCATCCTCGCCGACATGATCATCCCCGCCGACGAGCGCTCGGGCAGCGCGAGCGACGCCGGCGTGCCCGAGTTCATGGACTTCATCATGATCGACATGCCCGCGCGGCAGGTGCCTATGCGCGGCGGGCTCGCGTGGCTCGACCACGATGCGCTGCAGCGGTTCGACAGGACGTTCGCCGACTGCACGCCGGCGCAGCGTGGCGAGATCGTCGACGCCATCTCAGGAATCGAGGAGGATCCCGCGCGGCGGCAGGGACAGGCGTTCTTTAGGAACTTCCGCGATCTGACGTCGAGCGGGTTCTGGACGAGCCGCATGGGCATCAAGGACCTGGCCTACATCGGGAACACCTTCGTGCCCGAGTGGACCGGCTGCCCGCGCGAGGCGCTCGCGAAGCTTGGCCTCGACACGGCCGACTAGCGCCACGGAACAACACTGAACAACACGGGCCACGGAAGAACACGGAACAACACGGGCCACGGAAAAACACGGAATAACACGGATGGGTGTTGCTCGCGGACTACAGGTTCGGTGATTCCTACAGGGTCTGAAATAGCCTCCCACGCGACGGCCGGGCGCCGAGGACGTATCATGGGGAGGTTGCCGCCCGCACGCGCGTCGCAGCCGCAGGATACGGCTCGACCCGCCGCCACGCCTCTCACCGCATGACACACGACGGTCGTCAACTCAGGACCTTTCTCGCGTCGTTCCTGGTCCTGTTCCTCGAAGTCGCGCTCATCCGGTGGATGCCGGCCTACATCCGGCTCCTCGCGTACTTCTCGAACTTCATCCTGCTCGCCAGCTTCCTGGGCATCGGAGTCGGCTGCCTGCTCGCCTCCTCCAGGCGGCGGCTCTTCACGTGGTTTCCGCTGCTGCAGGCCGTGGTGATTGGCGCGGTCTACTTCTTCCGCCTGGAAGTCTCCGTTCCCGCATCGGGCAGCCTCTACTTCTCCAGCGGAACGGCCGAGCCCGTGGTGCTGGTCGAGAGCACGCTGCTCCTGCCGCTGCTGTTCGTCGTCGTGGCGGCGCTCTTCGTGACCCTCGCGCAGCGCATGGGCCGGGAAATGGCCACGCTCCCGCCGCTGCGCGGCTACACGGTGAATCTGCTGGGCAGCCTCGCCGGGGTGCTCGCGTTCGGCGTGATCTCGTGGGCGGAGCTGTCGCCGACGTGGTGGTTCGGAATCGGCTTCGCGGCGGCGCTGCCGCTGCTCTTCACGCGCAGCGGACCGGGTCCGTCGCCAGCCGATCCGCGGCCGCACGCCACGAGGCTCGACTCCGCGCCGAGGTCCGTCACCGCGCTCAACGTGGCGCTGCTCGGGGCATCGCTGGTGCTCGTCCACCTGCTCGCGAGGGATGCCATCTGGTCCCCCTACTACAAGATCACCGTCGGCCAGGAAGGCGCCGATACAGTTGTCGAGGTCAACAACATCTTCCACCAGTCGATGGCGCCGGTCGATCAGAAGGAGTACTTCTACCAGTGGCCGTACATGGCCTTCGGCGACACGTTCGAGGACATCCTGATCCTGGGCGCCGGGTCGGGCACCGACGTGGCCGCCGCCCTTCGCCACGGGGCGAAGCGCGTGGATGCCGTCGAGATCGATCCCGTCATCCTTCGCCTGGGACGGGCGCAGCACCCCGATCGCCCGTACCAGGATCCGCGCGTCACGGTGGTCAACGACGACGCGCGGCACTTCCTGAGGACGACGACCAGGCAGTACGACCTGGTGGTGTTCGCGCTCATCGACTCGCTGACGATGCAGTCGAGCTTCTCGGGCGTGAGGCTCGAGAGCTATATGTTCACCGAGGAGTCCTTCCGTGCCGTTCGCGATCGGCTGAAGCCCGACGGCCTGCTCGTCGTCTACAACTACTTCCGCGAGCCGTGGCTGGTCGATCGGCTCGCCAACTCGATGGCCGCGGCGTTCGGCCAGGAGCCGCGCGTCCACGTGCACGAGGCGCGCGCGTACCTCGGCGTCCTGATGGCGGGGCCCAGGCTCCGGACGCTGAGCCCGGACGTCGAGATCCCCGATCGCGTCACCGCCTTCGGCCAGTCGCACGACCCGAGCCCGGCCCGGATTCACGAGCGCGATGGCGCCATCGAGCCGGCCAGCGACGACTGGCCCTTCCTCTATCTCCGGCACCGGCACGTGCCGGACCACTACCTCTGGGCTCTGCTGCTCATCCTGGTGGTCTCGGCCGTCGTCGTCACCGCGACGGTCAGGGGCCAGGCCGGCCGCTGGTCCTGGCAGTTCTTCCTGCTCGGTGCCGGATTCATGATGCTGGAGACCCGATCGATCACGCAGTTCGCGCTGCTCTGGGGGTCGACGTGGGTCGTGGCCTCCCTTGCCATCGCCTCGGTGCTCACCATGGCGCTGGCGGCGAACTTCGTCGTCTCGCGGGTCGAGATCACCCGCCCGTGGGCGGTCGGCGCGGTGCTGCTGGGGCTGCTGGGCCTGAACTACGCGATTCCGGTGGGCCGGGTCGCCTTCGACAGCCGGGCCGCCGAGTCGCTGTTCTATGCGATCCTGATGTTCAGCCCGATCATCTGCGCGGGCCTCCTGTTCGGGTCGGCGATCAAGCGGTCGACCTCACTGGCGCGGGACTACGGGACGAACCTGCTGGGCGCGATGGTCGGCGGTGTGAGCGAGTACCTGTCGCTGCTGACGGGCTTCCGCTGGCTGCTCGTGGCGATCGGGCTCTGCTACGTCGGCGCGCTTCTTTCCAGGCGCAAGGAACTGGAAGCGCGTGCGCTGCAGAGCTCCGTCTGAGGTGGCAGAAGTGGACGGCCGGCGGAAGGCCGGAGGCACGAAGGGAGAAAGAAGCGGAGGAGTCGCCGTGCGTATTCAGTTGTTCGCGGTTCCGTTCGTGCTGGCGCTCGCGGCGATCCATGCTTCGGGCGTGTCGGCCCAGAAGCCTGCGCCGAACCCGAAGCCCTCGGCGGCCAGGGCCAAGGCGCTCGAGAACTACGAGAGGACCTGCCAGCCCTGCCATGGCCCCGAAGGCAAGTCCCCGTTGCCGAACATGAGCCTCGCCGACGGGGAGTGGAAGCACGGCAGCAGCCTGGCGGCCATCGCGAAGACGATCACCGACGGGGTGCCGGGGACGCCCATGCTGCCGAACAAGGACAAGTTCACGAAGGCCGAGATCCAGGAGCTCGCCCGGCTCGTCCGCTCGTTCGATCCGAAGCTCGCGGCCTCCCCGAAATAGCGGCAAGACAGGGCGGCCGGCTAGACGCGCGCGGGTGCGACCTCCGCGCGCGGCTTCCTGAACAGCAGGGCGAAGCCCACCATGATCGCCACGGCTGCGGCCGCGGGCACCATCCAGATACTCCGCCAGTCGTGCGTCCCGTCGGCGAGCCGGAAGGCGTCGACGACCTGGCCCGAGACGAACGCGCCGAGAAAGAAGCCCACGCCGTTGGTCACGAAATTGAGGAAGCCCTGGGCGGCCGCGCGCACCTTCTCGCCGGCCTGCTGGTCGGTGTAGATCTGGCCGCTCACGAACACGAAGTCGTAGCAGATGCCGTGGAGGATGATGCCGAGGTAGATCAGCCACATCCCCTGCCCGGCGTCGCCGTAACCGAAGAACACGTAACGCACGGCCCAGGCGCCCATGCCGACGATCATGATCCACTTGATCCCGAGGCGCGTCAGGAAGATCGGCAGCATCACCATGAACAGGATCTCGCTCATCTGGCCGAACGTCTGGATGAACGCCGGGTTGGGAGCCCCGATCTCGTTCAGGAACACGTTCGTGAAGGCGTAGTAGAACTGCAGCGGCACGCACAGCAGGAAGAACCCCACGATGAACACGGCGAAGCTGCGGTCCCGGAGCAGGTGCAGCGCGTCGAGGCCCAGCGCGTCGCGCACCGAGAACGGCCCGCCCGCCCCCTTGGGCGGCGTGTGCGGCAGCAGGAACGAGAACAGCCCCATCGCGAACGAGGACCAGGCGGCGAGCCGCAGCGGGGTCGCCTCGGCGTCGGCCTGCAGCACGCGTCCGACGATGATGCCGGCGAGGATCCAGCCGATGGTTCCGAGCACCCGGATGAGCGGGAAGTCCCGCGCCGGGTTCTCCACGTGGTGGAACGCCACCGAGTTGGTCAGCGAGAGCGTCGGCATGTAGCAGAGCGCATAGGCGATGAGGAGCGGGTAGAACGTGGCGAACTGCGTCTGCGTCGAGACGAGCCACATCAGCACGCCGCCGACGAGATGGAGGACCGCGAGCAGCTTCTCGGATGCGAAGAACCGGTCCGCCACGACGCCGATGAAGAACGGCGAGACGATCGCCGCGATGGCCGTGGCCCCGTAGGCCAGGCCGATCTGCCCTCCCGTGAACCCGAGCGTCTGGCCCAGGTAGGTCCCCATCGTCACGAACCAGGACCCCCAGACGAAGTACTCCAGGAGCATCATTACGGACAGCCGGAAGCGCACACTGGTCATGGGACGCGTATTAGACCAATCGCCGGGCTCCGGGGTCAACACGGCCATCCGGCTTTGGCGGTAGAATGCTGGGCGTACTGCCTGGCCAGAGGAGACAGCCCATGAGCGACAGAGACACCAGGAACGATGCGCCCCCGGCCCCGGCTGGCGGCATCACCCGCCGCGATTTCGTCACCACGGCCGCGCTGACCGGCGCCGGTTTCGTCATCGTCCCGCGCCGCGTGCTCGGCCGCGGCTTCCAGGCGCCGAGCGACACCGTGAACATCGCCACGGTGGGCATCGGCGGGATGGGCGGCAGCAATACCACCGCAGTGATGGGCGAGAACATCGTGGCCATCTGCGACGTGGACAAGGAGCTCATCGAAGGCCGCCTCAAGCGATGGCAGGAGATGGCGGCGGCGCCGCCGCCGGTCGTAGGAGGGGGCGGAGGAGCCATGGCAGGGCAGGGCGGGCGCCGGCGCCGTGAGCCGTCGGCAGCCCAGATGGCCGCGAACGAGAAGCGGCCGCGTCCCGACAACGCGGCCAACCTGAAGCTCTTCGCGGACGAACAGATACCGAAACTCCAGCAATACGCCGATTACCGCGTGATGCTCGAGAAACAGAAGGACCTCGACGCGGTCATCGTCGCCACCCCGGACCACATGCACGCGCCGATTGCGCTCGCCGCGATGGACCTCGGCAAGCACGTCTACGTGCAGAAGCCGCTCTGCTGGTCGGTGCACGAGGCGCGGATGCTCGCGGAGAAGGCGAAGACGACGAAGGTCGTCACACAGATGGGTAACCAGGGTCACTCGCGCGACGAGGCGCGCCTCGGCTACGAGTACCTCACCAGCGGCGCCATCGGCGACATCCGCGAGATCCACGTCTGGACCAACCGGCCGCTGGGCTTCTGGCCGCAGGGGGTGCCCCGGCCGATGCCGATGGCGGAGAACCCGCAGCAGCCGCTCCGCTGGAACGGCCCGGGCGTCGAGCGGCGCCTTGCTGCCGCACTCGCCGGGAATTACCCCATCCCGGAGGGGCTGTCCTGGGACCTCTTCCTCGGAGTGGCGCCGCCCGTGGAGTACCACCCGCTTTATCACCCCTTCAACTGGCGCGGCTGGGTCGACTGGGGACAGGGCGCACTCGGCGACATGGGCGCCCACCTCATCGACCACCCGTTCTGGTCGCTCAAGCTCGGCTTGCCCTCCACAATCGAGACGAAGTCGACGCCGTTCAACGGGGTCTGCTTCCCTCACGCGACGACGACGTACTACGACTTCCCCGCCAGGGGCAAGATGCCGGCCGTGAAGCTGACCTGGTACGACGGCGGGTTCACGCCGGCCAAGCCCGAGGAGATGGGCGACGAGCAGCTGAATGGCGAGGGCGGGATCCTCTACATCGGCAGCAAGGGGAAGCTGCTGCAGGACACCTACGGCGAGAACCCGCGGTTCCTCCCCGACTCGCGCAATGAGACCGAGAAGCCGCCGAAGCCGGTGCTGCCGCGAATCCCGCACGAGCTGCACGAGCTGAACTGGGTCGATGCCATCAAGGGCAAGCAGGAGATCTCCTGCCCCTTCGACTACGCCGCCTCGCTCACCGAGGTGATGCTGCTCGGCATCGTCTCGTTGCGCGCCGGAGGCAGGATTCACTATGACGGCGCCAACATGAAAGTCACGAACAGGGTGACGCAGGGGTCCGGCCGGAGCGAGAAGGTGGTGGATCCGAACGAGTTCCTCACCCGGCAGTACCGGGCGGGGTGGACGCTCTAGGGGTTCAAGGTTCAGGGTTCAAGCTTCAAGGTTCCGGGTTCCAGGTTCGAAGTTCCAGGTTCCAGGTTCAGGGCTCGAGGTTCTTGGAGGGGTGCGGCGGTGAGCTGCGCCCCTTCTTTTTTTGTGTTTTGTGTCTGCAGTTGCGTGTCGGATTCGTGGGTTCCCTTACAGGGTCTGCAGGGTCCGGTTGGCGAGACGAGCGGTTTTGGGGGCAGCTGCGCGAGCAGGGACGGTTCACTTCTTGCTGCGGGACCCGCATGCCGGCAATCGGGGTGATCGTGGCGGGTCTGCTTCTCGTGGCCGGTTCGGCCTCGGGGCAGACGCAGGACGTCTCGGAGGCGCGGGCGGCGTTGCTCGCAGCCCTCGAGCGGCTCATCGCCACCGGGGAGCCGTCGAGAGCGACGCACGACGAGGGCCAGCACCTGCAAATCGCCGTGAGCGATGCGATCGCCCGCGGCGACGAGGAGATCGAGCGGCTGGCCTCGCGGGCCGCATTCCCCCTGATCGCCACGGCCAGCCGGCCGGTGAGCCCGATCACCGACCTTCCGGCGATTACGATCGATGCGCGGCAGGTGCTCCGGCTTCCACGGCCCGTGCCGTTCGAAGCGATGCTCCACGCGGCAGTCGACGGCCGTGAGTTCGTGCCCGCGGGCCGCATCGGGACTGGCACCCGGTGGGGCGGCCGGATCGACACCCTGCTGCCGCCCGGCGCATCGACGCCCGGCGTGCACCGGGTCCGCGTTCGCGCCCATCTGGTGTTCGGGGGTCCGGACGATCGCCGCTGGACCGAGGTGCGCGATCTCCCCGAGCTGTCCTACGCCCTCTTCGATCCTGATGCGCCCGCCGACGCGATCTCGTCGCTCCTGACGGCGCCCGCCACGGCGAGCGCCGGCGCATTCGCCGAGGGCCTCCCGGATCTCCCGTTCGGCGCGTGGCTGCTGAGACTCGTCAACGGCGGAGATCCGAAGGGGAAGCGGCCGGTGGACTGGATGTCGCAGTTCTGCTCCGAGCGCCTGGAGGACACCGGCCGCGTGCCCCGGTCGGGCGACCTGTGCTCCGTCGCGTGGTTCGAGCACTCCGGCGAGATCTTCCGGATCTGGTTCAAAACCGGGAATCTCCGCTTCACGGAGGCGGGCCCGGAGTGGCGCGTGAACCCGCCGGTCGTGGAGGGCATCAACTCGGCGCACAGTGGCGCAGCCGCATCGACCCTCGCGGAATTCCTCGAGATCGTATCCGGGCCGCGCGAATCCTGGCCGTCGGGCGACGTCGCGATCGCGCCCGGCGACATCGTCATCTCGGCCCCCGATCCGGCTCGCGCGTACCGCTCGACTGTCACGGTCACGGTCCGCAACAACGGTACCGCCGACGTGGCCAAGGTGCAGGTGTCCTATACGGTTGCGGACGACGCGGTCAGGCGTCCCGACTGGCGGACAGCCGTCGTCGACGTCCCGCGGCGCGGCTCGACGGACGTGACGTTCGAAGCCGAGTTCCCGCGTGGCTACGGGTTCGTCATCGCGCACGCACTTCAGTGGAGCGACGCCTCGCCCCACGACACCTTCGCCTCCGATCCCACGCCGGACGACGCGTGCGCCTTCCGGGTGGTCAACGCCGCAGGTGCGCCGCGCGACTACGTGAAGAGCCTGGGAGACGCGAGCGGCTGCCGGGGCTGGTAGAAAGCGGAACCTGGAACCTGGAAACCTGGAACCTGGAACCTGGAACCCGCGAAGCGTCACCCCGTTACCGCCGCCGTCTGCGCGCGACCGCTCAGCACGCGGGTCCATCGCCAGACCGCGTTGGCGAGAATGACGACCACGCAGGTCATCATCATGACCGTGAGGCCAGTGTTCAGGTAGCCCTGGAAGTGGAGCTGGCTGGCCGGCCCGGTGGCCATCGGCCAGAAGTTGTCGCGCACGCTGAGCACACCGGCGGTGAGCGTCGTCGTCGCGACGAACGCCAGCGGCACGAGCGTCACCCAGGCGTACCGGGCCTTGCCCATGTTGATCATGATGGTCGTGCCCACCGCGAGCGCCACCGAGGCAAGGAGCTGGTTGGCAATCCCGAACATCGGCCAGATCGTGCTGATGCTGCCAGTCCAGATGAAGTATCCCCAGGCGGTCACGACCGCCAGCGTCGAGACCACCGACCCGGGCAACCACTCCTGCCGTGCCATCGGCGCGTAGAACTGGCCGAGGAACTCCTGGACGAGGAACCGCGCCACGCGCGTGCCGGTATCGATGGTGGTGAGGATGAAGAGGGCCTCGAACATGATGGCGAAGTGGTACCAGTAGTCCATCAGCCCACGCATGCCCGGCAGCGCCGTGAAGATCTGCGCGATGCCCACGGCCAGCGACACCGCACCGCCCGGTCGACCGGCGACCGTCTCACCGACCGCTGACTCGAGCTCCGGCAGGTTGACCACGGGGATGCCCAGGTTCGCGAACGTCGCGGGCGGCGTGTTGATGGCGAAGTAGTCGCCGGGGAACATGGCGGTGGCCGCAATCAGCGAGACAATCCCGACCACCCCTTCGATCAGCATCGCGCCGTACCCGATCGGGCGGATGTCCGACTCGCGATCGATCATCTTCGGGGTGGTCCCCGACGAGATCAGCGCGTGGAACCCGGAGATGGCGCCGCAGGCGATCGTGATGAAGGCGAAGGGGTAGAGCGGGCCTGGGATGATGGGACCGCCCCCGGCGGTGAACTGGGAGAAGGCCGGCATCTGCAGCGTCGGATTCACGATCATTACGGCCAGGACCAGGAAGGCGATGGTCCCGATCTTCATGAAGGAGCTGAGGTAGTCGCGCGGGCAGAGCAGCATCCAGACGGGCAGCACCGACGCCACGAAGCCGTAGGCGGCCATCGCGACGATGAGCTCTTCGCGCGAGAGCGTGAACCAGGGCCCCAGGGCCGAGGCCGCCAGCGGCTTGCCGAGAATGACCGCCAGCAGCAGCCCGATGACGCCGATCACCGTGGCCTCCGCGATGCGTCCCTTCCGGAACCTGTACATGTAGAGGCCCATGAACAGGGCGAGGGGAATCGACACCCCAATCGTGAAAGTGCCCCAGGCGCTCTCGTGCAGCGCGTTCACGACCGCCAGGCCGAGCCCGGCAAGCGCGATGACGATGATGAAGAGGATGGCGACAGCGGCGGTAGCGCCTGCCACCGGCCCGATCTCGCTTCGGGCGATGTCGGCGAGCGACCGTCCTCCGCGGCGGACAGACGCCCACAGAATGACGAAATCGTGGACAGCGCCGCCGAGGCAGACGCCCGCGACGAGCCAGATGAGCCCGGGCGCGAACCCGAACTGTGCCGCGAGTACCGGCCCGATGAGCGGCCCCGCTCCCGTAATCGCCGCGAAGTGGTGTCCGAAGAGGACCAGCCGGTGCGTGGGATGGTAGTTCTGGCCGTCATTACGCAGGTGCGCGGGGGTCGTGCGGCTGTCATCCAGCGCCATAATCCGCGCGGCGATGAACGCGCTGTAGTAGCGGTAGGCGATCGCCAGGATGCAGAGGATGGGAAGGATGAGGTAAAGGGCACGCATCAGTCGGAGTGTAGCAGAAGGGCCGCGGAGCCGAGGCGCGCCGGGCACCGAGGTTGCACGCTGGCTCTCTCATGAAGGGACAGTTCCTCGTCACGGCTTTGTGCCTCCTGCTCACGGCTCCCGCGGTCGCATCCGCGCAGGGGACCTACTTCGGTCAGAACAAGGTCCAGTACCGGTCGTTCGACTTCCGCGTGCTGAAGACTGATCACTTCGACATCTACTACTACCCGGAGGAGCAAGCGGCGGCACGGATGGCCGCGCGTATGGCCGAGCGCTGGTACACGCGGATCTCCACGATCCTCGACCACCAGCTCCGCGGTCGCCAGCCGCTCATTCTCTACGCCAGCGGCTCCCACTTCCGGCAGACCAACGCGATCATGGGCGATATCGGCGAGGGGACCGGCGGGGTCACCGAAGCCTTCAAGCGTCGAATCGTCCTCCCGTTCGCGGGTCCGATCGAAGCGACGGACCACGTCCTCGGGCACGAGCTCGTCCATGCCTTCCAGTACGACATCACCGGCACCAACGTGAGCGCCGGAACGGCGGGAGCGCTCGGCCTGCCGCTCTGGTTCATCGAAGGCATGGCCGAGTACCTGTCGGTCGGGCCCGTCGACCCGCACACGGCGATGTGGATGCGGGAGGCGGCCCGGCGCGAGCGCCTGCCCGACATCGACGATCTCGACAATCCACGGTACTTCCCGTATCGCTACGGCCAGGCCCTCTGGGCCTACATCGCCGGCCGCTACGGCGACGAGGCCGTGGGCCTGATGCTGCGCGCCGCAGCGGGGCGGCAGCCCTCCTATGTGGCGGCGATCGAAGGCATCCTCCAGACCGACACGAAGACGCTGTCCAGGGAGTGGCATGCCGCCGTGTTCGACGCATATCGGCCGATTGCCGAGGCCTCGCGGCTGCCGGCGGACATCGCGCGGCCGCTGATTCACAGGGAGAAACAGGGCGGCGGGACGAACGTCAGTCCCGAGCTCAGCCCGGACGGCTCGCGCCTCGTCTTCTTCTCGGAGCGCGATCTGTTCTCGATCGACCTGTACCTGGCCGATGCGCGTACCGGAGAGATCATCCGGAAGATCACGGATACGGCAACCGATCCGCATTACGAGACCCTGCAGTTCCTCTCATCGACCGGCGCCTGGGACCGGGACGGCAAGCGGTTCGTCTTTCCCGGCATCAGCCGCGGGCAGGCGGTGCTCACCATCGTCGACGTCGACAGCGGTCGGCGGGAGCGTGAGATCCGGATTGAAGCGGTCGACGAGATCGTGAACCCGGCATGGTCCCCGGACGGCCGCGCGATTGCCTTCTCGGGCATGTCAGGGGGGTTCACCGATCTGTTCGTCTGGGATCTCGAGGCGAATGCGCTGAAACGTCTCACCGAGGACGCGTTCGCCGACATGGAGCCCGACTGGTCGCCTGACGGCCGGCTGATTGCGTTCAGCACGGATCGGTTCACGACCGACCTCGACCGCGTCTCGTCCGGGCCGCTGCGGCTGGGCATCGTCGATGTCGGCTCGGGAGGCATCCGCGAGCTCGGCGGGTTCGCGGACGCGAAGAACACAGGGCCCCAGTGGACGCCGGACGGCCGGGCGTTGTACTTCCTGTCGGATCGGGAAGGCGTCACGAACGTCTATCGCATGGACGTCGACGGAGGGCAGACGAGACAGGTCACGAACCTGCTCACGGGAGCCAGCGGGATCACGGCGCTCAGCCCGGCGATGTCGTACGCGGGGGGCCGCCTCGTCTTCAGCGCCTACGAAGACGACGGCTACAACATCTACGCGATCGAGAGCGACGAGCAGCTGGCGGGAGGGCCGCTCGTCGAGCTGCCGCGCAACGCGGCGGTCCTGCCGCCGCGTCGCACGGGGCAGGGTCCTGTATTCAACACGGTGAACAATCCGACCCTGGGGCTGTCGCCGGCACCGCCGGCCGACGCGGCCACGGAGTACTCACCGCGCCTCTCGCTCGATTATGCGGGCCAGCCGACGGTGGGAGTCGGCGCCGACTCGTTCGGAGCGTACGCCGCCGGCAGCGTCGCGTTCCTGTTCAGCGACATGCTCGGCAACCACACGGTCGGTACCGCGGCCCAGGTGACGTCGCGCTTCGACGAGTTCGGCGGGTCGCTGTTCTACCTGAACCGGACGCGGCGGTGGAACTGGGGCGTCTCACTCGACCAGACGCCATACGTGGCGCGGGGGTTCGAGGCCGGCGTGGCCAACGTGGATGGGCAGAACGTCTATGTCGAGCGCGAATACCGTGTGATCCAGCAGGACACCGCGCTGACCGGGCTGATCGCATATCCGTTCAGCCGCGCCAGCCGCGTCGAGCTCACAGGCGGCTTCCGGCGCATCGGCCTGAGCGAGGATCTCACGACGCGCCTGTATGCGCTCTCGACGGGGCAGCAGATCTTCGAGGAAGAGGAGGAGCTCGGGTCGCTCCCCACCCTCAGCTTCGGCCAGACGGCCGCGGCGCTGGTCTACGACACCTCGATCTTCGGGGCGACCGGTCCGATCCGGGGCAGCCGGCATCGCCTGGAGCTGTCGCAGACGGCCGGATCGCTGACCTACACGGGCGTCCTCGCCGACCTGCGCACGTATCAGATGCCGTTCCGGCCGTATACGTTCGCGTTTCGCGCGATGTACTACGGGCGGCTCGGCCGGGACGCGGAGGATGGCAGGCTGCCCACGCTCTTCCTGGGCTATCCGGGTCTCGTGCGCGGGTACCAGTCGGAGTCGTTCGAAACCGGCGAATGCGGCGTGCAGCCCGACGGCTCGTGCCCGGCCTTCGACCGGCTCGTCGGCAGCCGCATCGCGGTCGCGAACGCCGAGCTGCGCGTGCCCATCTGGGGCGCGTTCGGCGGCAGCGGCTTCTACGGGCCGCTGCCGGTGGAGATGGTGCTGTTCTCGGACGCCGGTGTGGCCTGGGGCCGCAGCGAGCGGAGCGGGTTCGCTGCAGGCGACAACAAGCCCGTCGTGAGCGTGGGCGCGGCGCTCCGCGGCAACGTGTTCGGTTTTGCGGTCGCGGAAATCAACTACGTGCGCCCGCTCGATCGTCCGGGGCGCGGCTGGCTCTGGCAGTTCAACCTGCGGCCGGCCTTCTGATCTTCCAGGTGCCAGGTGCCCTGGTTCCAGGTTCCGGTTCCTGGTTCCAGGTGCCTGGTTCCGGTTCCCGGTTCCTGCTGCGGCGGTGCCAGAGTACAGGCTGCCTCGCCTGGATCGCCGACCGCAAGTTGGAAGTTCCGTCGGTACGCCCGTCGCTTCCGGCGTTCCCCTCTGCAGGCTTGACAGCTCTCAGCGCTGCGACCCGGTACCGATGGACCCTGGAACCTGGAAGCTTGAACCTTGAACCCGAAGCTCGCTTCGACGTCAGCGAATCTGCTCGAGCTGCTTGAGGTGGTGGATGTCGTGTCCGGCCATCTGGGACATGATCCACCCGACGTTCAGCTCGCCGTACTCCGGGTGGCGGAATCGCCGCTCACGCTGCTCGGGCGTGAGCGCGCGCCACATCGCGAGGTTGAGTCCCCGCAGGGCCGTGTAGGCGTCGAGCGCGGCCCGGGCGCTGGCCGTACGGTCGAGCGCCATCCACTCGTCCTGCGAAAACGGCTGCGCGATGTAATCGGGCGTGCTGAGGGCGAGACGGGCGCGCGTGGGCAGCGCGAGCTCCGCTTGCGCCAGGTGGATCAGGACCAGCCGGGCGCTCCATTTCCCGGCGGCATAGCTGCGCTCGAACTGCTCGTCGCTCCAGCGCTCGACCAGCGCGCGGATACGGGAGGGCGTGTCGGCGAGCGCCTCGAGGGGATCCCGAGGCCCCAGGTCGGCGGCATAGGGGTTGGCGTGCATGGCTCCATCATCCTCGATTTCCGCGGGGCCGCTATACTGCGGGGGTGAGCATGGATAGGAGGCCGGCCGGGACGTGGACCGGCCGTTGGGGAACGGCGCAGCTGATCGGGCTCCTCTGCCTGCTGGCGATTGCGGCTGCGGTCTTCGCGCGTCAGTCGTGGCGCGCAGCCCGTCAGCAGCCGTACCGGAGCATCACCGCATCCGCCGATCCCCTGCGCGTCGACTTCAACCGCGACGTCGACGCCGTCCGCATCGTGATGCTGGTGGCCCCGACGTGAGGCATTTGTCTTCGGGGGGCCTCCGACATGCAGAACCGGGTCCTGAGCCGGCTGGCTGACGCCAGGCTGCCGACCTACGTCGTGTGGGTGCCGATGTCGCGCGGGGTCGAGCGGGACGTCCCCGCTGCCACTGCCGAAGTGCCCGACGCGCGGGCGACCCATTACTGGGATGGGGGGCGGGTGCTCGTGAACGGCTACCGGGACACGCTCGGGCTTCCCGAGGATGCCTGGGACATTTTCCTGCTCTACAGGCCCGGCGTGAGGTGGGAAAGCGCGCAGCCGCCCGTTCCCGATTACTGGATGCACCAGCTCGGGTCCGCTTCGCGTCCGCGGGTAGACGGACCGTTTCTCGACGCCGGCCGCTTCCTGCTCGAGACGCGTCAGCTCCTCTCGCGTCCTGCGGCTCGAGCC